>CADCUJ010000001.1 GCA_902805855.1 uncultured Nocardioidaceae bacterium
GGGGCCCGGTGCCGGATCCGGAGACCGAACACATCTCGTCGTTGCGCGCGACCGCGCATCCGCTCCGCCTGCGCATCCTGTCACTGCTGACCGGTGCGCAGATGAGCGCCGCCGAGGTAGCGCGTGAGCTCGACCTCACGCACGCGAACGCCTCCTACCACCTCCGTGTGCTCGCCTCGGCGGGGATGCTCATCGAAGCCGGTGAGGAACGGATCCGCGGCGGTGTCGCGAAGCGGTACCGACACCCCTGGGAGCGCACCGAGCTGCCGGCGGAAACCCCGCCCGAGGATCGCGACCTCTATGTCCGAGCCGTCGCCGACGAGCTGGTCCGTCGGTTCGCGGTACGACGCTCCACGAACAAGAACCTCATCAGCGACGCGGAGATGTGGGTCGAGCCGACGGTGTGGGATGAGGTCGTCACGCTCGTACGCCAAGGCTCCGACCTGATCCACGCGGAGGCGAAGCCTCCTCACACCCCCGGCACCATCCACGTCAACATGACCGCGGCCGTCTTCGAGATGGACCGATGATGAGGTTCCCTGACGCGCTGACCCCGCTGCGCGAGCCACCGTTCGCCTGGTACTACGCGGCACGGGTGGTCTCGACGACAGGGTCGATGATGGCTCCGATCGCGCTCGCGTTCGCGGTGCTCGAGCTTCCTGGCGGCACCGCTACCGCGCTCGGTCTGGTGCTCGCGGCGCGCACCGTCCCGATGGTGGGGTTCCTGCTCTTCGGCGGCGTCGTCGCCGACCGCTTCTCGCGGGCCACCGTCATGCAGGTCTCGAACCTGCTCGCCGCACTCACCCAGGGTGTGGTCGCCTTCTTGGTGATCAGCGGAAGCGCGGAGCTCTGGATGGTCATCGTCCTGGAGGCGCTCAACGGCACCGTGGCCGCGTTCAGCATGCCGGCGATGGACGGTCTGATCCCCAGGCTCGCCCCGCGCAGCCACCTGCAGCAGGCCAACGCGCTGCTGTCCTTCTCACGTGGCGGCCTGGCGATCGTCGGTCCCACGATCGCCGCCCTGCTCGTGGTCACCGTCGGCCCCGGCTGGGCGCTGGCGATCGACGCACTCACCTGGCTCGCGGCGGCGGGCCTCATCTCCCGCGTCAAGCTGCCGCCTCGCGAACGCACGCCGGACGAGGCCAGCATGATCCGTGAGCTACGCGACGGCTGGTCGGTCTTCACCGGCAACACCTGGCTCTGGGTCGTCGTGGCCGGCTTCAGCGTCCTCAACGCCATCCATGCAGGAGCCTGGTTCACCCTCGGGCCCGCCCTGGCCAAGGAGACGATCGGTGAGAAGGGCTGGGGCTACGTGCTCTCCGCGGAGTCGCTGGGCCTGGTGCTGATGACCCTGGTCATGCTCAAGGTCCGGGTCAGGTTCCCGCTGCGCGCAGGGATGCTCGGCATGGCGGTGTTCAGCCTGCCCCTGTTCATGCTCGGGGTCGACCCGCAGCTGCTGCCGCTGCTGGCCGCAGCGTTCCTGGCCGGCATGGGAGTCGAGGTCTTCAGCATCGGCTGGAGCCTGGCAATGCAGGAGAACATCGACGACGAGGTGCTTTCCCGCGCCTACTCCTACGACGCGTTGGGCTCTTTCGTCGCGATGCCCATCGGCCAGGTCCTCTACGGCCCGCTCGGCGACGCCTTCGGCTACCGCAACGTGCTGGTGGTCAGCGGCTGTGTCTACCTCGCGGTGGCGCTGGCCACGTTGAGCTCGCGGTCCGTGCGCACCCTCCAGCGGGTCAGGACCCCCAACGTCGCGCCAGCGCCGTGACCACGGTGAGGTTGCGGTTGGTCCCCGGGAACAGCGGCTTCGCGAACGCGCCGAAGAACTTCGCCCGATGCATCGGACCGTCGAGCCACACGTGCACTGCGCGCCCGATCACCAGTCCCGCCTCACCCTCGCGGTCCCACGCGGCGATCGCGTCGGCGCCCGCGCCGCTGGGCTGGTCGCCCTCCTTGAAGAACACGACGTAGCGGTTCTCGCCCCCTGGATTGCCTCGAGCCGGCGTCGCGGCCACCGCGTCGTCGTACACCTGGCGGAGCTCGCTCGGAGTGAAGATGATCGCGGGCACGTCGAAGCCGCAGCCGGCGGCGAGCGTCCTCTCCACGTGCTGCTCGACCTTGGCCGCCGAGCGCATCGTGCTCCGGAACCGGACGTTTCCGGTCTGGATGTAGGTCTCGACCTCTTCGAGGCCGGACGCGGTGAGGCACTCTCGCAGCGCCGTCATCGTGACCTGCCGCTTGCCGACGTTGACCGCGCGAAGCAACGCGACGTAGCTCGGCACGGCTCAGCTGTTGCTGTAGACCGCAGGGCCACCGTCGCCGGAGCTGTCGGCGGTCGCCGTCGAGGTCCCTCCGTCGAGCGAGCGACCGGCCCAGGACCAGGCGTAGGCAGGGTCCTCCACGGCCAGGCCGCCCTCGCCCAGCTCCAGCGGGCGGAAGGTGTCGACCATGACCGCGAGCTCGTCGAAGTGCTCCGCCCCGAGTGAGGCCTCGATCGCCGACGGCTGCGGGCCGTGCGCATGCCCGCCGGGGTGCAGTGAGATCGAGCCGATGTTGATTCCCGAGCCCTTTCGCGCCTCGTAGTCGCCGCCGACGTAGAACATCACCTCGTCGCTGTCGACGTTGGAGTGGTAGTAGGGCACCGGCACCGCCAGCGGGTGGTAGTCGACCTTGCGCGGGACGAAGTTGCAGACCACGAAGTTGCCTGCCTCGAAGACCTGGTGCACCGGGGGCGGCTGGTGCACCCGACCGGTGATCGGCTCGAAGTCCTCGACGTTGAAGGTGTACGGGTACAGGCAGCCGTCCCAGCCGAGCACGTCGAACGGATGCGTCGCATGGGTCACCCGGCTGCCGACGATGCCTCCGGGTCCGTTGCCGCGGTGCTTGACCAGGACCTCGATGTCCGTCCCCTCTGCCAGCAGCGGTTCCTCCGGTGAGTGCAGGTCCCGCTCGCAGTACGGCGCGTGCTCCAGGAACTGCCCGTAGCGGGACAGGTACCGCTTCGGCGGCGTGATGTGGCTGTTGGCCTCGATCACGTAGGCCCGCACCGGGCCCCCGTCCGGAAGCCAGCGGTGCGTGGTCGCGCGGGGCACAAGGACGTAGTCGCCGGGCCGGAACGCCAGCACGCCGAAGACCGTCTCCACCGTCCCGCTCCCGGACTCCACGAAGACACACTCGTCGCCGGTGGCGTTGCGGTAGTACGGCGAGGGCTGGCCGGCCACCACGTAGGAGATCCGCACATCGGCATTGGCGAGCACGAGCCGACGTCCCTGCACGGGGTCGAGCTCGGCCGGTTCCTGGCCGGAGAACAGCGTGTGCAACCTCAGGTGACGCGGCTTGAGCGGATGGTTGGGCTCGGTGCGCTGCTCGGGCAGCTCCCAGACCTGGCTGTCGACGATGGCCGAGGGCACGCCGCGGTGGTAGAGCAGTGCGGAGTCGGAGGAGAAGCCCTCCTCGCCCATCAGCTCCTCGTACTGCAGCGCCCCGCCGTCGCCACCGGCCCGGAACTGGGTGTGCCGCTTGGGCGGGATGGAACCCACCTGGCGATAGTGCGCCATCGCGGTCCTTCCGTTTATCGGACGTAGCTGTTCGTTCAGGACAACGATGCGTTAGGGTCGGCGGCGTGTCAACCGTTCCTCCGCCGTACCAGGCCTTGGTCGACGACGCGGCGATCTTTCCCCCCGGAAACGCCCCGCTCCCCGAGGCGGTAACGGCCCACCGGCGGCACCGTGAGCAGTGGTACGCCGGCCTGCTCGGCCCGTTCGTGGTCAGCGATCCGGTGCTCCCCGAGCTGGAGGACGTGGGGTTCCCGGTCAGCCTCGTGGTGACCGGCGGCGCGGGTGCAGTCGAGCCCGCGGTGAGCTGGGCGACCCGCGACGCAGGTCTGGAGGTCCGCTCCCTGGAGGTCGCCGTGCGAGACGACGACACCGGTGCGCTCGCGCACAACGCGCAGCGGTTGGTCACCGCCGTCGACCGGGTCGTCGGGCCCGCGGCTGAGCAGCTGGCCGAGGAGGTGGCCGTCTACGTCGAGCTGCCGCGGCTGCGCGGGCGGCAACCGTCGGCGTCCTGGCTGGCGGCCGCGGACCAGCTGGCGGTGGCCGACCTACGCGTGAAGCTGCGCACCGGCGGGGTGGAAGCGGCCGCCTTCCCTCCATCGGCCGAGATCGCCACCTGCATCGCGGCCGCACTGGACCGTGAGCTGCGGTTCAAGTGCACCGCCGGTCTGCATCGAGCGGTGCGTCACCGGGACCCGGAGACCGGGTTCGAGCACCACGGGTTCCTGAACGTCCTGCTCGCCACCCGCGCCAGCCTCGACGGGGCATCGCTGGAGGAGGTGGCCGACCTTCTCGACGAGGCGGACCCGTCGGCGGTCACCAAGCTCCTCGCGGAGGCAGGCGACCAGGCACTGGCATCGGCCCGGACCTGGTTCGGGTCGTTCGGCTCGTGCAGCGTGCTCGAACCGCTGGAGGACCTGGTCGACCTCGGCCTGGTCAGCAGATGACTCAGCCGACCACCTGGGTCGACGGCGCCGCCGGCTCGCTCTATGACGCCGACAACCTCCCCTACGGAGTGTTCTCCCACGGCGACGAGCCGCCCAGAGTCGGCGTGCGGATCGGCGAGCACGTGCTCGACCTCGCCCCCGTCGCTGCCAGCGAGATGCTCGAGGTCGCCCATCTCTTCGAAGCTCCGGAGCTGAACCCGTTCCTGGCCACCGGCCGCGGGACCTGGGAGTCGGTGCGCAGCTGGGTCACCGGTCTGGTCACCGACGAGGCGGAGCGGGCGATCGTCGAGCCGTCCCTGATCCCGGTGGCGGAGGTGGAGATGCTCCTGCCGGTGGCGGTCGCCGACTATGTGGACTTCTACTGCTCGCTCGAGCACGCCACGAACGTCGGCAAGATGTTCCGCCCCGACGCCGAGCCACTGCTGCCGAACTGGCGTCACCTCCCGGTCGGCTACCACGGTCGTGCGGGGACCGTGGTCGTCTCGGGCACCGACGTCCACCGCCCACGCGGCCAGCGCAAGGCGCCCGACGAGACGACGCCCTCCTACGGCCCGTCCGGACGTCTCGACATCGAGGCCGAGCTCGGGTTCGTGGTGGGTGTGCCTTCGTCGCTCGGCGAGGCGGTGGACGTGGGCGGCTTCGCCGACCACGTCTTCGGGGTGGTCGCACTCAACGACTGGTCGGCCCGCGACATCCAGTCCTGGGAGTACGTCCCGCTGGGCCCGTTCCTCGGCAAGTCGTTCGCGACGTCGGTCTCGGCGTGGGTCACCCCCCTGCAGGCACTCCAGGCCGCAAGGACCGACCTGCCCGGTCAGGACCCTGAGCCGCTCGAGTACCTGCGCGTCGGACCGGGCGCCGGCCTCGACATCGACTTCGAGATCGAGCTGAACGGCCAGACGGTGGCACGCCCGCCGTACTCCTCGATGTACTGGGCACCCGCGCAGATGCTCGCGCACCTCACCGTCAACGGCGCCTCGCTGCGCACCGGGGACCTGTTCGCCTCCGGGACGGTCAGCGGCGGCCGACGTGACCAGCGCGGCTCGTTCCTCGAGCTGTCGTGGGGTGGCGCCGAACCCTTCTCGGTCCGCGGCGAGGAGCGTAGCTTCCTCCAGGACGCAGACACCGTCACCATCCGGGCCACTGCTCCGGGCGCGAACGGCGGCCGCCTCGGACTCGGCGAGGTGACCGGGACCATCCTCCCGCCGCGCTAGCGGACGCGCTGCACATCGGCCCCCTGTCAGCGGCATAGTCTGAGGTCATGGACACTCGGTTCGTCAAGACCCTGGCCGCGGTCGCACTGGTGCCTTTGCTCCTCGTGTCGTGCGCGGCGAACGATGACTCCACCGCGCTCGAGGGCGGTGAGAAGGTGGTCGCCGAAGGCAAGCTCACCGTCTGCACGCACCTGCCCTACGAGCCGTTCCAGTACCAGGAGGACGGCCAGATCGTGGGCTTCGACGTGGACATGGTCGACCTCGTCGCCAAGGAGCTGGGCGTGGAGCAGACCATCGTGAACACCCCGTTCGAGACGATCGAGACCGGTCAGGCCATGAGCACCGGCAAGTGCGACCTCGCGGCCGCGGGGATGACGATCACCGAGGAGCGGTCCCGGGTCATGGACTTCTCCGACCCGTACTTCAACGCCACCCAGGCGTTGCTGGTCCAGAAGGGCGCCGGCTACGACTCCCTGGAGTCCCTGTCCGGCAAGACGCTCGGCGTGCAGACGGGTACGACCGGTCAGGAGTACGCCGAGGAGAACGCGCCCGCCGACGTCGAGCTCAAGGTGTTCGAGGACCTCGCGCTGCTCAGCGGCGCAGTCAAGACCGGCAGCGTCGACGCCGGCATCAACGACAACGGGGTGCTCTATGACTACGTGGAGCAGAACCCGGACACCGAGGTGTCCATCGAGTTCGACACCGGCGAGCAGTACGGCTTCGCGGTGGCCAAGGACCAGAACGACGCGCTGCTCGACACCACCAACCAGGTGCTCGACCAGGCCAAGCAGGACGGCACCTACGAGAAGCTGTTCCGCAAGTACTTCCCCGACGCCGAGCTGCCCGGCTTCGTGGGCTGAGGCCCCGCAGCCGAGCGCGGGACTGAGGAGCCGCAGATGGCGATGAGCCCCCGCAAGCGCGCCCAGGTCTCGCGCGGTGTGCAGTACGCGGTGCTCGTCGTGGCCGTCGCGCTCGCCGCCCTCGTCGCCGACTGGGGCACCCTGCGCGAACAGTTCCTCCGCACGGACATCATCGCGGCCATGTTCCCCGAAGTGCTGCTCACGGCCCTGAAGAACACCGTGCTCTACACGGCGTGCGGCTTCACCTTCGGGCTGGTGCTCGGACTGCTCCTCGCCTTGATGCGCCTGTCCTCGGTCGGTCCCTACCGCTGGCTGGCCACCGGCTTCATCGAGTTCTTCCGCGGTCTGCCTGCGCTGGTGGTCTTCATCTCGCTGAGCGTGGGCGTCCCGATCGCGTTTCCCGGGCGGGAGATCCCTGGCGGGGTGCTCGGCATCGCCACCCTCGCCCTCGGCCTGGTCGGCGGCGCCTACATGGCCGAGACCATCCGGGCCGGGATCCAGGCGGTGCCGAAAGGGCAGATGGAGGCGGCCCGTTCCCTGGGCATGCCGCAGACGCGGGCGATGCGGTCCATCGTCATCCCGCAGGCGTTCCGGATCGTCCTGCCGCCACTGACCAACGAGCTGATCCTGCTCACCAAGGACTCCTCGCTGGTCTACCTGCTCGGCTACACGCTCTCCAGCGTCGAGCTTGCCGCCTTCGGCCGGGAGACCTTGAACCAGGAGAACAACTTCACCCCGCTGATCGTGATCTCGCTGTCCTACCTGCTGATCACGGTGCCCTTGGCGGTCGTCGTACGTCGGATGGAAGCCCGCGCCGAGAGGGCACGTTGAGATGACCGAGCCGCAGTTCAACCCCGACGCACCGGCAATCGACGTCGACGACCTGCACAAGGCGTTCGGTGCCAACGAGGTGCTCAAGGGGATCGACTTCCATGTCGACAACGGCCAGGTGGTGTGCGTCGTCGGGCCTTCGGGATCGGGCAAGTCGACGCTGCTGCGCTGCGTGAACCGGCTGGAGGAGCCCACCTCCGGCCGGATCATCGTCGAGGGCATCGAGATCACCGACCCCGACATCGACGTGGACAAGGTGCGCAGCCGGATCGGCATGGTCTTCCAG
Organism: uncultured Nocardioidaceae bacterium; assembly: GCA_902805855.1. Classification (GTDB taxonomy): domain Bacteria; phylum Actinomycetota; class Actinomycetes; order Propionibacteriales; family Nocardioidaceae; genus Nocardioides_C. The sequence continues at coordinate 7,693 of CADCUJ010000001.1, forward strand.
TCGTTCAACCTGTTCCCGCACCTGACCGTGATGCGCAACCTGACCATCGCCCAGCAGCGGGTGAAGCGGCGCAGCAAGGAGGAAGCGGTCTCCATCGCGCGGAATAACCTGGAGAAGGTCGGGCTCGCCGAGCGGGAGGACGCCTACCCCGCCCACCTGTCCGGCGGCCAGCAGCAGCGGGTGGCGATCGCCCGCGCACTGTCCATGGACCCGGACATGATGCTCTTCGACGAGCCGACCAGCGCGCTCGACCCGGAGCTGGTCGGCGACGTGCTCGCGGTGATGAAGGACCTCGCCGGCGAGGGGATGACGATGATGGTCGTCACCCACGAGATGGGCTTCGCGCGCGAGGTCGGTGACAAGCTGGTGTTCATGGACGACGGTCAGATCGTCGAGGAAGGCGTCCCCACCGAGGTGCTCGCGGACCCGAAGCACGAGCGCACCCGGTCGTTCCTCTCCAAGGTGCTCTGAGGGCTCAGCGCGAGGACTGGGTGACCGGTCCCGGGTCGCCGGTGGTGGGCTCGGGCGCCCGGGCATGCATCGCTTCGAGCTGAGCGGCCATCGCCGTGCCGAAGAAGAACGCGCCCGAGGTCAGGTAGCACCACAGCAGCAGCGCGATCACCCCGGCCAGCGGGCCGTAGGTGGTGCCGAAGCTGTCGCTGTAGTTCACGTAGAGGCCCAACAGCGCCGTGGCGACCATCGTCAGTGCCACGCTGACCGCGGCACCGAGCCCCAGCCACGACAACGCGGGCTGACGACGACGCGGTGCGTGGTCGAGGAGCACGGCGATGGTGAACGTGGTGACCACGAGCCCGAGCGGCCACCGCGTGGCGTCCCAGATCTGGTCGGTGGACTCGCTCCACCCGTAGACGTCCTGCATCGCGTTCCCGAGGGGCCCACCAGCGACGAGCAGCGCGAACCCGATCGCGATCGGCACCGCGAGGATCGCGGTCAGCACCGCCGCCCGCGCGTACTTCCCCACCGTGGGCCGGTCCCGGGCGATCCCGTAGATCCGGTTGCTTCCCCGCTCGACCTGCGCCACGGCGGTCACCATGGAGACCACCGCGAACGCCAGCCCGAGCACCAGCGCGACCTCGCCGGCCTCCTCGGCTGCCTCACCCGAGGCGAGCGCGTTCGAGAGCATGTCGTCGCTGCGGGAGCCGGGGCTCAGGGTGCCGATGGTGCGAGCGAGCACCTCGGTCACCCGTTCCGCCTCGAGGTCGGCGACCAGTCCGGTCATCGCCAGCAGGAAAGGTACGACGCCCAGGGCCATCTGCAGCGCGAGTGCCCGGGAGTTGGTGAACCCGTCGCCGTACCGGAACCGGACGAAGGAGTCCCTCGCCAGGCGCCACAGCCCGTGCCTGCGCACGGTGCGCCAGGCGTCCTCCGCGTCCAGCTCGTCGCCGGACATGTCCATGGTCACCGGCACCTGGGTGGCTGTCGTCACCGGGACAGTGTGCCGCAGGCTCGCTCTCAGAGATTTCCGCGCAGCTCCTGCTCCCGCTCGATCGCCTCGAACAGCGCCTTGAAGTTCCCCTTGCCGAAGCCGAGGGACCCGTGCCGCTCGATGAACTCGTAGAACACCGTCGGGCGGTCGCCCATCGGCTTGGTGAAGATCTGCAGCAGGTACCCGTCCTCGTCCCGGTCGACGAGGATCCGGCGACGCTTCAGCTCCTCGATCGGCACCCGCACCTTGCCGATACGCTCTCGCAGCTCAGGGTCGTCGTAGTAGGAGTCCGGTGTCGCCAGGAACTCGATCCCGTTGTCGCGCAAGATGTCCACGGTGCGGAGGATGTCGCCGGTGGCGAGCGCGATGTGCTGGCACCCCGCGCTGCCGTAGTACTCCAGGTACTCGTCGATCTGCGACTTGCGCGCCGCGACCGCCGGCTCGTTGAGCGGGAACTTCACCCGGTGGTTGCCGCTGGCGACGACCTTCGACATCAGCGCGGAGTAGTCGGTGGCGATGTCGTCGCCGATGAACTCCGCCATGTTCACGAAGCCCATCACCTTGTTGTAGAACGCGACCCACTCGTCCATCCGGCCGAGCTCGACGTTTCCGACGCAGTGGTCGACGGCTTGGAACAGCCGCTTGGGGTGGCCTTCGGCGCGCGAGACGGCCGTGGTGGCCGCGACGTACCCCGGCAGGTAGGGCCCGTCGTACTTGGACCGGTCGACCAGGGTGTGCCGAGTCTCGCCGTAGGTGGCGATCGCGGCCATCCGGACGGTGCCGAACTCGTCGGACTCGTCGTGCGGCTCCTCGAGGATCGTCGCACCCACCGAGCGAGCGTGCGCGATGCACCGGTCGACGTCGGGCACCTCGAGCGAGAGGTCCACCACCCCGTCGCCGTGCTGGCGATGATGGTCGAGCAGCGGGCTGTCCGGGGCGACGCCGCCGGTGAACACGAACCGCGCCGAGCCCGAGCGCAACACGTAGCTCTTGCGGTCACGGCTGCCCGTCTCCGGTCCGCGGTATGCCTCGAGGTCCATGCCGAGCGCGAGCTGGTAGAAGTTCGCGGTCTGGGTGGCGTTCCCGACCACGAAGCACACCGCGTCCATCGCGGTCACCGGGAACGGGTCCTTGCTCGCGTCGTACTCCACCAGGCCCACGAGCTGCTGCAGCTGCTCCAAGGTGAGGTCGGCCTTGAGCTCTTCGTGGGTGAGGGAGGTGGTCGACGCAGTCATGCGATGCATGATGGCGGGAATCACGCAGAGTGTGCAACAGTACGGCGCAATAGTGTGCAACTTGCACAGTCAGGAGTACGGTGATGGACGACCTGGACCGCACATTGATCCGGCTGTTCGCCGATCAGCCGCGGGTCGGGGTGCTCGAGGCGTCCAGGAGGCTCGGGGTCGCCCGAGGAACGGTGCAGGCGCGGCTCGACAAGCTCACCCGTGCGGGAGTCGTCGCCGGGTGGGGTCCGTGGCTGGACCCGGAGGCGCTCGGCTACCCGGTGATGGCGTTCTTGACCTTGGAGATCCGGCAGGCCCACGCCGAGGCGGAAGGCGGTGCCGGCGGGCACGAGTCGGTTGCCGAGCACCTGGCCGGCATACCCGAGGTGCTGGAGGCGTTCACCATCACCGGTGCCGGCGACATGTGGGCCAGGGTGGTGGCACGCTCCAACGCCGACCTGCAGCGGGTGATCGACGCCGTGCTCTCGGAGCGAGGCATCGTGCGCTCCTCGACGGTGATCGCCCTGGCCACCCAGGTGCCCCACCGCGTGCTCCCGCTCCTCGACGCCTAGGACTTTCGCCGTGCTCAGGCGATGGGGTGCACGACGACCTTGACGTGCTGCGCCGAAGGGTCGGGAGCCAACGCATCCTCGACGTGCTCGAGGTCCACGTGGGCGGTGACCAGCCCGTCGAGGTCGACGCGGCCGGAGGCGACCAGGTCGATCGCGGTGGGCCAGGTGTTGGCGTAGCGGAACGTCCCGGTCACGCTCACCTCCCGGTTCTGGATCCGCGACATCGGCAAGGTCACCTCGTCCGATCCCATCCCGACGAGCACCACGGTGCCCGCCGGCCGGACCGACAAGACACCGGTGGCGATCGCGGCAGGGACACCACTGCAGTCGACGTATGCGTCCACTTCGGTGCCGTCCAGCGCCCCCGGGTCTCGAGCATCGACAGTCTCCGTGGCGCCGTACCTCTTGGCGAGCTCGAGCCGACCGGGGTCGACGTCCGACACCACGATGTCGGAGGCGCCCATCGCCGCGGCGACCGACGTGACCAGCAACCCGACCGGTCCAGCCCCGCTGACCAGCAGTGCGGTTCCGGCGCCGGTCGCCGCCTTGCGGTTCGCCCACACCCCCACGGAGAGCGGCTCGACGAGTGCCGCCGCGTCGTCGGACATCGAGTCGGGCACCGGGTGGGCGAAGTCTGCCGGCACGGCAACGTACTCGCAGAACGCACCGTCGACCGGTGGCGTCCCGAAGAAGGCGATGCTCGGACACAGGTTGTAGCGCCCGCGCCGGCACTCGGCGCACCGACGGCACGGGAACCCCGGCTCGATCGAGACGCGCTCACCGATCCGCGCCTCCGAGACCGCGGAGCCCACCCGGACCACCCGTCCGCCGGCCTCGTGCCCGAGGACGAGGGGCGCACGGACCACGTAGTCACCGATCCGGCCGTGCTCGTAGTAGTGCACGTCCGAGCCGCAGGTCCCCACCGAGGTCACCGCGACCAGCACCTCGTCGGGACCCGGCAGCGGAACCGTCCGCTCCTCGACCACGAGCTCCCTCGGTGCCCGCAGCACCGCTGCCCGCATCACCGCCGCGCCGTCGGTGTCCACCGAAGTCCTACTTGATGGCGCCCATGGAGAGCCCGCGTACCAGTTGCTTCTGGGCGACCCACCCCGCGATCACCACCGGCAGCGCCGCCATCGTCGCCGCCGCGGACAGCTGTGCGAAGAACAGGCCCTCGCTGGTGATGAAGCCGACCAGGAAGACCGGTACCGTCCCGGCGCGGGCCGCGGTGATGATGAAGGAGAAGAAGAACTCGTTCCACGCGAAGATCACACAGATCAGTGCGGTGGCGGCGATCCCGGGCGCGATCATCGGCAGCAGCACGTGCCGGAAGGAAGGCAGCAACGCCGCCCCATCGACCTGCGCGGCCTCCAGCACCTCGGCAGGCACCTCGATCATGAACGAGCGCAGCATCCACACCGCGATCGGCAGGTTCATCGCGGTGAACAAGATGATCAGGAACCAGATGTGGTCCAGCATCTGGATGCCCTGGGCGATGATGTAGAGCGGGACGATCACCGCGACCACCGGCAGCATCTTGGTCGAGATGAAGAAGAACAGCACGTCCTGGGTCCGCTTCACCGGACGGATCGCCAGCGCGTAGGAAGCGGGCACGGCGAGGGCAAGCACCAGCAGGGTCGACACGATCGTCGCGAAGACCGAGTTGGCGACGTAGGGCCAGAAGCCCGATGCGAACACCTCGCGGAACTGGTCGAGCGTCGGGGTGAAGAGGACCTTCGGGGTGTCGGTGGACGCGTCCACCTCCTGCTTGAAGGCGGTGACCACCATCCACAGGACCGGGAAGAAGAAGATCAGGCCGATCACCCAGGTCGCGACCGTGGCGACGGTCGACCCGGTCTTGGTGCTACGAGTGACGTTGCCTGCGACAGTGCTTGCCATCAGGACTCCTCGACCTGGAAGCTGGAGAAGATCAGTCGCAGCGCGAACGTCGCGACGATGATGGTGCCGATCACGACCACCACTCCCATCGCCGCCGACTGACCGACGTCGAAGCCGAGGAACGCGCGCTGGTAGATGTAGAACGGCAGGTTCGAGCTCGCCGTGCCCGGTCCACCCTGGGTCATCATGTAGATCTGGTCGAAGGTGTTGACGATGTAGAGCGTGCCGAGCAGCACCGACAGCTCGATGTAGCGGCGCAGGTGCGGCAAGGTGACGTAGACGAATGTCCGCCATCGGGTGGCACCGTCGACCTGGGCCGCCTCCAGCACGTCCTTCGGCTGGGCCGTCAGGCCGGCCAGCAGCAGGAGCATCATGAACGGCGTCCACTGCCACACCAGGGCCACGATCACCGACGAGAGCGGGAACGAGGTGACCCAGTCGGTCTCGCCGGCGCCGAAGGGTGCCAGCACGAAGTTGATGATGCCGTAGACCGGGTCGAACATCATGTACTTCCACAG
>CADCUJ010000002.1:0-8409 GCA_902805855.1 uncultured Nocardioidaceae bacterium
TCGCCTTGCCGGTCGGCCGTGACCGCAAGCTCGACGACGGCGAGGAGGGGTGCCTGTCCCTGCCCGGCGCCTTCGTCGACTGTGCCCGACCCGACTACGCCCGCGTCGACGGACAGGACCTGAGCGGTGACCCGGTGCACTTCGCGGGCAGCGGCCTGCTGGCGAGGTGTCTGCAGCACGAGACCGACCACTGCAAGGGCACGGTGTTCGGTGACCGGCTGAACAAGCGGACCCGCAAGAAGCTGTTCAAGCAGGCGGACGCGCACGAGTCGGACTACCCGGCCGAATGGCCGCTCGGCAACGCGCTCGGACGTGCCCAGCCGTCCTCCTGAAGGATCTCGCGCACGCGCGCCCGCAGGCTCGGGTCGGCGGCCAGCCTGCGCATCACCGACGCCAGGCCGCCGCCCAGACTCCCGACGCACGCGGTGAAGGCCGAGGACCCCTGCGCCAGCCGCTCGAACAGTTGCTCCTGGGTGAGCAGCGGCCATGGCTCGAGGCTGCCCGGCTCGCCGAGGACCCCCCACCTCGAGTCGTAGACCATGGACGACGCCGACCAGGTCCCGCCGTCGACGCCGACCGGGCAGGCCCGTGGGTCGAGGGTCCGGCGCACGTAGTTCGGCTCGCTCCGGTCCAGGACGTCCAGCTGCTCGGCATCCGGCAGCGAGGCGAAGGTCCGGGTCACCGCCTCAGGGCGGAGGTACGGCGCTGCGGCGAAGAACCCTCGCCGGCTCACGTGCGCGCTGTGGCCCACCGCGAGGCCGAGGACCTCGACCGCGGCCATCGGCAGCGTCGTGCTCGCCCCGTCGGCGGCGAGCTTGCGCGCCATCACCGCAGGAGAGGCGTTAGACCCGACGGCCACCACCAGCTGCCGCTCGGCTGTCGGCGCCACTCCGCTCGCCGCCAGGACCACGTCGAGCGCGGTCCCCTCGATCGTGGCAGCGCCCAGCACGTCCGGCCCGGGCGTCAGCGTCAGGAAGTCGCCGTCGCGCAGCAACCCGCCGTGCGGTGCCGGCGTGCCCGGGTACGTCCACGGTGTCCGCTCCCAGTCGTCCGCTGTCAGGTCCACGGGTGGTCGGTCCTCAGCGCCGTGCAACCACGTAACAGGCCACCGCGCTGGCTGCCGCGACGTTCAGCGAGTCGATACCGGCCGCCATCGGGATCACCGCGCGCACGTCGGCGGACCGCTGCCAGCGTTCAGACAGACCCGGTCCCTCGGAGCCGAGAAGCAGGGCAACCTTGTCCAGGCCGGCGACTGCCTTCTCGATGTCCACGGCGTCCGGGCCGGTGGTGAGTGCGACCGTCGTGAAACCGGCGGCTGACAGCTGCCCCACGCCGTCGTACCAGTCGTGCATCCGTGCCCAGGGAAGGTGGAACACCGCACCCATCGCCACCTTGACCGAGCGCCGGTACAGCGGGTCCGCACAGCGTGGGGACAGTACGACGGCGTCGACGTCGAGCGCGGCGGCGGACCGGAAGGCGGCACCGACGTTCGTGTGGTCGACGATGTCCTCGAGCACGACCACCGTGCGAGCGTCCGCTACGACCTCCGGGAGCGACGGCAGTGGGAGCCGCTTCAAGGACGCGAGTGCTCCACGATGAACATGGAACCCGGTCACCTGCTCGGCGAGCGACTCAGTGACGACGTAACAGGGAGCGGCGCTGCGCTCGAGCACGTCCTCAAGGCCCGGCAGCCATCGAAGTGCCATCAAGAACGACCGCGGCTCGTAGCCCGCCTCCACCGCACGACGCACCACCTTCTCGCCCTCGGCGAGGAACAGCCCCTGCTCGGCCTCGAGGTGCCTGCGCAGCTGCACGTCGCGCAGGTCCCGGTAGTCGGCGAGCCGCGGGTCGCCCGCGTCGTCGAGCTCGATCAGCTCGGCCACGAGCCCACCGGGTACCTGTCCGGGTTCGCCACGGCGACCACGTCGCCGACCACCACGGTCGCGGGTGGCCGCACCTGCGCGCGGGCGATGTCCTCGGCGATGCTGCCCAAGGTGGAGAACACCCGGCTCTCGCCGGGCATCGTCCCCTCGGCTACCACCGCCACCGGGGTGTCCTCCCTCCGGCCGCCGTCGACCAGCCGCCGGGCGATGGCGGGGAGGTTCTCCACGGCCATCAGCAGCACGACGGTCCCCCGGAGCCGGGCGAGGGCGTCCCAGTCGACCGACGACCCTTCGTCGTCCGGAGGCAGGTGACCCGACGCCACCGTGAAGTCCTGGGCGACTCCGCGGTGCGTCACCGGAATGCCGGCGACGGCTGGGACCGCGACGGCACTGGTCACCCCGGGGACGACGGTGCAAGGCACCTCCGCCTCCGCGCAGGCGAGCACCTCCTCGAAGCCGCGACCGAAGACGAAGGGGTCGCCTCCCTTGAGCCGGACCACCCGCTTGCCCGCCCGCGCCCGGTCCACGAGGAGCGTGTTGATCTCCCGCTGGAGCGCGGACCGGCCGCGCGGCAGCTTGGCCACGTCGACCAGCTCGACGTCGGAGGCCAGCTCGCTGAGCAGCTCACGCGGCGCCAGCCGGTCGGCGACGACCACGTCCGCCTCGCTCAGGGCACGGCGCGCCGCGACCGTGACGAGCTCGGGGTCCCCCGGGCCACCGCCGACGAGCACCACCCCAGGGGTCTTGTCCCGGTGCGCGTCGGCGTCGATCACCCCGTCCCGCAGACCGGCCACGATCTCGTCGCGCACCGCCGAGGATCGCTGCGGCTGCCGGTTGCCCAGCACGGCGACGGTCACGCCGGCGTGGCGTCCCACGGCCGGGGTCCACGCAGTCGCCCTCGGCGCGTCGTCACTGCGGACACAGAAGAGCCGCCGCTGCTCCGCAGCCCGGCTGACCGCCGCGTTGGCGTCCGGGTCGTCGGTGGCCGCAACCACGTACCACGCCTCGTCCAGGTCGACTTCGCGGAACGCGCGTCGGTGCCAGGCCACCTCCCCAGACGCCGCGAGCCCCTCGATCGAGGCGGTCACCTGCGGGGACACGACGACGACTCGTGCCCCGGCGGCGAGCAGTCCAGGTACACGCCGCTGTGCCACGTGCCCGCCACCGACCACGACCACCTGCTTTCCCGCGAGCCGGAGGCCAGAGGGGTACGGCGGGAACTCGGCGCCGCCAGGATCGGCGCTCACCGCTCGTCCTTTCGCGGCACGCCTGCCGCGTCGAAGGTGGCCATCTCGCGGAGCGTGGCACCGGCCGCCTGCACGATCGGGAAGGCGAGCAGCGCACCCGTCCCCTCACCGAGGCGGAGCTCGAGGTCTACCAGTGGACGCAGGCCGAGACTGTGCAGGCAGAGCACGTGGCCCGGCTCGGCGCTGCGGTGCCCGGCGAAGCAGTAGTCGAGGGCGAGCGGCACCAGACCGCGGGCGACGAGAGCAGCAGCACCCGCGGTGACTCCGTCCAGCAGCACCGGTATCCGGCGGGCGGCCGCACCGAGCAGGAACCCGGTGAGCCCGGCGTGCTCGAACCCGCCGAACGAGGCCAGGACCTCCACCGGGTCCGCGCCGGCCGGACGCTGGGCGAGAGCCGCGGAGACCACCGCCACCTTGCGCTCCATCGTGGCGTCGTCCGCGCCGCTGCCCCGCCCGGTCGCGAGCAAGGGGTCCGCACCGGTGAACGCGCACACCAACGCAGCGGAGGCGGTGGTGTTCGCGATGCCCAGGTCGCCGGTGAGGAAGCAGTCGTATCCGTCCTCGGCCAGCCGGTCGGCAACCGAGACGCCGGCGAGGATCGCCTCGAGCGCCTCGTCCGTGGTCATCGCCGGACCACCCGCCAGGTCCGACGTACCTCGCCGCACCCGGTGGTCGATGTGACCGACGGACGGTGCCAGGTCGCCGGCCACGCCCATGTCGACGACGTGCACCTGCGCTCCGACCTGGCGGGCCAGCACGTTCACCGCGGCCCCGCCCTGGCAGATGTTCTCGACCATCCGGGTGGTGACCTCCTGGGGCCACGGCGTCACACCCTGGGCATGGACGCCGTGGTCACCGGCGAACACGGCGACGACCGGGCGCCTCAGCGGCGTCGGCGGGCACTGCGCCTGGATGCCGCACAGGGTGGCCGCGGCCGGCTCCAGGACGCCGAGGGAACCCGGCGGCTTGGTCAGCTGCGCCTGCAGCTCCTCCGCGTCCGTCATGGCGGTCGCGTCGAGGGGCGCGATCGCGTCCATGATGGCCTGCAGCACGCCGTCCATTGTCCCCGGGCGCGCCACCGCCGTGGTAGAGGGACCAGCACGCGGACTAGGGTCGGGCGCGAGCCTGGTCGCCCTACACCTGGAGGACGCATGAGTCTGGACCGCCCCGTCAGCCCGAACCCTTACGACCTGCTACCCAGCGTCCCGCCGTTCACCGTGTCCAGCAGTGACTTCGACCACCAGGGCACCCTGCCCGACACCCAGGTGGCGGATAAGGGCAACACCTCACCGCTGCTGAGCTGGTCCGGGGCGCCGGAGGGCACCAAGAGCTACGTGGTGACCTGCTTCGACCCGGACGCGCCGACTCCCTCGGGCTTCTGGCACTGGGTGGCGGTGGACATCCCGGCGGAGGTGACCGAGCTGCCCCGAGGCGCCGGAGCCGGCGACGAAGCTCTTCCCGGCAACGCCTTCCACGTCCGCAACGACATGGGGAGCCGCGACTTCACCGGCGCCGCTCCGCCCCAGGGCGACCAGCCACACCGGTACTTCTTCGCCGTGCACGCGGTCACCGAGGACTCGCTGGGAGTGGACGCCGAGGCGACGCCGGCGGTGGTGTCGTTCAACCTGGCATTCAAGAGCGCCGGCCGCGCTGTGGTGCACGCGACCTACCAGCACTGAGCGCCATGCCTGACCGCAGGACTGATCCCGCCCCAGTCCCCGGTCCGCCCCGTCCCGGAGGCCCAGCGGAACCGTGAGCGACCAGGTCGAGACGGTGGACCTTCTCGGCGAGCCGTACTTTGCGCAGACTCTGCCCCTGCTCGACGACGAAGAGGGGGAGGTCGTCGCAACGCTGGTCTCCCGTCGTTGCGGGCAGCAGACCTCGCGCGCGGTGCTCCACCTGCACGGGTTCGCCGACTACTTCTTCCAGACACCTGCGGCCGAGTTCTGGGTGTCCCAGGGCTACGACTTCTACGCCCTCGACCTGCGCAAGCACGGACGGTCGATCCGCCCGCACCAGACCCCGAACTTCGTCACCGACCTGGCCGCGTACTTCGAGGAGATCGACGAGGCCGTGCGGCTGGTTCGAGAGCGGGACGGGCACGACCATCTCGTGCTCAGCGCACACTCCACCGGCGGGCTGGTGGCCGCGCTGTGGGCGCACGAGCGCCGGCCCCGGCTCGCGGGGATGGTGCTCAACTCCCCGTGGCTCGACCTGAACGCCGGCCTTCTCGAGCGCACTGTGGGCACCCGACTGCTCGACCGGGTCGGGGCGCGCCGGCCCTACCTGGTCGTCCCGCGCACCGTGTCCGGCCTCTACGCCCAGAGCCTGCACCACGACCACCGCGGCGAGTGGGACTTCGACCTGGCCTGGAAACCGCTCGAGAGCTGGCCGGTGTACGCCGGCTGGCTGCGGGCCGTGCGCCGCGGCCACGCCGCGATCCACCGGGGTGTCGACGTCGGCGCACCGGTTCTGGTGCTGACCTCTGCGCAGAGCTCCTCACCCACTGTCTGGGACGAGAGCATCACCGGGCACGACATCGTCCTCGACGTGGCGCAGATCCGGCGATGGGCACCCCAGCTGGGCGCGCAGGTGAGCCTGGTGAGCCTCGCCGGGGGGGTGCACGACGTCACCTTGTCGGCCGCACCGGTGCGGGTGGCGGCGTTCCGCGAGGTGGCGCGCTGGCTCGCGGCCTACGTCGACCAGTAGCGAGTCGACGGGTGCGCAGCCCACGAGAGCGCTGTTACCGTGCCGTTGGTGTCCCCCCATGACCCAAACCCGACCGTGGGGCGTGTCGAACCAAGACCATGACCAAGCGAACCGTCCTGACGATGCCCGCCGCGCTGGCTCTGCTCTTCGCGTTGACTGGCTGCGGCTCGAGCGACCCCGAGACCACCAGCACCGACAACTCGCCGTCCGCGAGCGCCTCTGCCCCCGAGGAGAGTGAGCCCGAGGCGGAGGAGAGCCAGGAGCCCGAGGCGGAGGAGAGCCAGGAGCCCGAGAAGAGCGATAAGCCCGAGTCTGAGCCGGCCGACCAGAAGCCGGCCGTGATCACGATCTCCGACTTCGCTTTCGAGTCGCCCGACTCGGTGTCTCCGGGTCAGACGATCAAGGTGACGAACGAGGACGACGTGCTGCACACGGTGACCGCCGACGACGGCAGCTTCGACGTCCCGGTCGACGGTGGAGCGACCGTAACGTTCAAGGCACCCACAGAAGCGGGCAAGTTCCCGTTCATCTGCACGCCGCACCCCACGATGACGAGCACCCTGGTGGTCGGATGAGCGCACCGGCGCACGCGGCGCGCACCACCGGGTCGGCTCTGGAGTGGACCCTGCGGCTGGTCACGGTCGCCGGACTCGCGGTGGCCGCGGTCGTGCACCTGCGGCTTGCTTCGGACTACCAGCAGGCCTACCCCGACGGGGTGGGTGGCGGCAACCTGTTCCGCGCCGAGGCGGCCGTCGCGATCGTTGCCGGCATCTACCTCTTGGTCCGCGGCAGCAGGTTGGCCTACGTGGTGGCTTTCCTCGTATCGCTCGCCGCCCTCGTCGCGGTCGTGGTCACCAGGTACGTCGACGGGCCCGACCTCGGGCCGTTCCCGTGGATGTACGAGCCGATCTGGTTCTTCGAGAAGTCGCTCAGCGCGATCGCCGAAGGTGTGGCGACGGTCACTGCGGCGATCGGCGTGGCGGTCACGGGCCGACGGCGCGATCCCGCTCGGTGAGAGAGGCCCGCGTGCTGGTCAGGACGTCACCAGGAACGCCAGCAGCGCCGCCAGACCCACCACCACGACGAACAGCCGCAGCACCAGTGCGGGCAGCCGACGCCCCAGCGTCGCGCCGACCATCCCGCCGACGATCGAGCCGCCGGCGATCAGCGCGACGACCAGCCAGTCGACGTGCGCCACGGCGATGAACACGATCGCGGCCACCCCGTTGACGAGTCCAGCGAGCACGTTCTTGGTGCCGTTGAGCCGCTGCAGGTCGTCGTGGATCCCGATCCCGAGCACGGCAACCAGCAGCACCCCCTGCGCGGCGCCGAAGTAACCGCCGTACACCCCGGTCAACATGACCAGCACCCAGACCCAGGCAGGCACCCGCTCTCGTGGGGACCGGTCAGCCCCCTCTCCAGACCGGGCGACGGCACTGATCCGAGGCTGCAGCAGCACCAGCAGACACCCAAGCCCGATCAGCACCGGAACGACCGTCTGGAACGCTGACTCGGGCAGCCCCAGGAGCAGCAACGCCCCGCCCGCGCCGCCGACCACGGACCCAGAGCCCAGCACGAGCAGGCGGCGGCGCTGTCCGGCGAGCTCGCGGCGGTAACCGATGGCGCCGGTCACCGAACCGGGCACCAGACCGATCGTGTTCGAGACGTTGGCGGTGACCGGCGGCACGCCGAAGGCCAGCAACGTCGGGAACGTGATCAACGTCCCCGACCCCACCACGGCGTTGATGGCTCCGGCGGCGATCCCCGCGAGGCAGACCGCCGCGATCTCCAGACCGGTCACCGGCCAGGCGGCTCGCCGTCTTCCGGAGGCGGTGCCTCCACGCGCTGCGCACCGCCACCGGGACGGGTGGTGGCGGACTCCTGGGCCGCCGCAATCGCCGCGGCGACCTCGTCGTGGGTGTCCCGAAGCGCCTCCTCAGCGCCGCCCTCGATCCCGGGCACGTCGGGCAGCGGTGAGCCCATGTCGACGCGCCTTCGCGGTCCGTCGACGTCCTCCGGGATCCCCTGGAGGCTGTTCATCGTCGAGCCCAGACCCTCGAGCGCCTTGCCGATCTCGCTCGGCACGATCCAGACCTTGTTGGCGTCGCCCTCGGCGATCTTCGGGATCATCTGAAGGTACTGGTAGGCCAGCAGAGACTGGTCCGGCTGGCCGTCGTGGATGGCCTGGAACACGGTCTGAATGGCCTGTCCCTCGCCCTGTGCGCGCAAGATGCTGGACTCCCGGTCGGCCTGCGCGCGCAGGATCTGCGACTGGCGGTCACCCTCGGCGTTCAAGATCACGGACTGCTTGGAGCCCTCCGCGGTCAAGATGGCCGACTGACGCTGCCCCTCGGCGGTGAGGATCGCGGCCCGCTTGTCGCGGTCGGCGCGCATCTGCTTCTCCATCGAGTCCTTGATCGACGGCGGCGGGTCGATGCCCTTGAGCTCGACCCGGTTGACCCGGATGCCCCATTTGCCGGTCGCCTCGTCGAGTACGCCCCGCAGCGCGTGGTTGATCTGGTCGCGGCTGGTCAGCGACTGCTCGAGCGTCATGCCGCCGATGATCTGTT
>CADCUJ010000002.1:8419-55954 GCA_902805855.1 uncultured Nocardioidaceae bacterium
TGTTGCGCAGGGTGGTCATCGTCAGCTGCTCGACCGCCTGGATGTAGTTCGCGATCTCGTACGTCGCCGCGACGGGGTCGGTCACCTGGAAGTAGATGACCGTGTCGATGGAGACCACCAGGTTGTCCTCGGTGATCACCGGCTGGGGCGGGAAGGACACCACCTGCTCGCGGAGGTCGATCATGTAGCGGACCTTGTCCACGAACGGGACGACGACGTTCAGGCCGGCCGGCAGCGAGCCCTTGTACTTGCCGAAGCGCTCGACGATGCCGGCCCGGGCCTGGGGGACGATGCGGATCGTCTTGACCAGCAGGGCCACGGTGAACAGCACCAGCAGGACGAACAGCACCAAGATGCCTATGCCATCCACGGCGTTTCCTCTCTGTCGTTCAGGGTTCCAGCGTCGGGACCTTGTGCACGAGAGCGGTAGCGCCCTTGATCTCGAACACGTCCACGGTGGCGCCGGCCGCGATGGTCTCGGTCTCGTCGTAGGACCTGGCGGTCCAGATCTCGCCGGCGATCTTGATGCGTCCGCCCTGACCGGAGACCTCGTCCAGGACCAGGCCCTGCTTGCCGATCAGCGCGGAGTGTCCGAGGGTGAGCTCGGGTCCGGCGTGCAGCCGCTTGACGATGCCCGGGCGGACCAGGGCGAGCATCCCGACCGACGCCCCGACGGCGGCGAGGATCTGGAACGGCAGGCCCAGCGAAGTCAGCGCGACGACCATCCCGACCACCGCGCCGACTGCCATCATCAGCAGCACCAGGTCCAGGCTCACCAGCTCCGCCCCGCCGAGGAGCAGCGCCAGAGCGAGCCAGGCGTGCCATTCCTCGATCTGCTTGAGCCAGTCCACCCCTCCAGCCTAGTCGAGCGGAGTACGACGACGGGCGCGTCGCCGCGCGGCCCAGCGACCGTCCTGGTGGGTCAGCTTGAGGGGCATGCCGAACGTGGTCGAGAGGATCTGCTCGGTCATCACCTCCTCGAGCGGACCGGAGGCAACCACCTCGCCCCGCCGCATCAGCAGGGCGTGGGTGAATCCGGGCGGGATCTCCTCGACGTGGTGGGAGACCAGCACGGTGGCCGGTGCCGTGTCGTCCATAGCCAGCGACGACAGCAGGGAGACCAGGTCCTCCCGCCCACCCAGGTCGAGCCCAGCGGCCGGTTCGTCGAGCAGCATCAGCTCCGGGTCGGTCATCAGGGCTCGGGCGATCTGGACCCGTTTGCGCTCGCCCTCGCTCAGCGTCCCGAAGGTTCGTTCCGCGAGGTGGGCGACCCCGACCTGCGACAGCAGCAGGGAGGTACGCGTGTGGTCCAGCTCGTCGTACCGCTCGCGCCATCGGCCGACCACGCCGTAGGACGCGGAGACGACCACGTCGTGCACTCGCTCCTGCCGCGGGATCCGGTCTGCCAGGGCCGCGCTGGTCAGGCCGATCCGCGGGCGCAGCTCGAACACGTCGACGGTGCCGAGCACCTCGCCGAGGATGCCGGCGACGCCAGTCGCGGGATGGATCTGGGCGGAGGCGATCTGCAGCAGGGTGGTCTTCCCGGCACCGTTGGGCCCGAGAACGACCCAGCGCTCGTCCTCCTCGACCGTCCAGTCGACGCCCCGGACCAAGGTGGCCCCACCCCGCTTGACGGTGACGTCGGCGAGCTCGAGAACGGCATCCATGACGGCCCAACCTACGACATCGCGCCGTAGGCTCTGCCGCGTGAGTGGGCCCCTGACACTGCCGACCTCGGCGCGTCTCGCGCTCTGGTACTCGGCCTGGGCGGCCGGGGAGACCAGCCTGGACGACGCCAGGGACGCTGTCATCGGCTCGGACGCGGGCCACGATGTGACCGGTCTGCCGGGAGAGCGGGAGCCCTTGCCGCTGATCCTCGCCCTCGGTCGACTGCGTGCGGCTGGCGCAGCCTCGGCCGGCATCGCACTGCCTGTGCCCGGTGACCCGATGGGAGTCGCCGCGCCGAGCGAGTTCACCGCCGGTGCGATCGAGGCAGGGGAGGCCGTGCTTCTCGAAGGGGCCGAGATCGGGCTGGTCCCGCACCGGACCGGCGCGGGCGTGGTCTGGGCGGCCCACCGTGCGGTGCACAGGCGGCAGGTCCCCGACCTCCACGAGGCCGACACCGGCCTGCGCGAGACCATCCTCGTCGCCGCAGACACGCTGGCCGCCCTGGACGTGGCCCGCTGGCGACCCGAGGTGGCAGACGAGCTGATGAACCTGCGACGGCCGGCTGATCTGTCGGTGCCTCGGACCACGGCTCCACGAGCGCTGCGCGTCCTCTCGCTGTCGCTGCGCTGCCAAAGCGTCGTGGACCTCGCGCTGGACGACGACGGGGCTGCGCTCACCGCGGGTGAGGCGGACAAGCGTCGGGCGGCGTTGCTGCCTTTGGGACAGGCGGCCAGACGAGGCGTGGTGGCGGCCTGCTCGCCCGGTGCGGGACGGTAGCCTCACCGCGTCATGGCAACCGCAAGCCCTGCGTCGGGTGATGAGTCGCAGACCCTGCTGATCACGCTGACCGGCAAGGATCGCCCGGGCGTGACCTCCACGATGTTCTCCACGCTGGCCGCCTTCGGCGTCACTGTGCTCGACATCGAGCAGATCGTGCTGCGCCGTCGCCTCGTCCTCGGCGTGCTCGTCACCCCTCCACGGGACGAGGCGTCGCTGCGCGCTGCTCTGGAGCGGGTCGCCGGTGAGCTCGAGATGCAGGTCGAGGTGCTCCGCGGGACCGGTGACAACCGGGAGCGACGCGAGGGGCGTAGCCATGTCACGGTTCTCGGCACCCCGCTCAGGCCGGCCGCGGTGGCCGCGATCGCGGGCCGGATCGCCGACACCGGCGCGAACATCGACCGGATCGAGCGGATGGCGAGATACCCGGTCACCGCGATAGACCTGCACGTGTCCGGTACGCACCCGGACCGGCTGCGCGTCGTGCTGGCCGAGGAAGCAGCCCGGCAGAGCGTCGACGTCGCCGTACAACCCGCCAACCTGCTGCGGCGAGGGATGCGGCTGATCGTGATGGACGTCGACTCGACCCTCGTCCAGGGCGAGGTGATCGAGATGCTCGCCGACCGCGCCGGCTGTCACGCCGAGGTGGTGGCGATCACCGAGGCCGCAATGCGTGGCGAGCTGGACTTCGAGCAGTCGTTGCGCGCCCGCGTCGCCCTGCTGAGGGGGCTCGACGCTACGTGCCTGGAACAGGTGTACCAAGGCATCGTGCTCGCTCCCGGCGCCCGGACACTGGTCCGGACGTTGAAGCGGCTCGGCTACCGCTTCGCGATCGTCTCGGGCGGGTTCAGCGCGATCATCGACAAGATCGCGGCCGACCTCGGCATCGACTTCGCGGCCGCCAACGAGCTCGAGGTGGTCGACGGAAAGCTCACCGGGAGGATCCTCGGCGATGTGGTGGACCGGGCCGGCAAGGCCGATGCGCTCCGCAGGTTCGCCGAGGAGGCCAAGGTGCCGCAGGCCTCGACCATCGCCATCGGTGACGGCGCGAACGACCTCGACATGCTCGCCGCGGCCGGACTGGGGATCGCCTTCAACGCCAAGCCGGTGGTGCAACGAGCCGCCGACGCGGCCGTCAACGTGCCCTACCTCGACGCGATCATCTACCTGCTCGGGATCAGCCGCGAAGAGGTCGAGGCGGCGGACTCGGAGATGGGCATCACCACCCCGGCCCCTCCCCTGGCCTAGGCAGCCATCCCAGAGGCTGCGGCGCTGCTCAGCCCTGGCCGACGTAGAAGTCGCTGACGCGTCCGGTCTGCTCGCCCAGCTCGGACCAGGGAACCTCGACCTCGTAGACGACCAGTGCTCCGGCCGGGAACCCGTGCAGCATCTGGTGGATCGCGTCCGGGTCACCGTCTCCGTCGTCGAGCTGGTTCACGACCTCACCGGCGCTCGGGTTGTGGCCGATGAACGCGGCGACGCGGGCGTCGGCGGGAAGTGCCCGCAGCGCGTCGAGCACGACGTCGGCGCTGCCGCTGTAGACCGCCTCGTCGATCCGCACCGTTGCCGAGCCCTCCGGGCCCCCCGGGCTCCCCGGGCTCCCCGGGCCCTCCGCATCCTCCGGGTCCGCCGAGGAGGCAACCGACTCCCAGGACGCCAGGCCTTCGGCAGCAGCCGTCCAGGTGGCCTGCGCGCGGACCGCCGACGACACGACGACGTGGTCCGGCAGGACACCGGTCTGCGCCAGGTGGCGCCCGGCGTCCCGTGCGGCCCGGATCCCGCGCTCGGTCAGCGCACGCTCGTGGTCGGTCGAGGCGAAGGGTTCGGCCTTCGCGTGCCGCATCAGGATCAGTCGTCGAGTCCTGGTCACGGGCCCACTCTGGCACCCCTTAGGCTGCCGTGCATGCCGAACGGTCCCGCCGACCAGCCGAGCCCGCGGCGTCCGGGGGCGCTGCTCGCGATCGGCGGGGCGGAGGACAAGCTCGGGAAGCGGTCGGTTCTTCGCGCGTTCGTGTCCGCGGCCGGCGGCCCGAACGCCAAGATCGCGGTCGTCCCCACCGCTTCTTCACTGGGACCCGAGGTGGTCGAGGTGTACGAGGCGCTCTTCCGCCGCCTGGGGGCGCAGGGGGTGGTCGCGGCCCGACCGCAGTCACGCGAGCAGGCGAACGACCCGGCGATGGCCGCAACCCTGGACGAGGTCACCGGAGTCTTCATGACCGGCGGCAACCAGCTCAAGCTGTCCGCGATCGTCAACGGCACCCGCTTCGGTGACGCGATCCGAGCCGCTCACGCGCGGGGCGCTGCGGTCGGTGGTACCTCGGCGGGAGCCAGCGTCCAGTCCGCGCACATGGTCGCCTTCGGCTCGGGAGGCGCGACCCCCAAGCAGCGGATGACCCAGCTCGCCGCGGGTCTCGGCCTGGTGCGCGACTGCGTCATCGACCAGCACTTCGACCAGCGAAACCGCTACGGGCGGCTGCTGATGATCGTGGCGCAGAGTCCCAGCCTGCTCGGCCTCGGCGTCGACGAGGACACCGCGGCCATCGTCACCGAGGAGGATGGACGCCAGGTGCTGCGGGTCGCCGGACGGGGCGCGGTCACCATCCTCGACGGCCGCGACGTGGTGTCCAACGCCCACGAGGCCCGCCAGACGGCGCCGCTGCTCGCCTCCGGCGTGGTGCTGCACGTGCTGCCCGCCGGCGCGGCGTTCGACCTCACCGGCAAGTCGCTGATCGAGCAGGCGCCGACGGTGGACCCCACCGAGGCCGAGGAGCTCGCAGTTGCAAACCAGGACCTGAGCCGGTTGGCTCGCGATATCGCCGCAGGCGACGTCTCGCCGTCCATCCTGCGCAGGAGGCGCGCGCGCCGACACCAGGAAGGAGACCAGGGTTGAGCACGGCACGACCCAGCCCCGACCTGGCGATCTTGGAGACCCGCGTCTACCGCGGCGCGAACATCTGGTCCTACGAGAAGGCGATCCACCTCGTGGTCGACCTCGGGTCGCTCGAGGACTACCCGACCAGCTCCCTGCCCGACTTCACCGAGAACCTGCTGCAGATGCTGCCGGGCCTGCGTGAGCACTCCTGCTCACGGGGCCGCAGGGGCGGGTTCGTCGAGCGGCTCAACGAGGGCACCTGGCTCGGGCACGTCACCGAGCACCTCGCGCTGGCCCTGCAGCAGGCGGTCGGGCATGACGTGCGGCGAGGGAAGACCCGCCAGATCAAGGGAGAGCACGGCCGCTACAACATCATCTACGGGTACGTCGACGAGCAGGTCGCCCTGGCCGCGTCGCGTCTTGCCGTTCGCATGGTCAACCACCTGGTCTCTGCGGACCGCGACTTCGACTTCGAGCAGGAGCTCGAGCAGTTCATCCTGCGCGCCGAGCGCACCGCGTTCGGCCCCTCGACGCAGGCGATCCTGGACGAGGCGCTCTCTCGGGACATCCCGTGGATCCGGCTCAACAAGCACTCGTTGGTGCAGCTAGGCCAAGGGGTCCACCAGAAGCGGATCCGCGCCACGATGACGTCGGCGACCGGTGCGATCGCCGTCGACATCGCCTCCGACAAGGACCTCACCACCCGGTTGCTGGGCGCCGCCGGTCTCCCGGTCCCGCGGCAGGAGTCGGTGCGCACCGCAGACCAGGCGGTCGCGGTCGCGAGCCGGATCGGCTACCCCGTCGTGTGCAAGCCGCTCGACGGCAACCACGGTCGCGGTGTCGCACTGGACCTGCAGGACGCCGACGCCGTGCGAGGCGCCTTCCCCACCGCGCAGGAGCAGTCCCGGCGCGGCTGGGTGATCATCGAGTCGTTCATCACCGGGCGCGACTACCGCTGTCTGATCATCGACGGTCGGCTGTCCGCGGTGGCCGAGCGAGTTCCGGCGCACGTGGTCGGCGACGGCCGCAGCTCAGTCGAGGACCTGGTCGAGCTCACCAACGCCGACCCGAGACGAGGCGTCGGCCACGAGAAGGTGCTCACCCGGATCAAGGTCGACGACGCGGCGGTCGAGCTGCTCGCCACGCAGGGGTACAAGCTCGGTGACGTGCCGCCCGCAGGCGAGACCGTGAAGCTGACCCTGACCGGGAACATGTCGACCGGCGGCATCTCGATCGACCGGACCTTCGAGGCGCACCCGGAGAACATCGAGATCGCCGAGGAGGCGGCCCGGGTGATCGGCCTGGACATCGCCGGGATCGACTTCATCTGCCCGGACATCACCGAGGCGGTGCGGGAGACCGGTGGGGCGATCTGTGAGGTCAACGCCGCCCCCGGATTCCGGATGCACACGCACCCGACCATGGGTGACCCCCAGTTCATCTCCAAACCCGTGGTCGACATGCTCTTCCCGCCGGGTGCGCCGAGCAGGATCCCCGTGGTCGCGGTGACCGGCACCAACGGCAAGACCACATCGGCTCGGATGATCTCGCACATCTTCAAGGGGATGGGCCGCAAGGTGGGGATGACCTCCACCGACGGCGTGGTCATCGACGAACGGCTGGTGATCCGCGCCGATGCGTCGGGGCCGAAGTCGGCGCGGATGGTGCTGCAGAACCCGCGCGTCGACTTCGCGGTCTTCGAGGTGGCCCGCGGCGGCATCCTGCGTGAGGGGCTGGGCTACGAGCGCAACGACGTGGCCGTCGTGCTCAACGTGCAGCCGGACCACCTGGGGCTCCGTGGCATCGACACCGTCGAGCAGCTTGCCGACGTGAAGGCGGTCCTGGTGGAGGCGGTGCCGCGCGACGGACATGCCGTGCTCAACGCCGACGACCCGCTGGTGCGCCAGATGCGGCGGCGCTGCTCTGGGCAGGTGGTGTGGTTCTCGATGTCCGAGCCGGGCTCGGAGGAGCGCGAGATGATCGACCAGCACTGCCGCCGCGGTGGCAAGGCGCTGGTGCTCGAGCCGAGCGAACGCGGCGAGATGATCGTGGTGCGCCACGGACGCCGCGAGATGCAGCTGGCCTGGACCCATCTGCTCCCGGCCACCTTCGGCGGCCGTGCCCGGATGAACGTGCAGAACGCGCTGGCGTCCGCCGCGGCGGCGTTCGCCTCGGGAGCGCCGCTGCACGACATCCGTCAGGGGCTGCGCACCTTCTCCAGCAACTACTACCTGTCCCCCGGCCGGCTGAACGAGGTCGAGGTCAACGGCGTCAACGTGATCGTCGACTACTGCCACAACGCGCCTGGGATGCGGATGCTCGGTGACTTCGTGGATCGGGTGGGTGACAGTCTCGAGGCGACCAGCGACCTGGCCAAGCCGTCGCGGATCGGGGTGGTGGCCACGGCGGGTGACCGTCGAGACGACGACATGCGCGAGCTGGGCAGGGAGGCGGCCGAGCACTTCGACGTGCTCGTCGTCCGCGAGGACGTCGCGCTTCGCGGTCGCTCACGCGGCGCCACCGCCGAGCTGGTCGCCGAGGGGGCCCGTGCCCGGATGGCCGACGGCGCGCGCTGCAAGCAGGCCGAGATCGTGGTGGAGGAGATCGACGCGGTCCGGCACGCGATGTCGCGCGCCAACAAGGGCGACCTGGTGGTGCTGTGCGTGGACCAGCACTCCGAGGTGATGGCGGAGCTGGAGAACTGGTCCCACCAGGCCCAGGCCGGCTCGGGACCGTCCGACTCCGGCTCGGTGGCCGACCCCGACTACGCGCCGCCCGCCGACTGACCTGCGGCGCCGCGGACCTTGCGTCGCAACGTGTCCGGCGCATCGACCGTGCCACCGCTCTCGCGGATCCACTCCTCGAGGAGGGGCCGGTCCTGGTGGCACATCACCGCGACCACGTCGCCCGGTCCGGCCACCGCGACGAGGGCGACCAGAGCGTCCAACTCCGTGTCGTACGAATCAAGACCGGACGCGCCGACTTGGGCCGCTCCTTGCCGGAACAGCTCCGCCATGGCCTCGGGCTCACGTCCGCGCAGGTACTCGTGCTTGTGCACCACCGCCACCACGTCCGCGTGCCGGCCGGCGATCTCGCCGAGCGAGCGGATCAGCTCGTCGGTGCGGTCCCCGGCGGTGCCCAGGCCGAGCAGCAGCCGCGCCCCGGGTTGTCGCAGGCCACCCATGACCTCCAGCAGCGACTCCAGCCCCGCCTCGTTGTGCGCGAGGTCGAGCACCACGCTCACCTCGCCGAGGGAGTAGATGTTCATCCGCCCCGGGTTGTGCTCCGGGCCGGGGCGGAACGTGCGCAGACCCTCGGCGACCACCTCGGGCGCCAGGCCGACAGCCAACGCCGCCGATGCCGCGGCCAGCGCGTTCTCCACGTTGAAGCGTGCCAATCCCGCCAGCGTCATCGGGACCTCGACCACCTCGACCAGCGGGTCCGGGTCTGAGCGCGGTCCCAGCACGCTCACCCAGCCGTCGATGACAGTGGTCGCGCGTCCGCCGGCGCCGACCACCTCGCGGAGCGCGGGTGAGTCAGCGTCCAGGGAGAAGACCCACGGCCGCGCCTTGATCACCGACCGCATCGCGAGCACCCGGGGGTCGTCGGCGTTCAGCACGCTCCATCCGGAGGGCTTGGTGATCCGGGCGACCACACCCTTGACCTCGGCGAGCTGGTCGACGGTCTCGATGCCGTGCAGCCCGAGGTGGTCGGCCGAGACGTTGGTGACCACCGAGACGTCGTTGTGGACCAGCCCGATCCCTCGCAGCAGGATGCCCCCGCGGGCGGTCTCGGTGACCGCCAGCTCGACCTCCGGGTGGGCGAGCACCCGACCGGCGCCGCTCGGGCCCGAGTAGTCGCCGGCCTCCACCAGCACCCCGTCGACGTAGATGCCGTCTGTGCTCGACCAGCCCACGTGCATCCCGTCGCAACGGGCGATGTGCGCGATCAGCCGGCTGGTCGTCGTCTTGCCGTTGGTGCCGGTCACCGCGATCACCGGCACCCGCGGCCGCAGCGTCCCGGGGGCATCGCCGGCGTCGACCGACCGCACCCGTTCGGCCGCCTTTTTGACCAGCTGCTCGACCTCTGCGCCCGGCAGCAGGTCCAACAGCTCTGCCACCGCGTGGCCGAGCTCGCGGGCCCGTTCCCGGCGTCGCCACGGGTAGGCGACCACGAGCCGGTGCGGTTCGCTGGTGGGGCGCACCCGCACGGCCAGCCGCCCGGTGCCGGCCTCGGCGGCGGTCTGCCGCACCAGCCTGGCCACCGCCCTGGCGACGAACCGCTGCCGGAAGCCGCTGCCTGGTGCGCCCGGCCGGGGCGTGCTGGCGCCGATCTGCTCCCCGAGCCGGGTCATCAGCGACTCGTCCGCGTCGGACAACGTGGTCACGTCGAGCGTGAGCTTGATCGCCGCTCTCGGGAAGTACAGGTTCGGCCCCTCGAGCACACGCAGCTCGACCAGGGAAGGCACCCGGTCAGGCGCCCATCGCGTGGTAGCCACCGTCGACGTGCACGATCTCCCCGGTCGTCGCGGGGAAGAAGTCCGAGAGCAGCGCCACGACCGCTCGCGCCGTCGGACCCTGGTCCTGCTCGTCCCACCCGAGCGGCGCCCGGTCGCTCCACATCGACTCCAGGTCCTCGAAACCCGGGATCGCCTTCGCGGCCAGGGTCTTCAACGGCCCGGCCGAGACCAGGTTGACCCGGATCCCGCGCGGTCCCAGGTCGCGTGCCAGGTACCGCGAGCAGGACTCGAGACCCGCCTTGGCCACGCCCATCCAGTCGTACGCCGGCCACGCGACCGTCGCGTCGAAGGTCATCGCGACCACCGCGCCGCCCGAGCTCATCAACGGCAGACATGCGGTACTCAGGGAGGCCAGGGAGTAGGCCGAGACCTGCACCGCCTGTGCGACGTCCGGCCAGGGACCCTCGAGGAACCTGCCACCGAGAAGTGTCTCGGGGTTGGCGAAAGCGATCGAGTGGACCACTCCGTCCAAACCGTCGAAGTGTTCTCCGAGCTGCTCCGGGAGTCGTTGGAGGTGTGCGTCGTCGGTGACGTCGAGCTCGATGACCGGCGCCTGCTTCGGCAGCCGGCTCACGATCCGCTTGGTGATGCCGAGCGCGCGGCCGAAGTTGGAGACCACGACGTCGGCCCCCTGCTCCTGGGCCGCCCGGGCCACCGCGAAACCGATGGAGCTGTCCATGGTCACCCCCGCGACCAGGATCCGTTTTCCTTCGAGAATCCCCATGTCCGTCGTACTCCTCCTCAGTGACCCATGCCCAAGCCGCCGTCGACCGGGATCACGGCCCCGGTGATGTACGCACCGCCGTCGGAGGCGAGCCAGTGCACGGCCGAGGCCACCTCCTCGATCGACGCGTAGCGCTGCAACGGGATCTGCGCCTTGTACTCCGCCTTCTTCTCCTCCGGCAGCTGCGCGGTCATGTCGGTCTCGACGAAGCCAGGGGCGACCACGTTGGCGGTGATCGAGCGGCTGCCGAGCTCGCGCGCCATGGACCGGGCCATCCCGACGAGCCCCGCCTTGCTCGCCGAGTAGTTGACCTGTCCGGCTGACCCGAGCAGACCGACCACGGAGGAGATGAAGATGATCCTCCCCCGGCGCTGTCGGAGCATGCCCTTGGCAGCGCGCTTGGCGACCCGGAACGAGCCGGTCAGGTTCGTCTCGACGACCGCGGACCAGTCGTCCTCGCTCATCCGCAGCAGCAGGGTGTCCTTGGTGATGCCGGCGTTGGCGACCAGCACCTCGACCGGGCCCTGGCGCTCCTCGACCTCGGTGAACGCGGCCTCCACCGACTCAGCGTCGGTGATGTCGCAGCGCACCCCGAGCAGCCCCTCGGGAGGCCCGCCGCTGCGGTAGGTGACCGCCACCTTGTCGCCGCCGGCCGCGAACGACTCCGCGATCCCCCGGCCGATCCCACGGTTGCCGCCGGTCACCAGGACCGACCTGGCCCGGACGGCTTCGGGTGCGGTCTCGGATCCCGTTTGTGCTGCGGCATCCGGTGAGTCGGCTGGGGCCATGGGCGAGACGCTATCTCAACGCCCGACTCAGTCGTCCTCCAGCCGGAAGCCCAGCTTGAGGCCGACCTGGAAGTGCTCGACCGCGTCGTCCTTCACCTGCCCCCGGACCTGGGTGACCTCGAACCAGTCGAGGTGTCGCAGGGTACGCGCGGCCCGTTCGATGCCGTTGCGGATGGCCTGGTCGACGCCATCCGGAGAGGTGCCGACGATCTCGGTGACACGGTACGTGCGGTCGGTCATGGCTGGTCCTGCCTTCCGGTGGTGGATGGCCCGTGCTCGTCGTGGGCCGCTCCGATGCTAGTGCGACGCTGCGCCGTGCGGCGGGCTACCAGGGTCGACGTACCGTGGTAGCCATGGCGCGCAAGGAGCCCGACGCGATTCGGATCACCAGCGCGACGCGCAGTCATGGTGAGGACATCAGCCGCCGCCAGCGCAGGTACCTGTTCTCGATGGCGATCCGCACGCTGTGCTTCGTGCTGGCCGTCGTGTTCGCCGGCGGGGTGCTGATGTGGTTGTTCATCGCCGCGTCGTTCGTGCTGCCGTACGTGGCCGTGGTTGCCGCCAACGCGGGCTCGTCGCCGGACACCGGTGGCCCGGAACCGTTCGCCCCGGAGCCCACCCGCGGTGCCCTCGAGCCGCCCCCTCGCTAGCGCTGGTCCAGACCTCTGCGCGACTACCGGCGAGTACACCGAGGTGTCGTTCCCCCGGCTCACCACGCATGTCACACTCCGGGTAAGCGCGGGCCCAGCCTCCCCCGTCTGGGTTCGCGCCCATGACTAGTCTTCGTCGCATGCCCCTCACCTGTTCTGCGAAGGGCTGCCAGGACCCGGCGGCGTGGTCCCTGCTGTGGAACAACCCCAAGATCCACTCGCCCGAGCGGCGCAAGACCTGGTTGGCGTGCGAGAACCACCGCGACAGCCTCGGCGACTTCTTGCGGGCCCGCGGCTTCCTGCGCGACGTGGAGCCGGTCGAGCCGGGCTCAGCCGCCGATGGCTGACATCGGCCGGGTGGGCTGCAGGAACGAGAGGTCGTCGATGCCGTGACCGGGCCGCTTGGTGAGCATCGCTGCTCGCCACCGCTCGGCGATCTCTCCGTCGGCAGCGCCGGCGCGCAGCGAGGAGCGGAGGTCTGACTCCTCGCGGGCGAACAGACAGTTGCGCACCTGTCCGTCCGCAGTCAGCCGAACCCTGTCGCAGTCGCCGCAGAACGGCCGGGTCACCGACGCGATCACCCCGACCGTGGCAGGTCCGCCGTCGACCAGGAACAGCTCAGCCGGTGCACTGCCCCGCGGCTCCTCGGCCGGGTCGAGCCGGAACGCCCCGCGCAGCGCGTCGAAGATCTCCTCCGCGGTCACCATCGTGTCCCGGCGCCACCCGTGCTGTGCGTCGAGCGGCATCTGCTCGATGAAGCGCAGCTGGTAGCCCTTGTCGATGCACCACCGGAGCAGCTCGGGGGCATGAGCGTCGTTGACGCCGCGGAGCAGCACCGCGTTCACCTTGACCGGGCCGAGCCCGGCCGCCTGCGCGGCTTCGAGGCCGGCGACCACGTCGTCGAGGCGGTCGCGTCGGGTGATCTCCTGGAACTGGTCGCGACGCACGGTGTCCAGGCTGACGTTGACCCGGTCCAGCCCTGCCTCGGCCAGGGCGCGCGCCGTGCGAGCGAGTCCCAGGGCGTTGGTGGTCAGCGAGGTCTCCGGCCGTGGCCGCAGCTCGGTGGTGCGTCGGACGATGTCGACCAGTCCGCGGCGTACCAGCGGCTCGCCACCGGTGAACCGCACCTCGCGGATGCCGAGCCGTTCCACGCCGATCCTCACCAGGCGCACGACCTCGTCGTCGGTGAGTGTCTCCTCCGAGGGCAGCCAGTCCAGGCCCTCGGCCGGCATGCAATAAGAGCACCGCAGGTTGCACCGGTCGGTCAGCGAGACCCGCAGGTCGGTCGCCGTGCGGCCGAAGTCGTCGACCAGTGCCCCAGTGCTCACCGGGACAGTCTAGGTGGAATCCCGCGACTACGCTCTTGACGTGCGGTTCCTCTTCACCCGGCGGTGGGTCCTGTTCGCGGTCGCCGTCGCCCTGCTGGCGCTGCTCGCCTATCGGCTCGGCGAGTGGCAGTTCGGCCGGCTCGAGGAGCGGGAGGCAAGCAACCGGGTCGTCGAGGAGAACCTGGGTGTCCGTCCGACTCCGGTCGCCCGGCTGCTCTCCCCCGACCGGCCGGTCGCCCCTGGGCTGGAGTGGCGGCGGGTCAGCGCCGCCGGGACCTACGACCGGGACGAGACGGTGATCGTGCGCTACCAGACCCGCGACGGCCGGTCCGGGGTCGACGCGGTCGTCCCGCTGGTCACCGGGTCGGGCACGGCGCTGCTGGTGAACCGCGGCTGGGCGCCGACCGACAATGTCGGCACCACGACGACCGATGTGCCCGCTCCCCCCTCCGGTGAGGTGAGCGTGGTCGGCTGGGTTCGCGCGGACGCGACCGGCGACTCCGCGCAGGTCGCAGACCGGTCCACCCGCGCGGTGTCCAGCGCCGAGATCGGCCGCACGCTTGAGGCCCCGGTCTTCCGCGGCTTCGTCGAGCTGCAGAGCGAGTCGCCGAAACCGGCCGAGCCGATGGTGCGGGCCGAGACCCCGGACCTCGGCGAGGGGCCGCATTTCTTCTACGGCCTGCAGTGGTGGTTCTTCGCCGCGCTGGCGATCTTCGGCTTCGGCTACCTGGCCTGGGACGAGCGGCGCGGGGCTCAGGGACAGGACCGACGACGACGTCCCCGTCGGCGTCAGAGGGCGCGGGTCATCCCCCCGTCGACCGGCAGCATGCACCCGGTCAGGAACGAGGCCGCGGGTGAGAGCAGGAAGGCGGCTGCTCGGCCGAACTCGTCGGGTCGCCCGTAACGCCGCAGCGGGATCCGCTGTTCGTGGGCCTCTCGGGCGGCCTCCGGGTCCTCGCTCTGAGCGTCCAGCTCTCGGACCCGCGCGGTATCCACCCGTCCCGGCAGCAGGCCGTTCACCCGGATCCCGCGAGGGCCGAGCTCGTCGGCCATCGACTTCGCGGCCATCGCCAGCCCGGGCCGGAGCCCGTTGGAGGTGCCCAGCCCGTCCAGCGGCGCCTTCACCGACGTGGAGAGCACGAACGCCAGCGAACCGCCCTCGCCGAGCACCCTGGCGATGTCGCGGCCGAGCCGCAGCGCGCCGAGGAAGACCGTCTGGTAGGCGGCAGTCCAGTCCCCGTCGTCCAGCGCCATCACCGGGCCGGGCGTCGGGCCGCCGACCGAGATCAGCGCCCCGTCCAGCCGGCCGAACCGCTCGTGAGCAGCCGCAATCAGGATCTCGGGAGTGGCCGGCTCGGCGTTGTCGGCGACCACACCGGTGGCTGCGTCACCGAGGTCGGCGAGCGCCGCGTCGAGCGCGGCCTGGCTGCGCCCGGAGATCACCACCCGGGCGCCCTCCTGGACCAGCACGTCAGCCGTGGCGCGGCCGAGCCCGCTGCTCGCTCCGGTCAGGATGAACGCACGCTCCGCGAGTCCGAGGTCCATCCCGCCATCTTGCCGGACCCTCGACGTCAGGCGGTGCGCGCTCCCGCGAACTGGGTCTCGTAGAGGTCGGCGTACAGGCCGCCTT
The DNA here is from genome assembly GCA_902805855.1 of uncultured Nocardioidaceae bacterium. GTDB lineage: Bacteria > Actinomycetota > Actinomycetes > Propionibacteriales > Nocardioidaceae > Nocardioides_C. The sequence goes on from CADCUJ010000002.1 coordinate 23,376, forward strand.
CGGCCAGCAGCCCGGCGTGGCTGCCGGCCTGCACCACGCGCCCCTCGTCGACGACCAGGATCAGGTCGGCGTTGCGGATGGTGGAGAGCCGGTGCGCGATGACCAGCGAGGTGCGGCCCTCCAGCGCCCGGTCGAGCGCGCGCTGCACCGCTACCTCCGACTCCGAGTCCAGGTGAGCGGTCGCCTCGTCGAGCACGACGATCGAGGGGGCCTTCAGCAACAGCCGCGCGATCGCCAGCCGCTGGCGCTCACCGCCGGAGAGGCGGTAGCCGCGGTCGCCCACGACGGTGTCGAGGCCGTCGGGGAGCATGGAGACGAGCGTCTTGATCTGCGCCGCCTCGAGCGCGTCCCAGATCTGCTGGTCGGTGGCGTCCGGTCGCGCGTACTGGAGGTTCACGCGGATGGTGTCGTGGAACATGTGCGCGTCCTGGGTGACGTACCCCACCGCGTCCTCCAACGACTGCAGGGTGAGGTCACGCACGTCGTGGCCGTCGACGCGGACGGCGCCCGAGGTCACGTCGTACAACCGCGCGACCAGGTGGGTGATCGTGGTCTTGCCGGCTCCCGAGGGCCCGACGAGGGCGACCATCTGACCTGGTGCCGCGGTGAAGCTGATGTCGCGGAGCACCAGGCCGTTGTCCCGCGACTCAGTGCGCGCCACCGCCTCCAGGCTCGCCAGCGACACCTCGTCGGCGCGCGGGTAGCGGAACGCGACGTGGTCGAACTCGACGGTGGCCGCGGCCCGGGACAGGGGTACGGCGCCCGGCTTCTCACTGATCATCGACGGCAGGTCGATCACCTCGAAGACCCGCTCGAAGCTGACCAGCGCCGTCATCACGTCGATCCGGACGTTGGAGAGCCCCTGCAGCGGACCGAGCAGGCGAAGCAGCAGGGTGGTCAGGGCGATCAGGACCCCGACCGTGAGCGTGCCGTCGATGGCCAGGTGGCCGCCGACGCCGTACACCAGTGCCGTGGCCAGTGCGGGGATCAACATCAGGCTCGCGCCGAAGACCCTGGTGATCAGCGCGATGCGGACGCCGAGATCGCGGACCAGTCCCGCCTTGCGCGCGAAGGTGGCGTCCTCCTCCTCGCGGCGTCCGAACAGCTTGAGCAGCATCGCGCCGCCGACGTTGAACCGCTCGGTCATGTTGTTGCCGAGGTCGGCGTTGCCCTCCATCTGCTCGCGGGTCAGGCCGGACAGCTTGGTGCCGACCCAGCGCGAGGCGAGGAGCAGGATCGGGAACAGCATCAGGCAGAGCAAGGTGACCCGCCAGCTCAGGAAGAACATCGCGATCCCCACCACCACGACGCTGATGGAGTTCGAGACGGTGCTGGACAGGGTGGAGGTGAACGCGCGTTGAGCGCCGATCACGTCGTTGTTGAGCCGAGAGACCAGTGCGCCGGTCTGGGTGCGGGTGAAGAACGCCAGCGGCATCCGCTGCACGTGACCGAAGACCTGAGTGCGCAGGTCGTAGATCAGTCCCTCGCCGATGCGTGAGGAGAGGTACCCCTGGCCGAGGGCGAGCAGCGCGTTGAGGATCGCGACGCCGGCGATGCCGAGCGCGAGCCAGGTGACCAGCGCGGAGTCACCTTGCAGGATCCCGTCGTCCACGATCCGTTGGACGAGCAGCGGGGTGACCACGACCATCGCCGCGTCCACCACCACCAGCACGAGGAACAACGCGATGACTGACTTGTGCGGGTGGGCGAACCCGACCACTCGGCGGACCGTGTCGCGGGCGAGGCGCTGGGTCGCGACGCTGCGGTCGGTGCGCAGGTTGCGCCAGGCGGGGCCCATGCCGGAGTGCATCGACACGAGGCCCTCCTCTCCCGCCGCTGCTTAGCGGTACGCCGCCTGCTCAGTCACCCATCAGCTCGGCCAGCTCACGGAACCGGCGTACCTGGGCCTCACGTTCTACTCGACGCTGGTCCTCGAGGTCGAGCACCGCTGCGCTCTGCAGCAGCGCCTTCGTCTCCGACACAGCGCCGTACAACGGAGCTGTGAGCGCGGACACCAGGTCGTGCACCGCCGCTGTCAGCTCATCGCGCGGGACGACCGCGGTCGCCAGGCCTATCTCCCGGGCCTCGTCGGCCTGGATCATCCTGGCGGTGCCGCAGATCTCCAACGCTCTGGAGTAGCCAACCAGGTCGACCAGCGGTTTTGTTCCCGTCAGGTCGGGGACCAGCCCCAGCAGCGGCTCGCGCATCGACAGCACCGCGTCGTCGGCGAGCACTCGCAGGTCACACGCCAAGGCGAGCTGGAAGCCCGCGCCCATCGCGTGCCCCTGCACCTCCGCGACCGAGACGATGTCCTTGCGCCGCAGCCAGGTGAACCCCTCCTGGTAGGCCGCGATGGTCTCGGCCAGCTCTCCGTCGGGCATCTCGAGCAGCTGCAGCAGCGACTGCTCGCCGTCCTCGATCCCCTCCGGGGTGAGCATGCGCCGGTCCAGGCCTGACGAGAACGACTCGCCCTCCCCGCGGATCACCACGACTCGCACGGCGGGGTCGAGGTCCGCGCCGATCGCTCTCAGCGCCATCCAGGTGCTCGGGGTCTGCGCGTTCCTCGTCTCCGGGCGGGACAGGGTGATCGTGGCGACCAGCGCGTTGATGTCGAGCGCGAGCCCAGCTCGACTGAGCATCTCGGGATCCAGGTGCGTGCCGCTCATCTGGGCACCCTACCTACGATGACCCCTCGCCGCGGGGACAACGCGTGATCGCCCGGCGCCGGGTCGGGACCCGCTGCTCGCTCACCCGATGCGCTCGGACAGGTGGACGGTGATCGTCTCCCCGGGGCCCTTCCCGATCCGGCGGCGAAGGTCCGCCTTCACCGGCAGCTTGTGCGTCCCGTCACCCATCGCCATGAAGGAGCTCCGGAAGGGGTGCCCGTCCATGGTCCCGCGGACCTTGACGAGGCCGCGAGTCCCGAAGAGCTCGGCCGACCCAGGCATCACCACGTAGGTCCAGCCTCCCGGGTTGGGGCTCTGCTGCATGACGGCGCTGAAGCCGTGGTCCAACGCCCGCTGCCTGTCCTGGGACGGTGTGGTGCTGCTCATCATGGTCCTCCTGGTCCTTGGCAGCCGTGGTTCTTCACCTGCTACGACCGCTGCACCCGACCGAACTCATCGCTAGGCGAGCGCGACCAGCTCGGCGTACTCCGCGTTCCACAGGTCCTCGACCCCGTCGGGCAGGATCAGCACCCGGTCGGGCTCCAGCGCGGCCACCGCGCCCTCGTCGTGGGTGACCAGGATGATCGCGCCCTGGTATGTGCGGATGGCGCTCAGCACCTCTTCTCGGGAGGCCGGGTCCAGGTTGTTGGTCGGCTCGTCGAGCAGCAGCACGTTCGCGCTCGAGACGACCAGGATGGCCAGCGCCAACCGGGTCTTCTCGCCCCCGGAGAGCACCCCGGCCGGCTTGTAGGCGTCGTCGCCGGAGAACAGGAACGAGCCGAGCACGCTGCGCGCCTCGGTGTCGCTCAGCTGCGGAGCGGCGTGCCGCAGGTTCTCCAGCACCGTGCTGTTGGTGTCCAGGGTCTCGTGCTCCTGCGCGTAGTACCCGAGCTTGAGGCCATGTCCAGGATGCACGGTCCCGGTGTCGGAGTCGTCGACGCCGGCGAGGATCCGCAGCAGGGTGGTCTTGCCTGCCCCGTTCAGCCCGAGGATGACGACGCGGCTGCCCCGGTCGACCGCGAGGTCCACGTCGGTGAACACCTCCAGCGAGCCGTAGGACTTCGACAGCTCGGCGGCGGTGAGCGGCGTCTTCCCGCACGGTGCCGGTGCCGGGAACTTGATCTTCGCCACCTTGTCGGCGCGACGCTCGCCCTCGATGCCCGCCCTCAGCTTCTCGGCGCGCTTCAGCATCGACTGGGCGGCCTGCGCCTTGGTCGCCTTGGCCCGCATCCGGTTGGCCTGGTCGGTCAGTGTGTTGGCCTTGCGCTCGGCGTTCAGCCGCTCGCGTTTGCGGCGACGTTCGTCGGTCTCCCGCTGCGCGAGGTATGCCTTCCATCCCATGTTGTAGACGTCCACCGCGGCACGGTTCGCGTCCAGATGAAGCACCTTGTTCACGCACGCCTCGAGCAGTCCCACGTCGTGGCTGATCACCACCAGGCCACCGCTGCGGGTGCGCAGGAACTCACGCAGCCACAGGATCGAGTCGGCGTCGAGATGGTTCGTCGGCTCGTCGAGCAGGAGCGTCTCGGCGGCCGAGAACAGGATCCGGGCCAGCTCGACGCGCCGCCGCTGCCCGCCGGACAGGGTGCTCAGGGGCTGGCTCAGGATCCGCTCCTCGATGCCGAGGCTGGAGGCGATCTGCGCAGCTTCGGACTCTGCGGCGTAGCCGCCCCCGGCGTGCAGCTCCGCGTCCGCACGTTCGTAGCGGCGCATCCCCTTCTCCCGCTGCTCCGGGTCGCCGGAGGACATGTCGCGCTCAGCCTCGCGGAGTCGCCGTACCACCTCGTCCAGCCCCCGGGCGGACAGGATCCGCGCCTTGGCCAGCACCTCGGTGTCGCCGGTCCGAGGGTCCTGCGGGAGGTACCCGACGGTCCCGCTCACCGTCACCTTGCCGCTGGCCGGCTGCCCCTCCCCGGACAGCAGCCTGGTGAGCGTGGTCTTGCCGGCGCCGTTGCGCCCGACGAGGCCGATCTTGTCGCCCGCTGCGACCCGGAAGCTCACGTTGTCCATCAGCAGGCGCGCACCCGCACGGACCTCGAGCTGGTGTGCGGTGATCATGGTGACGTTCCTCGGTCGGGGGATGAGCGGCCTGGCGGTGGCAGGTCTGCGTCAATCCGTCCCGGGCGTCATGGGCACCACTCTACTGCGCCGACCGCCGCCCTAGACTGCGCAGGCAGTCGACCGAAAGGCAGTGCTTCGTGAGCTCAGGCACGACCGCGTCCCCGCACACCCGCGCACGTGACCTCGCGCTGATCGCGACGTTCGCCGCTCTGGTGGCGGCCCTGGGGGTGGTCCCCGCGCTCTACCCCTTCGGCGCGGCAGTACCGATCACGGCGCAGACGATGGGAGTGATGCTGGCGGGCAGCGTGCTCGGAGCGCGACGTGGAGGGCTGGCGCTGCTGCTGTTCGTCGGGCTGGTGGCGGCCGGGCTCCCCCTGCTCGCCGGGGGTCGCGGCGGACTGGCCGTGTTCGCCGGCGCGAGCGCCGGGTTCCTGGTCGGCTTTCCGGTCGCGGCGTACGTCGTGGGCTGGGTCTCGGAGCGGCTCGGCTCGTCGTACACCCTCGTCGGTGGGGTGGTGGCCAACGTCGTGGGCGGCATCGTGGCGCTCTACGTGTTCGGCATCCCCGGCCTGGCCCGCTTCGGCGGCCTGTCACTGACCGAGGCCGCGGTCGCGTCGTGGCTCTACCTTCCCGGCGACCTCGTCAAGGCCGTCGTGGCTGCCGTCATCGCCCGTGGGGTGCATCAGGCCGCCCCCGACCTGCTGAGGGAACGGCGTGAGGACCGCGTCTCCTCGGCCGCCTGACGCCGCGGCCGCCGCTGCTGGCGTCGGGTCGGTCGAGCTCGCGTCGGCCGAGGACCCGGCTGCGGCGTTCCGGGCCGCGGCGGCAACGGGTCGGCTGTTGACCATGCGCAGCGGCGGCACCTCAGGGGCACCCAGGACTGTTGTCCGGACGGTCGGCTCGTGGTCCGGCTCGTTCGACGCGGTCACCGAGCTCACCGGCCTCTCCTCGGCTTCCCGGGTATGGGTGCCGGGGCCGACGACCGCGTCGATGAACGTCTTCGCGCTGGTCCACGCCGACCACGTGGGCGCGGCGGTTGTCGCCTCCGCGGAGGCGTGCACGCACGCGGTGCTGACCCCGGCGCGGCTCGCCCTGGACGTCGGCCGGTTCCCGGCAGGGGCCACGGTCGTGGTGGCCGGCGACCGGCTGCGGCCGGCACTGCGGTGGGCAGCGGAGAAGGCCGGGCTCCGGGTGTGCCACTACTACGGTGCGGCGGAGCTGTCCTTCGTGGCCTGGGGCGCCGACGAGGAGTCGCTCGAGGCCTTCCCCCGTGTCGAGGTCGAGCAGCGAGGCGGCGAGCTGTGGGTGCGCTCGCCGTACCTGTTCAAGGGGTACGACGGCGCACCCGGGCCGGCGCGGTGGGACCCGGACGGGTTCCTCAGTGTGGGCGACCGCGGCATGGTGCACCGAGACCGAGACCGGGAGCGGGACCGGATCCGGGTCGGCGGCCGGTCGGGTGCGGTGACCACGGCGGGAGCGACCGTGCACCTGGCCGAGGTCGAGGTGGCGCTGCGGCCCTCTGCGGCCGGCGAGGTGGTCGCGGTGGGCCTCCCACACGACCGGCTGGGGGCGGTGGTCGCGGCGGTGCTCACGGATGCGACCGACCGTGACAGGCTCCGGCAGCGTGCTCTGCTGCTGCCGGAGCAAGCGCGGCCACGGGTGTGGCTGCACCTCACCGATCCGCCGGCCACGGTTGCCGGCAAGCTCGACCGGGCAGCGCTCGAGGCGCTGGCCCGCGACGGGTCGCTGCGGAGGCTGACATGAGCGGCGCGCCGGTCGTGGTGGCCGCGCTGAGAACGCCCATCGGGACTGCGGGGCACGGGCTGGCCGACGTACCGGCCGCAGACCTCGCCGCCGCCGTGCTCCGGCCGCTGGCGGCGCAGGTCGCGAAGATGGTGCCGGACACTCCGGTTGCCGAGGTGGTGCTCGGCAACTGCATGGGGCCTGGCGGTGACGTGGCACGGGTGGCATCACTGGCCGCGGGCCTGCCGGTCGACGTGCCGGCGCTGACCGTCGACCGGCAGTGCGGCAGCGGTCTGGCCGCGGTCGAGGTGGGTGCCGCGCTGCTGCACGCACCTGGCCCGGGCCGGGTCGTGCTGGCGGGCGGTGTGGAGTCGGCGTCGACCGCGCCGTGGCGGTTCTGGCCGCCGCGTGGCGGCGAGGAGCCGCGGCGGTACGAGCGGGCACCGTTCGCCCCCGCCGACCTCGGCGACCCGGACATGGGGCTGGCCGCGGACCTGCTGGCCGCCGACCGAGGCGTCTCCCGGGTGCGCCAGGACCGGTACGCCGCTCGGTCGCACGCCCGTGCCGCGGCCACGCAGTCGGCTGGACTCTATGACGAGGAGATCGTGCCGGTGGGGGGACTGGAGCGCGACGAGCGGGTCCGCGACGGCCTCACCGTCGAGCGGCTGGGCCGGCTGCGTCCGACGTTCCGCCCTGCCGGCGCGGGCGGCACGGTCACACCGGGCAGCTCCTGCGGTGTCAACGACGGCGCCGCCGCGGTCGCCCTCGTCGACGCCGACACCCACGCAGCGCTGGGACTGCCCGGCCTAAGGGTGCTGGCCACCGCCACCGCGGGCGTCGACCCGAACCAGCCCGGTTTGGGCATCGTGCCGGCGGTACGGGCCGCCCTCGACGGCGCCGGCATGCACCTCGTCGACATCGACGCTGTGGAGCTCAACGAGGCGTTCGCCGGCCAGGTGCTCGCCTGCTGCGACGAGCTCGGGCTGGACGAGGAGCGGGTGTGCCAGCAGGGAGGGGCGCTCGCGCTGGGGCATCCGTGGGGTGCGTCCGGCGCGGTCTTGCTGGTCCGGCTGTTCGCGCAGCTGGTGACGCAGGAGCGTGGACGCACCGGGCTGGCGGCGATCGCGGTCGGCGGCGGTCAGGGCGTGGCGATGGTGGTCGAGCGATGCCCGTGATCGAGCTGGAGCAGGTCAGCCACGTCTACGGCAGCGGTCCGGCGGCGAGGCGGGTGCTCGACGACGTCACGCTGCGGGCCGGCGAGCAGCGCATCGGCGTGGTGGGTGCCAACGGCTCCGGGAAGTCGACGTTCGCCCGGCTGCTGAACGGGCTGGTGCTGCCGACCTCCGGCACCGTCCGCGTGGCAGGGCACGACACCCGCCGCGACGGCAGGGCGGTACGTCGCCGGGTCGGCTTCTGCTTCACCGACCCGGACGCCCAGATCGTGATGCCGACGGTGGCCGAGGACGTCGCGTTCGGGCTGCGGCGCCGCGGGCTGGCCAAGGCGGAGGTGGCCGCCCGGGTCGACGCGGCGCTGGCGACGTACGGCCTGACCGACCACGCCGACCACCCCGCGCACCTGCTCTCCGGCGGGCAGAAGCAGCTGCTGGCGCTGGCTTCGGTGCTGGTCACCGAGCCGGAGCTGCTGGTGATGGACGAGCCGACCACGCTGCTCGACCTGCGCAACGCCCGGATGGTCGCCGATGCGGTTGCCGCACTCCCCCAGCAGGTCGTGCTGGTGACTCACCACCTGGACCTGCTGGACGGCTTCGACCGAGTTCTGGTGTTCGACGCCGGACGGCTGGTGTGCGACGACGTGCCCGACGTCGCGCTGACCCACTACACCTCTTTGGTCGGCTGACGCGCATGAACGAGGTCGGACTGTATCTCCCCGGCGACTCCCCGCTCCACCGGCTGCCCGCAGCGGCGAAGGTGGTCGCGCTGGTCGCGGTCGGGGCGAGCGCCGCATTCCTGCTCGACACCCCGGTCGCGGTGACCCTCGCACTGGTCACAACAGTCGTGACGTACGTCGTGGCGCGGGTGCCTGCGAGCACCGCCGCTGGCCAGGTACGGCCACTGCTGTGGGTTCTGGTGCCGACCGCCGTGTTCCACGTGCTGGCGACGGGCTGGCGGCAGGCGTACGTCGTGGTGGGCGTGATCCTCCTGCTGGTGCTTCTCGCCGCCCTGGTCACCCTGACCACGCGTACCACTGCGCTCGTCGACACCCTGGCCGCTGCGGCTCGCCCGCTGCGGCCGTTCGGGATCGACCCGGACCGTGTCGCGCTGGTCCTTGCCCTCGGCATTCGCTGCGTGCCGGTCGCAGTCGGCCTCGCGCATGAGGTCCGCGAGGCGCAGCTGGCCCGAGGTCTCGGCGCCAGTCCGCGCGCGTTCGCCGTCCCCCTGATCGTGCGGTCCCTGCGTCGTGCCGACGCCCTCGGCGAAGCGCTCGTCGCCCGCGGCGCAGAGGACTGATCCATCGCAACGCGCCGTTGAGCACGGCACCTAGAGCACATCTGGACGCTGCAGACGCACGTGCGGATCGATCACGCGATGGAGCGTGGCGACGGCGGCGATTCGGCCAGAATCTGTGAGCTCATCGCACAACAAGAGCCGGGGATCAGACTCCTCCTCGAGGAGTACGCGGACCATCCCGCGTTGCGCGACAGCCCGGTGACCCGGGCGTTGGCACGGGTCAGCCGGACGGGCAGCCTGCCATGACCGCTAGCCCGGATCGTGCGGCGGGTGCGCTCAGACCGGAAGATGCTGCTCCAGGAAGCCAACGGTCGTGCCCCATGCCTGGCGGGAGGCTTCCGGGTGGTAGAGGTGGAAGTCGTGGTTGTCGAAGGCGTGGTTGGCGCCGTCGTACAGCTCCACCCGTGTCGGGCGACCGTCCGCGGTCAGGGCCTGGCTGATCGTCTCGACCGTGCGTGCATCCAGATAGTCGTCGCTCGTGCCGAAGTGATGCAGGCTCGGGCAGGTCACCCGCGGGACCAGGTCCAGCAGCTGCGGGAGCGCCGAGCCGTAGTAGCTGACGAGCGCGGCCGGCTCGGTCTCGGCGGCCACGTTGAACGCCAGGCCACCACCGAGGCAGAAGCCGACCACGGCCGGGGCCGTGCGTACCTCATCCATTCCCTGCAGCTGGGTGAACGCGGCGACCGCGTCTCCGACGGCCGCCGACCAGTCGAGCTGCCCCGCAAGTGCCATGGCCTGTTCCACCGCGTCCGGCGCCGCCTCGTCGACCCTCTGGCGGTCAAGCCGCCAGTACAGCTCAGGGGCGAGCACCACGTAGCCGGCCGCCGCAAGGTCCGCGGCGCGGCCTTGGATGTATCGGCTGACGCCGAAGATCTCCTGCAGGAGCAGGATTCCCGGACCCTCGGTCGCTTCGGGCAACCACATGTATCCGGTCATCTCGCCGTCGGGCGTGGGCACCGGGCTTCGGGTGTTCATCGGCTCACCTTGTCTGTCTGCTGCGCTGAGGTCAACGCGCCTGCGATTGAGCAATGCCTCGTACCGCGTGGACCAAGTGGAAAGCGTGCGTCCTTGTGCCGGGGAGTGCCGCTCCCCCGCTCTCTCAGACTTGATCCTGCGCGTCAGCGACCTTGGCGAGCAGCTTGGTCAGCTGTCGCGCCTCGGACTCGGACAGCGCCGCGAAGCCCACCGGGGGTTCGCCCATCCGGTCGGCGACCTTGGCGCGCAGCCGCTTGCCCTTGGTAGTGAGCTCCAGAGTCTTGATCCGCCGGTCGTCTGCGGAGGGTCGGCGCTCGGCGAGGCCGAGAGCTGTGAGGCGGTCCGCGATCCCAGTCACGTTGGAGCTGTCACAGTGCATCCGGAGGGCCAGCTCGGACATCGGTCGGGGCTCGTCCATGGACATCAACGCCATGCCTTGCATCCAGGTGAGCCCCAGCTCGTTCATGATCGCGAACCGGCGGCCCCTGTCGCCAAGAAAGATGTGCGAGAGCAACCCCCAGGCCTCCCGAACAGCCGGGTCGGCCGGCGCAGAGGCCGGATCGGCCCGCGTGGGCGTGGGCGACGTACTCACAGTGGAATAGTAACGCACATAAAAGGTTGAAGTCCATAACCTTTGTGGTCTACCGTGTTCGGCATGACCGACACGAACCTTGGCATCGCAGTCCACGAACTGCACAAACAGTTCAAGGACGGGCCGAAGGCGGTCGACGGGATCAGCCTGGCGGTCGCGCCCGGCGAGATCTACGGGTTCTTGGGCCCCAACGGCGCCGGCAAGTCGACCACGGTGCACATCCTCACCACGCTCCTTCGACCCGACGGCGGCTACGCCACGGTGCAGGGGTACGACGTGGTGAAGCAGGGGGCGCAGGTCAGGGCGTCGATCGGCGCTGCACTCCAAGAGGCCGCGCTGGACCCGATGCTCACCGGTCGCGAGCACATGCGACTGCAGACAGCCCTCCAGGGCCTGCCGCGCTCCACGCGCCGGCCACGCGGCAACGAGCTCTTGGAGCGGGTGGGGCTGATCGACGCCGCCGATCGCCGGGTGGGCAGCTACTCGGGCGGGATGAAGCGTCGCCTGGACCTCGCCCTGGCGCTGGTGCACGAGCCCCGTGTGCTCTTCCTCGACGAGCCGACCACCGGACTCGACCCGCAGTCGCGCTCGGACTTGTGGCGAGAGGTGTCCCGGCTTGCCCGGGAGGACGGCGTGACCGTCTTCCTCACCACGCAGTACCTCGAGGAGGCCGACGTCCTCGCCGACCACGTGGGGATCATCAGCCGTGGCCGGATCGTCGCGGAGGGCACGCCGGAGGCCCTGAAGGCCGAGATCGGTCGCCCCACCCTCGAGGTCGTGCCGGTCGATCCGGCTGACCGACAGCGGTTCGCGGACGTCCTCGCCCGGTTCGGGCCAGCCGCGTCCAGCGCCAAGCCGAGTGCGGTGGCCGTGCTGCTGGAGGACGGCGCCGATGCCCTGGCCTCGGTGATCCGCGGGATCGACGCCGACTCGCTGCGGATGGACAGCTTCCAGGTGCACAAGCCCACCCTCGATGACGTCTTCCTGGCCAAGACCGGCGAGTCGTTCGCCCAGGGTGACCAGGGTGCGTCGGCATCGTCGGAGGACGAGTCGCTTCAGCCGGCGGAGGCCCCCGCGTGAGCGCGACGTCCACCCAGGTCGGCGAGCTGGCCAGGCGGTCGCTGGTGCGGACGCTGCGGCAGCCCGCGTCCATCATCCCCTCTCTGCTGTTTCCCCTCGTCTTCTTGGCACTCAACAGCGGCGGACTGGGATCGGCGACCAGGATCCCCGACTTTCCGACCGACTCCTACCTGGCGTTCTTCATCGCCGCGCCGTTCGTCCAGGCAGCGCTGTTCGCCACGATGGGCGCCGGCACCGATGTGGCCAAGGACGTGCAGACCGGTTTCGTCTCCCGGCTCGCACTGACGCCGACCCGTGGAAACGCGCTGCTGTTCGGCCAGCTTGCCGGCGTGCTCGCTGTCTCGTTGTTCTCCTCCCTGACCTTCCTGGTCGTGGGGCTGGTGGCCGGTGTGACCTTCGAGTCAGGCCTGCCCGGGATGGTGGTGATCATGGTGCTGGCCACCTTGATCGGCATTGCGCTGTCGTCGATCGGGGTGATGCTCGGCATGCGCAGCGGCTCCGGGGAAGCAGTGCAGGGCATGTTCCCGCTGTTCTTCGTCTTCCTGTTCCTCTCCAGCCTGACCATGCCGAGGCCGCTGATCGAGCAGGACTGGTTCCGCACGATCGCCACGTACAACCCGGTCTCCTACCTGCTGGAGGCGATCCGGTCCCTGGTGATCACCGGGTGGGATGGTCGTGCGCTGGCGCTGGGTTTCGGCATCGCCATCGCGCTGGTGGCTGTCTCCGTCTTCGGCGCCTCCCGCGCCGTGCGGATGAGGTGGACACGCACATGAGACGCTTCCTCGACGTCACCGGCGCCGTCGCCTGGCGGACGATCCACCACTTCCTCACCCAGCCTTCCATCCTCGTGCCCTCACTGTTGTTCCCCCTCTTCTTCTTCACTGCTTTCTCGGGCGCCTTGTCAGGCGTCGAGGCGATCCCCGGGTTCGACTTCCCCTCCGGCTACGCCGCCTTCCAGTTCGCGTTCGTGATGCTGCAGGCGTCGGCTTTCGGCGGGGTGTTCGCCGGCTTCTCGATCGCCGCGGACTTCGAGTCCGGCTTCACCCGGCGGCTGATGCTCGCCTCCCCCGACCGACGTGGAATCCTGGCCGGGTACGCCGTCGCAGCGTTGTTCCGGGCGGTCGTGGTGTGGGTGATGCTCATCGTCGTGGCGCTGTTGGTCGGGATGCAGATCGACGGCGGCGCCCTCGACCTGGTGGGCCTCTACACACTGGCCGCCCTGGTCAATGTCACCGGCCTGCTGTTCAGCGCCGGGGTGGCCACCCGGCTGCGGACCATGCAGGCCGGGCCCGCCATGCAGATGCCGGTCTTCTTGCTGTTGTTCCTCGCGCCGGTGTACATGCCGTTGGAGCTGCTCGAGGGATGGATCCACACCGCTGCTCGGCTCAACCCGATGACCCCGCTGCTCGAGCTCTCGCGGGACTTCATCTCCGGCCAGCCGGCCGACCTGTGGGCCTACGCCGTCGTCCTCACCATGTTCGCGGTGCTCGCGCTTTGGGCGCTCACCGGACTTCGGCGAGCCGAGCGCGCCGGTGGCTGACCCCTGCGACACCTCGGATCGGGAGGCATGTTGAGGCTCCTGCTCACCTCTGCCGGCGTCAGGAACCCGAGCATCCACAAGGCGCTGTTCGACCTCCTGGGCAAACCGATCGCCGACGCCAGCGCCTCTGCATCCCCACGGCGACGTATGGACACCCGCTGGCCGGTCCTGGCGGATCTGCTTCCGTCCCTGCGCGAGACGGTCTGGGGGCTGAGCGCCGGAAGCATGGTGCTGACTCCCCGCATCGGGCAGGACTTCGTGGCATGGAAGCCGCCCACCGGTAGCGACAGCACCCTGGGCGCCGTCGAGGTCGTCTCCGAGGGACACTGGAGGCTGTTTCCAGATAGCGCCGAGGGCCACCGCGACTGAGCGAGACGCCTCTCACCCCGCGGCGCGCACATCAGGCGACGTGGTCAGTCCGTGCGCGTGGCGCCCACCATGGACAAGGATGGACAGATGAGCCAGCGCGATGACTTCCTTGTCTGGGTGAACACGGTCCTCAGGGACGCGGAGGTCGCGGTCCACAATGGTGACGCGTCCCCTCGGCGTGCCATCTGGTCACGCAACGAACCGGTGTCTGTTCTCGGCGCCCTGAAGAACGCCAGCGGCCAGGCGGAGCTCGATGAGCTGTTCGCAGACCTCGCCGAGACCTTCTCGGACTGCACCTCGTACGAGTTCGAGCTGCTGGAGGCCGAGGTGCTCGGCGAGGCCGCCTACACCGCTGGGTTCGAGCACACCTCGGCGTCGGTCAACGACGTACCGCGCAGCTACACCTTGCGAGCAACGCAGATCTACCGCCGTGAAGACGGCGAGTGGAAGGTGGCGCACCGACACGGCAGCGCACCACCCAGCTGAGCAGCGGAACCGTCGCGACAACGCAACGCCGAAATCGCGTTGCGTCACGGTCGCCGAGAGCCGTAGCGTGCGTTCCTCCTCAGCGGGCGAACGCGCCTGTGGCTGTGAGTCAGCAGATCCAGAGAGGAGCGACGATGACCTCCCACCTCTTCGCGCTCTGCTTCGATGCCCACGACCCGGCGCGACTCGCGCGCTTCTGGTCCGGCGTCCTGGGCTGGGAGGTGAGCGACGACCTCCACGATGGCATCGACCTCCTGCCCAGCGACGACACCGGGTTCCGCATCCGGTTCGTTCGCTCTGACGAGAAGAAGGCCGGCCAGAACCGGATGCACTTCGATCTGACGAGCACGTCGTTGGCGGACCAGCAGCACACGGTGGCGAGGTCGCTCGGGCTCGGCGGCCGACACATCGACGTCGGTCAGCGCCCGGAGGAGGGTCACGTGGTGCTGGCCGACCCCGAAGGCAACGAGTTTTGCGTCATCGAGCCGGGCAACAACTTCCTCGCCGACTGCGGTCTCATCGGGGCGGTTTCATGCGACGGTTCCCAGGACGTCGGGTACTTCTGGAGCGAGGCGCTTGGCTGGCCGTTGGTCTGGGACCAGGACCAGGAGACCGCGATCCGCTCGCCGGACGGCGGCCCGAAGCTCACCTGGGGTGGGCCGCCGCTGATGCCGAAGACGGGGAAGAACCGGCTGCACTTCGACCTCGCTCCAGCCGGCCACGGTGACCAGCGGGCGGAGGTCGAGCGTCTGGTGTCCCTTGGGGCGACTCGAGCCGACGTCGCCCAGAGCCACGTCGACTGGGGCGACGGCGACCGGGTGGCGATGACTGACCCCGACGGCAATGAGTTCTGCGTATTGACCCCCCGATAGGCGTCCAGCCTCGTCGTTAAAATCCGGCTGCGCCGGAGGCGGTGAAGGGGACTACGCCCGTTGTGTGAGAGGCGGGCCAACAGCCTGACGTTCCTCGGCCCCTGGTACCGAAGCCAGGGCGGAGGGATCGGGAGAAGCTCCGGCAGGAACAGTGGCCAAGTAGTCACGCTGTGCGCGAAAGAAGTCTTCGATGCCGCTTGGCGTGACGACAGTGACGAACCGGCAGGGCCGGCCCGTCAGGTTGGCGACCGCATGCGGTACCTGCCGGGGGAACCACAACAGCCCGCCGGCAGGGAGCGTCCCTCGCTGCTCGCCGACCTGATAGTCGAGCTCTCCCTCCACAACGATGACCACCTCGTCCTCCGCGTCATGCACGTGCAAGGGCGGGCCACCGGAGTGGACGATGCCTTCGACGATGGTCAGCAGTCCATGGGACTGTTCGCCGGTCACCTTGAGGGACAACATGCTCCCGTCCCCCATGTCGAGGTCCTCGAGCGCGTCGCCGTGGGCCAAGGCGTAGCCGGCGTGAAAGGTCACCACCTCAGGATGCCTGCGAACCACTGTCTTGGCTACGTACGCTCTGCTGCACGCTGCCCGATTCCTGATCCTCCTGCATCTACGTCGACCTCGGTGCCACGGACCGCGGACGCTGCGGCTGGGTGGGCAAGATGACCCTATGAGTGACCCGAGTGCGCATCATGGATCTCCAGGCGATCGCCATGCGCCAACGGAGGCGCCAGAGGCTCGGCCGCGCGTAGACGTCCGCGCCGAGCGACCAGCGGACAGGTCGACGGTCGATGAGTTGGTGCGGGAGGCCTTCCAAGGCGACCATGTCGGCTCCCTGCTCGAGGCGATGCGCGACGACCACAGCTGGCTCGATCTGTCGTTCGTCGCCGTCCTCGACGATGAGGCCGCGACGGTGGCGGGCCACGTCGCGTTCACCCGCGGGTGGGTGGATGCGCCAGACCGGTTGGAGCAGGTGCTGATCCTCAGCCCACTCTCGGTGCGCCCCGCTCTGCAAGGGAGAGGCGTCGGCGCAGCCCTGATCGAGCGGTCCTTCCAGCTCCTGAGTGAACGCACCGAGCCCCTCGTATTCCTGGAGGGCGACCCGCGGTACTACCGACGCCATGGGTTCGTGCCAGCGGAACCTCTCGGCTTCCTCCGCCCCTCGCTGCGTATCCCTCCCCCGGCGTTTCAGGTGAGAAGGCCGCGAGATCACGGCCCGAGCGTCACGGGAGCAGTTGTCTATCCGGACGTCTTCTGGCGCCATGATGCCGTCGGCCTGAGGGAATGATCCTTCCCACCACCGACCAGGCGATCCATCGCGGCCAAGAGGCTGCCCGGCGCCTCGTACCAGAGCAGGTGTCCCGCTCCCGGCACCACGTACGACCACGCGCCAGGGATGCGGTCTGCGCTCTCCGTTCCGGCACTCGTCGGCGTCGGGCTCAGCTCGCCGACCAGCACACCCAGCGGCACCGTGATGGACGGAAGCGACGACTCGAGCTCGGGCAGCCGTGCCTGGAGGTCGCGCCACAGACCCTGGAACGCCGGCTGGGAGAGCTTCACGGGTGGTACCGCGGGGGCTGCCGCGGGATCGCCAAAATACGAAGGCCAGAACAGGGAGAAGGCCTCGAGGTCCTCCGCTGGTGTCGACTCGCCGGCAGTGTCCTTCTCGTCGAGCACCCGGGCGCGCTCACGGTCGGACTCAGGCACACGCGCCAGCATCTCGGCGCCGAACGCCTCCGCGCCACCGTCGCCGACCGCACCGAGGGGGTCGACGGACAACACCCCATCGAGTCGCCCGGCGATGCCCACCGCGGCGTGGAACGCCAGGTGCCCTCCCCACGAGTGGCCCATCAGGTAGGCGGTCTCCCAACCCAGCCCGTCCAGCACCGCGACGAGATCGGCCAGCGCCTCGGTGATCGTGAACTCGCCCTTCTCAGCGGACGGCGCGAGGCCGCGCTGCTGAAAGGTCGCGACCTGGTACCGGGCAGCGAGCTCCGTCACGGGCACATCGAGATAGTCGTAGCTCATGCCGGGACCGCCATGGATCGCCACGACGCGCGGCCCTTCGCCAGTGACCCAGCCCGTGAGCTCACCGGAGGACGTGGCAGCCGTGAACCCGACTCGGGTCATCGCTCAACCCTCCCCGCCCTCGTCGGGATCGTCGTACTCGTCATGCCGCTCGGATTCGCGCTCCTGCGCCTGGTGAGCGAGCTCCCAGGCCCGGTCGGTGATCGACGTGAGATCGGGATTGTCGCCCTGCTCCTCGGCCGCCTGCTCGAGCGCCCATCCGGGAGGCAGGTGGTGCGCTTCACCGTGGCTCGAGATGGGCATGCTCGATCCCTTCCGCCTGCAACCCCGCAGGATCCACCTAGACCATACGCCGGGCTCACGCTCGCGACCCTGCTGCCGGCTCTAGGCTGGAGCGATGGCGAGCATCGTGATGCGGGTCCGGCTGACCAGCGGCGACCACACAGATGTGACATTCACCGACGACGGCGCGCGAAACGAGGCGGAGGCCATCGAGGCGGCCGTTACCGCCTTGAGCAGCGAGTCCGGTGTTCTTCGCTGCAGCCACGGTGATCGGGAGATCGTGCTGTTCGCGCGCGGCGTCACGTCCATCGAGGTGGCTCCCCGCGGCGCGATCTTGTAACTGCCTCGCTCGCGGCGGTGGCCCTCAGCGACTGACGGAGACCGGATCCCCCAGTCCGGCGAGCTTGTGAGGGTTGCGCATGGAGTAGAGCCGCGAGATTCGCCCGTTCGCCACCGTCAGGCTGACCGCCGTCATGCCGAACTTCGGCGGCGCGTCGATCCGGATTGCAGGAGCGCCGTTGAGCCAGACCGTGCTGATCTCCATCTGATCGACGAAGCGGGGGAACTTCGCCAGGAACGAGACCACGCGTTCCGCGCCGACGACCGGATGCCGGACAGCGGCCGCGAACCCACCGCTGTCGGCGATCAGCACCACATCGGGGGCCAACACGTCCATCAGCCCCTGGACGTCCCCACTCACCAGGGCAGCGAGGAACCGGTCCATCACCTGCCGCTGCTCCTCCCGGTCGACCTCCATCCGCGGGTGTCGGGCCGCGACGTGTTCCCGCGCTCGGTGCGCGACCTGCCGTACTGCCGCCGGCGTCTTGTCGACGGCAGCGGCGATCTCGTCGTACGGCGCATCGAACACCTCCCGCAGCACGAACACGGCCCGCTCGGTCGGGGTGAGCGTCTCGAGCACGGTCAGCATCGCGATCGACAGGCTTTCGGCGAGCTCGACATCCTCGGCAACGTCCGGGGAGGTCAGCAGAGGCTCTGGGAGCCACTCCCCCACGTACTCCTCCCGTTGCCGCGCGATCGTACGCAGCCGGTTCAGGGACTGACGGGTGACGATCCGGACCAGGTAGGCCCGCGCGTCTCGCACCTCCGACTGCGGCACGTCCGCCCATCGCAGCCAGGTCTCCTGCACGACGTCCTCGGCGTCGACCGCCGAGCCGAGCATCTCGTAGGCGATCGTGAACAGGAGGCTGCGGTGGGCGACGAACGGGTCGCCGGTCATGACTGCGACGCTACCCCGACCGGCCCGGCCAGCGGCCTCAGGCCACATGCCTGCGCGAAGCCCTCGGACTCGATCCCGAAGGCGACATTGGCTCGCGTCGTCAGGTTGGCGAACGCGATCGCCGCCGTCAGCTCGACCAGCGCTGCGGCACCGAGCCGCTCGAGCAGCCTGGCTGACATCTCGCCGGTGACCGTCGGCGGGGTCTGACTCATCGCCTCGGCGTATCCCATCACCTCACGCTCCAGCGTCGTGAACGCGTCCGACTCGCGCCACCGTGGCACGTGTCGCGCCTTCTCCACGTCGAGGTTCTCGTTGTGCGCCTGGAAGTAGTTGAAGTCGAGGCACCAGGTGCAGCCGATCATCGCTGCGACAGCCATGTGCGCGAGGGACTTCAGCTGCTCATCGCAGGCGTCCCACTTCTGCACCTTGTTGCCCATGCCGAACGTGGTCATCAACACCTTGGGGTTGTGCCAGTACACCCCGATCGCGGTCGGGACCTTCCCTAGCTTCCTGGTGGCCATCTGCTTCATCAGGCCTCCCTTGAGACCGGTGATCTGCGCCGCTGGCACCCGGGTCGTGCTGGTCATGACTCCTCCATCGGGATCGGATCGTCGGGTCGGTTCGACATGGAGACACCAGCCGATGTCCGGTTGTGACAGGTGGTCGAGCAGGAGGGGTCCGCGAGGGTCACTGACGAGGCGATCCCAGGCAGCCGACGACTCTCATCGGTCGCCTCGCATCTTCGCGAGCCTCGCGCGTAGGGCGGGCGCTCGGTCGGCGTTCGCATGCAGCTCGACGTACGAGTCGCCGTGGGCCCACAGCAGCGCGTCGTCAAGCCTCCTCACGGCGCCGGGCGGGTAGCGGTAGTCCATCTGTTCGGCAAGAGCATCCGCGTCCACCGAGCGCAGGGTGTCTCCCAGCTCGGTCAGCGACGTGATGCCGAGCTCGAGGACCAGACCAGAGATCCACAGATAGTGCTCGGTGCGTGACCATCCGGCATCGGCGTACTGCCCGGCGAGGAAGGCCGCCAGCTCGCGTGAGCTGATCCGCGGGTCGTCGTCGTCACTGTCGACCTCCGAGCCGGTCGATCCTTGGCCAAGCCTGCTCCTTATCGTGGAGAACTCGCGATCCGCGAGCTCCAGCAGCCCAGCCGCCAGCGTGAAGCGGCGGTCGAACTCCGACACGTGTTCCTCGGGGATGGAGCCCTTGTAGCGGATGTCGTGCTCGAACTCGGCCCAGGCGTGTTGCAGCACCGTGCGGATCTGGACCTGCGCCAGGCGGCCCCTGAGCCGTTCGTACGCTGGCTGGCTGGCGTGGGCAGCACTCAACCCGACGAGCAGGTGTCGACTGGCGTAGCCGAAACGACCCTCGCTCGCAGCCTCCCGGCCAAGGTCACGATCGTCATGGACGGTGACCTGGTCGTTGAGGAGGTCGACCACAGCCTGTACGTCGCTGTGCACGTAGGTGATCACGCGGACCCCGATCTGGTCGGTGATCTCCCGAAGCGGCTCGGTGAAGACTCGGCGGCCAGCGACAGTGCGCGCTGCCTTGCTCGCGAACGAGGCCACGGACTTCGCGCGGCCGGTCACGCTCAGGTAGTTGATTCCCGCGTCGTCGAGGATCGAGGTCGTCAGCTGCACGAAGTCATCCGCCGCGAGCCGCAGCTCGGGCTGCAGCTCCGCGTAGTCCCGAACCGCGGAGCCACCGACGTCGGCTGTCTCGGGCGTGGTCTGCTGGCTTCGTGGCGTCGGCACGAGGTCCGTTGGCAGTGTCGGGGTGACGATGTAGCCGGTCTCGACATCACCGTACGTCGTGGTCAGCTTCGGCTTGCGGGCCGCGAAGAGGGCGACATAGGCGCAGACCACCGCATCGGCCTGGTCCTCGACCACCCGCAGCTCGCTCTTCCGTTCCGCAGTCTCCACGTCGTTCCTCATGGACTGCCAGGACTGGGGGCGTCCGTGGTCCTCTTGGCCTTCGACCACGAGCGGAGGGTCTGCGTCCGCGAGCCCCTCGAGCAGACCAAGGAGCACCAGCATCTCGCGGCGTAGCTGCTCGAGATCGCGGCCCGGCTTGTTCTTGTACTTCAAGGTTCGTCCCAGACCGAACAGCGCCACGGTTGCCGGATGGGGGTAGACCTCGATGGCCCGGCGTGCGCGGCGCGACCGCGGGTTGATGTCGAGGCCGAGCCGCGCCGCGATTCGAGCGCCTCGTGGTTGCTCGCTGAGCTCCGGCTTGCCGGTGTTGGACGGATGTGCACCGGCGTCGAAGCCGGCGAAGTCCTTGTTGAGCAGGGCTTCGGCGGGCCGGTTCCCCGTCGGGTTCCGGACGATCAACGGCGCATCGATCGCCACCAGGCACTTTTCGGCAACGAACGGCGCCAACGCGGCGCAGATCTCGTCGTCGGTTTGCGCGGCCGACACGTGAACCAGGCGCCCCTCCTCGTCCAGGACGGCCAGGCCCGTGGGGCGACGCTCACCCCAGGCCAGGTCGACTCCGGCGAAGTACACGGGGAGAAGCCTGCCCTACGCAGCCCGATACGGGCGAAGCTAGTGGTCGAAGAGGGTCACCACAGACGACTGCGCGTCGAGGATCGCCTGATCCAGCACGGCTCGCCGCGGGTCGGGCACCGGCAGCCACGTCCCACAGCGCGCCTCGCGTACGCCGACCAGCCGGTCGTCGGCGAGCACCTCGTCAACGGCGCGGCGGTCGCCACCACAGACGAGCGCCATCAGGGCAGCCTCTCCGAGCAACCGAGCGGCGTGGTCGGCCGCCGCCTCGTAGGCCTGCCTCGCCTGGTTGTCCCGGCGGCGTGCGAACCTCTGTTGGCTCTGCCCACCGGCCTTGGTCCGGCCCTGCACGTGCCGGCCGCCGACCTTCGAGGCGGTGACCTGGTCACCGGCCAGCCGGGCGACCGCGAAGCCGCCCTTGCGGGCCAGGATCACCGCCCACTCGTCGGGAGGTGACATGGCGGCCGCGAACCCGGCTGGGTCCGCGGCCCCCTCGTACTTGCGGTCGAACGGCAGCGCGAGGTCGGCCCGCTCGCCGTCCTCGCCCACCGCACGCAGCACGCCGTCGATGACCGACAGCTCAGTGCGGCCGTGGCGGACGCCGAAGTTCGCCACCCAGCGTGGCACTCGCGCGGCCGGCACGAGCACCGAGCGGCTCATCAGGTGACAGCCGGAGGCGCGAGCGGGTCAGACGTTGAAGCCGAGCGCCCGCAGCATCTCGCGCCCGTCGTCGGTGATCTTGTCCGGACCCCACGGCGGCATCCAGACCCAGTTGATGGTCACGTCCTTGACCAGGCCTTCGAGGGCCTGGTTGGTCTGGTCGGTGATCACGTCGGTGAGCGGGCAGGCGGCCGAGGTCAGCGTCATGTCGAGCACCACGTCCGAGGACTCGTCGAGGTGCACGTCGTAGACCAGGCCGAGGTCGACCACGTTGATGCCGAGCTCGGGGTCGACAACGTCCTTCATCGCCTCGTAGATGTCGTCCTTCGCGACCGGCGCGGGGCCGGTGAGGTCGACCTCGGGCAGGTCAGTCTGGCTCTCGGTCATGGTTGCTCCTTGTTTCCGAGTTCTCCGATGATCCGCGATGTCGCGTCCTTCCAGGCCATCCACGACAGTAGCGCGCACTTGACCCGCGCCGGGAACTTGGCGACCCCGGCGAACGCTACGCCGTCCTCCAGGGCCTCCTCGTCGGGCTCGACCCCACCGCGACCTTGCATCATGTCCAGGAACTGCTCGTGGAGGGCGAGCGCCTCGGGGACCGTCTTGCCGATCACCAGGTCGCTCATCACCGACGTCGCGGCCTGGCTGATCGAGCACCCCTCGGCGTCGTAGGACACGTCGTCGATCACGGCGCGGTCGTCCGAGCCGGACAGGTGCACCCGCAGCGTCACCTCGTCCCCGCAGGTCGGGTTCACGTGGTGCACCTCGGCCTCGAACGGCTCGCGCAGACCCGCATGCAGCGGGTTCTTGTAGTGGTCGAGGATGATCTCCTGGTACAGCGAGTCGAGATTCTGCGTGGTCATCGCCTCACCTCAGCTCATCCGGAAGTACTTCTTGGTGTACTCCAACCCGTCCACCAGGGCGTCTATTTCGGCGGGCGTGGTGTAGAGGTACGACGACGCCCGCGTCGAGCTCTGCACACCGAAGCGCTTGTGCGCCGGCTTCGCGCAGTGGTGACCCGCGCGTACGGCGATCCCCCGCGAGTCGAGCACCTGGCTCACGTCGTGCGGGTGGATGCCCTCGATCTCGAACGAGATCGCCCCGCCACGCTCGCCACCGTTCCCGACGGTGCGCGGCCCGAGGACCCGCAGCCCACCGATGCTCGCCAAGCCCTCGAGGGCGTAGCCGGTGATCGCCTGCTCGTGCGCCTTCACGTTGTCCATCCCGATCGCCGACAGGTAGTCGACCGCGACACCGAGCCCGACCGCCTCGACGATCGGCGGCGTGCCGGCCTCGAACTTGTGCGGGATGTCGGCGTACGTGGACCGCTCCATGGCCACCGTGGCGATCATCTCCCCGCCGCCGAGGAAGGGTGGTAGCTGCTCCAGGACCTGCCGACGCCCCCACAGCACACCGATCCCGGTCGGGCCGGTGACCTTGTGGCCGGTGAAGCCGACGAAGTCAGCCCCGGAGGCGACCACGTCGACCGGCATCTGCGGCACCGCCTGCGCGGCGTCGACCACGACGAGCGCACCGACTTGGTGCGCCCGATCGGCGATCTGGCGGACCGGGTTGACCGTGCCGAGCATGTTCGACACCCAGGTCAGCGACACGACCTTGGTGCGCTCGTTGAGCAGGTCGTCGATGTTCGAGAGGTCCAGGGCACCGTCCTCGGTGAGCCCGAACCAGCGCAGCCGTGCGCCGGTGCGTTCGGCGAGCAGCTGCCAGGGAACGATGTTGGAGTGGTGCTCCATCTCGGTGATCACGATCTCGTCGCCCTCGCCGACGGACAGTTCGCCCTTTGCCCACGCCAGGGTGTTCGCGACCAGGTTGAGCCCCTCGGAGGCGTTCTTGGTGAAGATCACCTCGTCGCGCGAAGGTGCGTTGAGGAACGTCGCCACCTTGTCGCGGGCCTCCTCGAACGCCGCCGACGACTCCGCCCCGATCTGGTGCATCGCGCGTGCCACGTTGGCGTTGTGCCGCTCCAGGTGGTCCACCATCGCGTCGATCACCACCTGCGGCTTCTGCGAGGTGTTCGCGCTGTCCAGGTAGACCAGCGGAAACCCGTCGGCCAGCGTGCGCGACAGGATCGGGAAGTCCTTGCGCAGGACCTCCAGCTCGGGAAGCAGCCCGTCCATCAGGACGCGGCCGCCACGTACCTGTCGTAGCCCTCGGCCTCGAGCCGGTCGGCGAGCTCCGGTCCGCCCTCCTCGGCGATCCTGCCGCCGACGAAGACGTGCACGAAGTCCGGCTTGATGTAGCGCAGGATCCGCGTGTAGTGGGTGATCAGCAGGACACCACGGTCCTCCTGCTCGCGGAACCGGTTCACTCCCCCGGCTACCACCTTGAGCGCGTCGATGTCCAAACCGGAGTCGGTCTCGTCGAGAATCGCGACCTTCGGGTTCAACACCTCGAGCTGGACGATCTCGTGCCGCTTCTTCTCACCACCGGAGAAGCCTTCGTTCACCGAACGGGTCGAGAACGCGGTGTCCATCTTCACCCGCTCCATCGCGGTGTTCACGTCCTTGACCCAGGTGCGCAGCTTCGGCGGCTGGCCGTCGATCGCGGTCTTTGCGGTGCGCAGGAAGTTCGACACCGACACCCCCGGCACCTCGACCGGGTACTGCATCGCCAGGAACAGCCCGGCGCGGGCCCGCTCGTCGACCGACATCGACAGCACGTCGGCGCCGTCCAAGGTGACGGTGCCGGCCGTGACCTGGTACTTCGGGTGCCCGGCGATGGAGTAGGCCAGCGTCGACTTGCCGGAGCCGTTCGGCCCCATGATGGCGTGGGTCTGGCCCGCCTTGATGGTGAGGTCGACCCCGTTGAGGATCGGGATCGGCTCGTCGCCGCGGTCACTAGCGTCCACGCTGACATGCAGGTCGCGGATTTCCAGGATGCTCATCTGTCCTCGTTCTCTCTCAGCTGTGTCGGATCGGCCAGCTCGATCAGCCGTGGATCAGCCGGTGTTCAGTGGGTTGTGTACGTCGACCAGCACGTCGACGCCTTCGACGCGGACGGGGTAGATCGCGACCGGTTCCGTGGCGGGCAGGCCGGTGGGCTTGCCGGTGCGCAGGTCGAAGCGCGAGCCGTGCAGCCAGCACTCGATCTCGCAGCCTTCGACGTCGCCCTCGGACAGGGCGATCGCGGCGTGCGAGCACTCGTCGTAGATCGCGTACCACTCGTCCTCGTCGCGGACCAACGCGACCGCGACGCCGTCGACCTCTGCCGCGACGGTCTGACCGGACTTCAGGTCTGCGCTGCCGCAGGCGCGGACGAAGCTCATCGCGCTCCCCCCGACGCCAGCGGTGTCCCGACCGAGCGCTCCAGCTCCCCCTCGACGGTCCTCATCAGCTCGTCGCGGATCTCCGTGACACCGATCCGGCGGATGATGTCGGCGAAGAAGCCGTGCACGACCAGTCTGCGGGCCTCGTCGGCGTCGATGCCGCGCGACTGCAGGTAGAACAGCTGCTGGTCGTCGAAGCGCCCGGTCGTCGAGGCGTGACCGGCGCCCTCGATCTCACCGGTCTCGATCTCCAGGTTCGGCACCGAGTCGGCCTGACACCCGTCGGTGAGCACCAGGTTGCGGTTGGACTCGTAGGTCTCGATGCCCTCGGCCACCTGACGGATCAGCACGTCACCGATCCAGACCGAGTGCGCGCCCTGACCCTGCAGCGCCCCCTTGTAGTCGACGTTGCTGCGGGTCTTGGGGGCGTTGTGGTCCACGAAGAGCCGGTGCTCGAGGTGCTGTCCGGCGTCGGCGAAGTACAGCCCGAGCAGCTCGGCCTCGCCACCGGGTCCGGCGTACTCCACCGAGGAGGAGATCCGGACCAGGTCGCCGCCGATGCTGACGAGCGCCTGCCGGTAGGAGGCGTCGCGGCCGACCTCGGCGTGCAGGTGCGCCAGGTGCACCGCGTCGTCGTCCCAGTCCTGGACGGAGACGAAGGTCAGGTTCGCACCGTCACCGACCCGGATCTCGGTGTTGCCGGCGCGGACCGCATGGCCCTGGTGGCGGACGACCACGGTCGCGCGTGCGTGTGCGCCGACGTCGACGAGGAGGTGGTGGAAGGTGGCGTCCGGGCCGGTCCCCTCCCCGGTGACGTTGACCAGGATCGGCCGCTCGAGCTCCGCTTCGGCGGGGACCGAGATCACCCGGGCCTGCTCGAAGGACTGCCACGCCTGGGCGCTGACCCGGTCGTTCGGCGTGTAGACCGTGCCGAGCCGCGGGTCGTCACGGCCGACCCTCTCGACCGTCACCTCACCCGGGGCGTCGATCTCGACCGAGCCCTTGCCGCCCTCGGTGAAGGTGCCGTCGTGCAGCCCGCGGAGGCGCTTGAGCGGCGTGAACCGCCAGACCTCCTCGCGGCCGTTCGGCACCGGGTGGTCGGCCAGGTCGAAGGACCCGGCCGGGTGCAGGTGACTGGCCAGCTTGGTGCTGGTCTCTACCGCGCCCGCGACAGCGGGCTTGTCCGTGCTGTCTTGGCTGTCGTGGCTGTCTTGGGTCACACTCACCCGACGGCGCCTTCCATCTGCAGCTCGATCAGCCGGTTCAGCTCCAGCGCGTACTCCATCGGCAGCTCCCGCGCGATCGGCTCGACGAAGCCGCGCACGATCATCGCCATCGCTTCGTCCTCCTCCATCCCGCGGCTCATCAGGTAGAAGAGCTGGTCGTCAGAGACCTTCGAGACGGTCGCCTCGTGCGCCATCGAGACGTCGTCCTCGCGGACGTCGACGTAGGGGTAGGTGTCGGACCGGCTCACCTGGTCCACCAGCAGCGCGTCGCACTTGACGATGCTCGCCGAGTGCTCGGCGCCCTCGTTCACCTGGACAAGCCCCCGGTACGACGTACGCCCACCGCCTCGAGCCACAGACTTGGAGATGATCGAGCTGGAGGTGTTCGGGGCCGCGTGCACCATCTTGGCGCCGGCGTCCTGGTGCTGACCCTCACCGGCGAACGCGATCGAGAGGGTCTCACCCTTGGCGTGCTCGCCCATCAGGTAGACGGCGGGGTACTTCATCGTCAGCTTGGAGCCGATGTTGCCGTCGACCCACTCCATGGTCGCGCCGGCCTCGCAGGTCGCGCGCTTGGTCACCAGGTTGTAGACGTTGTTCGACCAGTTCTGGATGGTCGTGTACCGGCACCGAGCGCCCTTCTTCACGATGATCTCGACGACCGCCGAGTGCAGCGAGTCCGAGCTGTAGATCGGTGCCGTGCAGCCCTCGACGTAGTGCACGTAGGCGTCCTCGTCGACGATGATCAGGGTCCGCTCGAACTGACCCATGTTCTCGGTGTTGATCCGGAAGTAGGCCTGGAGCGGGATGTCCACGTGGACGCCCTTGGGCACGTAGATGAACGAGCCGCCGGACCAGACCGAGGTGTTCAGCGCGGCGAACTTGTTGTCCCCGACGGGGATCACGGTGCCGAAGTACTCCTGGAAGATCTCCGGGTGCTCGCGCAGCGCGGTGTCGGTGTCCAGGAACAGGACGCCCTGCTCCTCGAGGTCCTCGCGGATCTTGTGGTAGACCACCTCGGACTCGTACTGCGCGGCGACGCCGGACACGAGGCGCTGCTTCTCCGCCTCGGGGATGCCGAGCTTGTCGTAGGTGTTCTTGATGTCCTCGGGCAGGTCGTCCCAGCTGGCCGCCTGCTGCTCGGTGGAGCGCACGAAGTACTTGATGTTGTCGAAGTCGATCGTCTCGAGCTCGCCGCCCCAGGTGGGCATGGGCTTGCGGTGGAACAACTTGAGGCCCTTGAGCCGCAGGTCGAGCATCCACTGCGGCTCGTTCTTCTTCGCCGAGATGTCGCGCACCACGGCCTCGTTGAGACCGCGCTTGGCGCTGGCACCGGCGACGTCACTGTCCGCCCAGCCGAACTGGTACTTGCCCAGACCTTCGAGCTCGGGGTTGCGCTGGTCGATGGTGGTCATGAACCGAACCTCTCCGTTGTCGAAACTCTGGTCGTGTCTGCGTGGGAACCGGTGGAGCGCTTGGCGGCCACGTCCGGGATGCAGGTGGTGCACACGCCGTCTCCGTGGGCGATCGTGGCCAGCCGCTGGACGTGCCGGCCGAGCAGCTTCCCGAACAGCTCGGTCTCCGCCTCGCACAGCTGAGGGAACTCGTGGGCCACGTGGGAAACCGGGCAGTGCTGCTGGCACAGCTGCGGCCCCACCGGCCCGTCCTTCACCGAGGCGGCGTACCCGCCACGGGTCAGTGCCTTCGCCAGCACCTCAGCGGGCGACAGGTCCGGCTCGGCGGCGAGGATCGCCTGGTAGTCGGTCTCCAGGTCGGCCACCCGGCGCCGTGCGAACGCCATCACCGCGTCGTCGCCGCCGGTCTCGGCCAGGAAGCGCAGGGCCCGGACGGCGAGGTCGTCGTACTGCTGGTCGAACCGGTCCCGTCCGGCCTCCGTGAGCGCGAACAGCTTCGCGGGTCGCCCGCGCCCGCGAGCGCCGTACACCCGTGGCTCCCGCGCCTCGGCGACGCCGTCCTCGATCATGTGGTCGAGGTGACGGCGCACGGCAGCCGGGGTGAGCGACAGCCGCTCGGCGAGGCGCGCAGCCGTGCTCGGTCCGTTCTGCAGGATCGAGGCGGCCACCCGCTCGCGGGTAGGGGTGTCAGCAGCGATGTCGCGGGCTGCCAGGTCGATTTCCACAACACAAGTGTGCCGTTAATGACCGGGGGCGTTCAACCAAGGCTGACCTAACCTGCCGGCGGCTCTCCCTAGACTCCCGGCATGACCGGCCCGTCACCCCGAATCGCCGCCATCGTCGCGGCACTCCCGCTCACGCCGCAAGCACGTGTGCTGGAGATCGGCTGCGGTCCCGGGGCTGCCGCGCGAGCCGTCGCGAGGCGGCTCGAGACGGGACACATCCTCGCGACCGACCGCTCCGCCAAGGCCATCGACGCGGCGCGGGCGCTCTCGGTGGCGGAGCTCGCCTCCGGGCGGATGAGCCTGCGTCAGGTCCCGGCGGAGTCGTTCGTCCTCGCGCCCGGCGAGGCGCCGTTCGACATCGTGTTCGCCATCCGCGTCGGTGCGCTCGACGGGCGCCATCCGGCGGCCGGCCGGCAGGTGATGCAGCGGGTCGCGGCAGCGCTCGCGCCGGGCGGCCGGCTGTTCGTCGACGGCGGGAGTCCGCTCAGGGAGCTGCCGCTTCCTACACTTTGAGGGTGCCCACCGCTGCGAACCCGACGGCGTCGCCGTGACGACGCCGGCAGTCGCGATCTCCGGGCTGGTGATGAGGTACGGCGACCGGGTGGCCGTCGACCAGCTGGACCTGACCGTCAAGCGGCACACGATCACCGCGGTCCTGGGCCCCAACGGGGCGGGGAAGACCACCACGCTGGAGACCTGCGAAGGATTCCGGGCGGCGCAGTCCGGGACGGTACGTGTGCTCGGGCTCGACCCGAGAAGGCAGCGGCGCCAGCTGCTCCCCAAGATCGGCGTGATGCTCCAGTCCGGTGGAGCCTGGTCCGGTGTCCGCGCCGTCGAGATGCTCTCCCACGTCGCCTCGCTGCACGCCCATCCGCTGGACGTGCCGATGCTGGTGGAGCGGCTCGGGCTCGAGGAGTGCGGGCGCACGCCGTACCGGCGACTGTCCGGCGGACAGCAGCAGCGGCTCGCGCTGGCCTTGGCGATCGTCGGGCGACCGGAGCTGGTCTTCGTGGACGAGCCGACCGCGGGTATGGACCCGCAGGGCCGCCGGACCACCTGGGCCCTGCTGGAGGAGCTGCGCGGGGACGGGGTGACGACGGTGCTGACCACCCACTACATGGACGAGGCAGAGCGGCTGGCCGACCACATCCACGTCATCGACCACGGCCGGCTGATCGCCTCGGGCACGCCGCTGGACCTGACCCGAGCGAGCGGAGGCTCGACCATCCGGCTGGTGGTCACCGAACCGTTCCCGAACGACGCCCCGCTCTCTCTGCAGTCCGTGCTCGGTGCGGATACCGAGGTGGCGCGGCTCAACGAGCGCAGCCTGCTGGTCACCGGCCCGGCTGACGCCTCGACGCTGGCCAAGGTGAGCGCCTGGTGTGAGCGCAACGACGTGCTGCCGGAGTCGATGACCCTGGGACAGCGCACCCTGGAGGACGTGTTCTTGCAGATGACCGGCCGCGAGCTGACGCCGTGACCGGGACCTTCACCCCGAGGCCGGGCGCTGCTCCCCTGCCCCAGCAGATCGGGGCGCAGGCACGGATGGAGACCCGGCTGCTGCTCCGCAACGGCGAGCAGCTCCTGATCGCGGTCGTCATCCCGCTCATCGTGCTCGTCAGCGGGGTGCTCGCAGCCGACAAGGTCGGGCTGGACTTCGCACGGAGCACGGTGGACACCCTCACCCCGGGCGTGCTGGCACTCGCCGTCGTGTCGACGAGCTTCACCTCGCTGGCGATCGCAACCGGGTTCGAGCGCAGGTACGGCGTTCTCAAGCGCCTGGGCGCCTCGCCGCTCCCCCGCGGTGGCCTGCTCGCCGGCAAGCTCGGCGGGCTGCTGGTGGTGGAGGCGATGCAGGTGCTGGTGATCGGGACAGCGGCCCTGCTTCTGGGCTGGTCTCCCGTCGTCTCGGTGACCTCCGTCCTCGGCGCGCTCTGCTACGCCGGGGCCGGCACGGCTGCCTTCGCGTCGTTGGGGCTGCTGCTCGCCGGCACTCTGCGCGCCGAGGCCACGCTCGCGGCGGCGAACCTCGTCTACCTGCTGCTGCTGGCCGGCGGAGCGGTGGTCTTCCCGCTCGCGTCGTACGGCGACTTCGGCGGCGTCGTGGAGTGGCTGCCCTCGGCGGCGCTGGGGACCGGGCTGCGCAGCACGTTGCTCGACGGCGTCGTACCGCTGACACCGCTGCTCGTGCTCGCCGCCTGGACCGGTCTGGGGGCGTTCGCGACCGTGAGGACGTTCAAGTGGGAGTGAAGGCCATGGAGGCGGCAACGGCTCGAGCGGCCTCCGGTCGGGCCGACCGGTGGATGCGTCCGCTCGCCGTGGCCACCCTCGTCGCCAATATCTCGATCGTCGTCACCGGCGGGGTGGTGCGGCTCACCTCCTCGGGCCTCGGCTGCCCGACGTGGCCGCGCTGCACCAAGGAGTCGTTCGTGCCACACGGCGAGCTCGGCATCCACGGCGTGATCGAGTTCGGCAACCGGATGGTGACCTTCCTCCTGGCCGCGATCGCCATCGCGACGTTCCTGGCCGCGTGGAACTACGGGCGCCGATCCGTGGTGCGGCTCGCACTGGTCCTCGGTCTGGGCGTCCCGGCACAGGCCCTGGTCGGCGGGCTCACCGTGCTCACCGACCTGAACCCGTGGATCGTGGCGTTCCACCTGCTGATCTCGCTCGCGATGATCGGGGTGTCCGTCGTACTCCTCCAGCGGCTGCGGGAGGGAGACGGCGCGGCGCGGCTGGTCGTGCCGTCGCCGGCCGCCTGGTTGGTCCGGGCGACGTTCGTGGCGGGCTGGCTGGTGCTGTACGTCGGCACCGTGGTCACCGGCAGCGGGCCCCACGCCGGGGACGTCGCCTCGGCTCGCAACGGCCTCGACCCCGAGACGGTGAGCCAGCTGCACACCGACGTCGTCTTCCTGCTGGTCGGCCTCACCATCGGGGTGCTGCTCGCGCTCCGGGCCGCCGAGGCACCCGCCCCTGCACTGCGTGCGGCCAGCGCGCTGCTGGCGGTCGAGCTTGCGCAGGGCACCGTCGGTTTCGTGCAGTACTTCACCGACCTCCCGGAGGCGCTCGTCGGTCTGCACCTGCTGGGCGCCGCGCTCGTCTCCGCCGCGATGACCTGGCTGCTGGTCAGCATCCGCGAACGGCCGATCCCCACCGACGCCTGAGCCGACCCGCCCCTGAACTGGTCACGAAATGCACGGCTTCGGCCCTGAACCGTGCATTCTGTGACCAGTTCCGCGCTGCGGCAGACCGAGCCGGCTCCGGACCTGGGTCCGCCCGCTCGCGGTGAACATCGACTCGGACAGCAGCGCGTGCCAGGCCCGGATCCGTTCGGGGCGGTGCGGCCTGCCCAGCGACCGGTCCGCATCCCGGAGGATCATCACGGACTTCGTCAGCACTTCAAGGTCGGTGTAGCCGCGTCGCGTCCAGACGGCGTTCCCGATCCGGCGCTCTCGGGCCAGGTCCGTGCGATGTCGCGGCTTCGTGCGGTGCTGCGCGCCGTCGTACTCGTGCAGTGTCTTGGTCCCCTCGAGCAGCAGGTCGCCACGGGCCACGAAGGCGCCGGCCTCGTCGAGCACGACGAACTGAGGCCGCACCGGGACGGCACACGTCACGTGCAGCACCCGCAGCAACGTCTCCCAGGCCGACTCGGAACGCGCATCGGCCATGGCCAGTGCTCGTCGCAGCAGCGGACTACCTCGTCTCCGTTGGCCGACAAGGTCAACGATGTCGCTGACTGTGCAGTCGCCGCAGTGCAGCGCCGCGTCGACGAGCACGATGATGTCCAGAAGGCGCAGGTCGCACGCACACGCCAGCAGCGCCTCCGCCGGCGTCGCGAGCCGGACGTCCCTCACCTGCCTCCATGCGATCGGCCTCGGGTGTCGCGACACCCGCAGCCCACCGCGTCTGGGCCTTGGATCCGGATCGCTCACCGCCGCGAAGACGGGGAGGTCAACCGGCAAGGGCGGCGTCCACCAGCCGTACGCAGACGCGGCGGTCAGGTGGCTGAAGACACCCGAGGGCGGCAGGACCAGCTGCCACGCCTCCAGGTCCCGCCAGGCCTCGTCGTCACCGCCGGCGAGCCGGTAGAGCCCGTGGCTGACCGGCTTCCAGGCACGAGAGCGGACCTGCCCTCGCAACGGTGAGGCCGGTTCGCTCATGAGAGGGATCCTGTGCCTTCGACGAGTCGGCGACCAGCCCCGCTGCTGCGTCTGGGGACAATCCCAGGTTCGAGCTGGCTTCGGGGCGACCGCAGCCCCGCGTGCTGGGGCTCAGCGAGTGAGCAGGGGGTCCAGGGCGACGGCGACGAACAGCAGCGACAGGTACATGTTCGACCAGTGGAAAAGCCGCCATG
>CADCUJ010000003.1 GCA_902805855.1 uncultured Nocardioidaceae bacterium
GTCCGGCAAGCCGTCCGAGAACGGAGTCTTGGGCTTCGTCTCCGGTGCCGGCGGCAAGAGCCTCTACCGCTTCGGCAACGTCGTGCGTGGGTCGGTCGCCCGCGACAACCACACGTCCGGCGTACTGGCTCTGTCGCTCGGACGGGGCAGGTTGGGCTTCGAGTACCGCACGATCGACGGCAAGGTCGTCGACTACGGCGCACGGTCCTGCCGCTGACCGGCGCTCAGGCAGGGTCCGGCAGGTGGTGGCGGACCCGGTGCCTGGCCTCACCGAACCGCCACAGCTCGTAACCGACCAGGGCGGCCAGGAGTACGGCAACCATGCCCAGGGCCGCGAGAGCAGGCAGCCGCCAGGCGAGGGGGATCAGCACCAGGAGTGCCACAGCCGCCAGGGTGCGATGCGGGTTCCAGGTGCCGACGTTGCGGCGGCGGAAGGCAACATGCCCCAGCAGGTAGACCGCCACCCCGCCGTACAGGGAGATCAACGGGACCCCGGTCAGCGAATCGGAGAGGCGATATGCGTCGGTGTCGGCGACGTACTCCAGCACCTTCTTCATGCCCAGTGCGATGAAGATGATCGAGGCCACGATCGGGAAGTGCAGGTAGGTGTAGGAGTCGCGCGCCAGCCGGCTGCGGTCCTCGCCGTGCTGCCGCGCGAGGACCCCCTCCGCCACGTGGGCGACCACGTCGAAGTACAGCCACCACAGGCTGACCGCGATCGCGACGCCGAACACCGAGGCGAGCACGACCGGTGTGGACACCGGTTTCTCCGCCACCCCGACGCCGATCGCCACCAGCGACTCCCCGAGCGCCACGATGACGATCAGGCCGTAGCGCTCGGCGAAGTGCACCGGGCTGTTGAGCCGCCACCCGGAGCTGCCGGCGACCCAGATCCCGACGTAGTCGACCAGCAGCGCCACCGCCCAGAGCAGGGTCTGGAACGGCGGGCCGGCCACCCCTCCGGCCACCAGCAACCCAGCCGCCGCGCTCACCGGGATGGCAGTGAGGAGCAGCTGGCGTCGCAGGCCGGCGTCGTCTCCGGCAGCGATCAGGTAGCAGACCAGGTGCGCCAGGCGTACGACGGCGTAGCTGGCCGCGAGCGCGAACGGAGCGAACAGCCCGCCGGGCAGGTCCTCGAACGACTCCGGGATGCTCAGCGCCACGATGAACATCGCCGCCATCGCCACGATGATCGTCAGGCGCACGACTCCTTCGTCAGCACGGGCCTGGTTGCCCAGCCACGCGTAGGAGCACCAGGCCCACCACAACAGTGCGAGCAGCACGACGCCGCGCACGGCGCCGACCGGAGTCGGGTCGTCGGCCATCAGCTGGGTGACCTGGGTGAAGGCGAAGACGAAGACCAGGTCGAAGAACAGCTCGAGCGTGGTGACCCGATGCGCCTCGTCGGTGGGTACGACCCGGGTCAGCGCTGCTCTGGTGAACGCCACCACCTCACCTTACGACCGGCCGCTGCAGGGCTCACCCGACGCGATCGGGTCCCGCTCGTCGCGCGGTGATCCGGATCAGGACACGCTTGTCACGGCTCATCTGCCGGCGGTAGCTGTCCCAGTCGTCGTGCTCGCCGGCTGCACGGCGGTAGTAGTCGACCAGCGGCTCCATCGCCTCCGGCAGGCTGAGGATGTCCGCCTCTCCCTCGACGAAGTACCAGGTGCCGAAGAACTTGTCGGTGAACACGCACAGCTGCGCCCAAGGATCGCGGCGCAGGTTCTTGGTCTTGTACGCCGTCTCGCGGCTGCTCACCACCAGCCGACCGGCATCGTCGACTGCGACCAGCACGGGACTTTGCTGGATGCCGGTGGCCGTCCGGGTCGCGAGGACGGCGCGGTGGTGGGTGCGGGCAAAGTCACGGGCGCGCTCGATGTCCATGCCGCCAGTTTGCCGCCAGTGTGCGGCCCGGCCCCGGTCTGGACGCCGCGCGGCGGACGAGGACCTCCTCCGCCCGGGGATCGTCTGCTCAGTCTGCTTAGGCTGGCGCGGTGACGTCGTACCCCCTGGAGCCGACTCGGGCCGAGATGCTGGCGATGAGCGAGGCGGGTGCCAGGATGCTCGCGGACTTCGTCGAGGGACTCCCCGGTGCGCCGTCGGTCGACCTTGATGGGCTCGACGACCTGCTGCCGGCCCTGCTCGCACCGCCGGACGAGAAGCCGCGCGACTTCGACGTGCTGCTGGGCCGGCTGCAGGCAGCAGCGGCGGCATCGGTGGAGACCGCAGGACCGAGCTACCTGGCCTACATCCCCGGTGGCGGGCTGTTCGCCTCTGCGCTCGGGGAGTTCCTCGCACGCGGGCACAACCGCTACACCGGTGTGGCGGGACTGGCTCCGGGACTCGTGGCCATGGAGCAGGGCGTGATGCGCTGGCTCTGCGGTGAGTTCCAGCTGCCGACGGCCGCTACGGGCATCGCCACCACCGGCGGGTCGATCGCAACACTGACGGCGTTGGTCGCCGCTCGAGAGCACATGCTGGGCGAGACATTCTCCGACGCGGCTCTCTACGTCACCGCACACACCCACCGCTGCGTCGCAAAGGCGGCGCGCGTTGCCGGCTTGCCCGCCTCAGCCGTGCGCGTCGTGCCCACCACGGATGACCTGCGGATGGACCCTGCGGAAGCGGCCCGGATGATCGCGGCGGACCGGGCGGCCGGTCGGCGACCTGCAGTCGTGGTCGCCACCGCGGGCACCACGGACACCGGCACCATCGATGACCTCGAGGCACTCGCCGACCTGGCGGCGGCCGAACGGCTGTGGTTCCACGTCGACGGCGCCTACGGCGGGTTCTTCCACCTCACCGAGCGTGGTCGCAGGCGGCTCGCCGGTATCGAGCGGGCGGACTCGATCGTGCTGGACCCGCACAAGGCCCTGTTCCTTCCCTACGGCACCGGCGTCCTGCTGGTCCGCGACCACAACCTGCTGCAGGCCGCGTTCGCCGGTGACGCCAACTACCTGCAGGACCTCGGCAGTGACGGTGACCTGCCCGACTACAACAGCCTGACCCCCGAGCTGACCCGGGAGGCGCGCGGCCCCCGGCTGTGGTTGCCCCTGCACCTGCACGGCGTCGCTGCTTTCCGCGACGCCCTCGACGAGAAGCTCGACCTCGCGATCGAGGTGCACACCGCCCTGGCGGACGACCCGCGCATCGAGGTCGGCGACGCGCCGGACCTGACCGTGGTGACGTTCCGGCTGCGAGGTCGCCCGGAGGCCGAGCAGGCTCGGTGGCTGGAGCGGATCAACGCCGCGGGCCGCGTCTTCTTGTCCAGCACGCGCATCGGAGGCGAGTACACCCTGCGGCTGTGCGTCCTGGCCCACCGCACCCACGCCGATCGCATCCACGAGGCGATCGACCTGATCCGCGGCTGCGTCCCCGCGGGCTGAGGGGCAAGAAGGTACGCAGCGCCCCGTCAAGCCGCTGCTGTACTGGACCTGACCCCGGGGCTACTTCGTACCGCGGGGAATGCCGGCTCTGGCGTCGAGCCGTTGCTGTCTGAAGCCCTCCCGGTCAAGCAGAGGCATGGCTCGCGCGACCTGCGCCTTGACCCGCTCCAGCTCGAGTGCATCGCGGTGCGCCTGCTCCGACTCCCACACCTCAGTGACCCAGACGCCGTCATCGTCGGATTCATCAACAGCAACCAGGTACAGCCGGCAACCTGGCATGGGTTCAGACCCTTCACCCTCCTGCAGGATGGCCAGCAGATCTTCCCTGTTTCCGGTTGTGGCGCCCAAGCGACCATGAAGCATGAACATGCTCGAACTCTAGTGACACAGACATTGGGTAGGGAGTTGCTCGACTACTGGGCGACGCCGCAGCAACGGCGACAGCCGGACCACAGGAGGAGCTACGAAGACGGACGAAGCCTCGGAGCCGAGGCCCCGTGGCCGGTTTCGAGACGGCGCTGGCGCGCCTCCTCAACCACCGAAGTGGTGCGCGAGGGGGGAGTTGAACCCCCACGTCCTTTCGGACACACGGACCTGAACCGTGCGCGTCTGCCTATTCCGCCACTCGCGCCAGAAGCCCGCTCAGGCTATCCCACCGCTCAGGCGCGGCCCAAACCACGGGACCGACCCCCATCTCGACCGGCACGACCCCCATCTCGACCGGCACGAGGCCCATCTCAACGGGCGCAAGGGCATTCTCAACCGGCGCGAGGGCAATCTCAACGGAAGCGGCGGGCAAGTACGATCGGCAATGGTCCGCGAGGTCACCGTCTTTGGGTCTGCATGTGCGAAAGGAGGCACCGTGGGGGTCATCCAGCGCTTCGAGAACCGGCTCGAGCAGGTTGTCTCGGGTGCCTTCGCCCGCGTCTTCCGCAGCGCCGTGCAGCCGGTGGAGATCGCGGCCGCGCTCCAGCGGGAGGTGGACAACTCCGCGCAGATCCTCTCCCGCAAGCGGCGGATGGTGCCGAACAGCTTCCACGTCGAGCTCTCCGCCGCAGACTACGAGAGGCTCTCGCCGTACGGCTCGACGATGGCGGACGAGCTCACCGAGATGCTGCGCGAGCACGCCGACGAGCAGCGCTACGTCTTCACCGGCCCGGTCTCGGTCGCCTTCCACCAGACCGCGGACCTCGGCACCGGCCGGTTCCGGGTGAACAGCGAGGCGATGGCGCAGGTGACCAGCGCCGCAGGCGCGATGAGCGACACGGCAGTACGACGCGCGGGGGTGGTGCTCGAGGTCAACGGCAAGAGGCATCCGCTCGAACCACCGGGAGTGGTCATCGGACGCGGAGCAGACGCCGACCTCCAGGTGAACGACCCGGGGGTCTCGCGGCGGCACGCGGAGATCCGGGTAGCGCCGGGTGGTGACGGTCCGCACGTCAGCGTCGTCGACCTCGGCTCGACCAACGGCCTCCAGGTGAACGGGAGCAAGGTCGCCCACGCCGCGCTGGAGGACGGAGCCACGGTGAAGATCGGCAACACCACGCTCACCGTTCGCTACCTCGGCGGCAAGGAGGGACGGTCGGGTGTCTGAGCTGACCCTGGTGCTGATCCGCTTCGCGTTCCTGGCGATCTTGTGGATCTTCGTGCTGTCGGCGATCTCGGTCGTCCGCTCGGACATGTTCGGCGCGCGGGTCGAGTCCACGCCTCGGGCCGAACGGCGGGCGCAGCGGCGGACCGCCAAGCGCCGCCCCAAGCCGGCGAAGCGACCCCGTGGGGCTCCGACCCACGTGGCGATCCTCGACGGCGCCAACGCCGGGGAGACCGTGTCCCTCGACGGCGCGCCGCTGCTGATCGGCCGGGGCACCGATGCCGCTATCCGACTCGACGACGACTACGTCTCGACGAGGCACGCCCGGATCGCCTCGTCGAACGGGCAGTGGTTCGTCGAGGACCTCGGCTCCACCAACGGGACCTACATCGGCTCCCAGCGCCTCTCCCAGCCGTCGGCGCTGCAGGCAGGCTCGAAGGTGCGCATCGGCAAGACCACCCTCGAGCTGAGGAAATAGGTCCCACCGATGACTCCCACGACGCTGAGCCTGCGGTACGCCGCGCTCTCCGACGTCGGCCTGGTGCGCAAGGACAACCAGGACTCCGGCTTCGCGAGCGACCGGCTGCTCGTCGTCGCAGACGGCGTCGGGGGCGCTGCCCGCGGCGACGTCGCCAGCAGCACCGCCGTGCAGATCCTGCGCCGCCTCGACGCGCCTGCCCCCGAGGACGTGCTGGAGGCGGTCGCCGGGGCCATCCACCGAGCGCACGACCGGATCGCGGAGCTGGTCGACGAGGACCCCGAGCTCGAGGGGACGAGTACGACGGTCACGGCTGCACTCTTCGACGGGACCCGCATCGCCGTCGGGCACGTCGGCGACAGCCGCGGGTACCTGCTGCGCGACGGCGACCTGAGTCAGCTCACCAGGGACCACACCTTCGTGCAGAGTCTCATCGACGAGGGCCGGATCACCGAGGAGGAGTCGCGCAACCACCCGCAGCGCAACCTGATCCTGCGGGCCGTCGACGGCGTGCACGAGACCGACCCTGACCTGTTCCTGGTCGACCTCGCGCCCGGCGACCGGCTGCTGCTGTGCAGCGACGGCTGCTCAGGGGCGCTCGAGCCCGAACGGCTGGCTGAGATCCTGGGAGCGGGGACCGTCGACTTCGCGGCCGTCGAGCTGGTCCGGGCCTCACTGGACGCCGGCAGCAGCGACAACATCACCGTGGTGGTTGCCGACGTGCTCGCGGCCGAGGACGGCGCTGCGGGAGCCGCCAGCGACGGTGACGCCGCGCTCGCGGGGGCCTCGTCCACGACCAGCGGCGGCAGTTCCAGCGACGATCTCGCGGAGTCGGCCTCATCCTCGGTCGGCCCGATGCTGGTCGGTGCCGCCGCCGACCAGCCCCGCCACGCGGGAGCGAACGCGCCGAGCTCCTTCCGGGGCCACCGCGGCGGCGACACCGACGAGCTCGAGCCGGTGCCCGCGGCCGACGACGACGCTGAGGACAAAGGCGGCGTGGACCCGGAGGTGCTGCGCTATGCACCGCGCCCGCCCGCCCGCTTCACCTGGCTGCGGCGTCTGGGGATCCTGCTCGCAGCAGGACTCGTGCTCGCCCTGATCGCCGCACTCGGCTACCGCTGGACCCAGAACCAGTACTACGTCGCCGCAGCCGGTGACCGGGTCGCGATCTACCAAGGGGTCCAGGCCGACGTCCCCGGGCTGACCTTGTCCTCGGTGCAGGAGAGCAGTGAGGTGACCCTGGCGGCCTTGCTCGACAGCCAGGCCGACCGGGTCCGTGACGGTATCGTGGCCGACGACCTCGACGACGCCCGCGAGATCGTGGGGAACATCGGTTCCGCAGCCAGGGCCTGCCCGGACCCGGAGCAGTCACCCTCCCCATCGCCGGACGGCTCGCCCACTGGTGGCCAACAAGACGGCGACCAGCAAGACGGCGACCAGCAAAGCGGTGGTCAGCAGGACGGCCAGCAGGACGGCGGCCAGCAGGACGGCGGCCAGCAGGATGGCGGCCAGCAGGATGGCGGCCAGCAAGACGGCCAGCCGGGCGACCAGACAGCGCAGCAGTCGCAGCCGTCCCCCACGGGCGCTGGCTCCCCGGGGGACTCCTCAGGGGACTCCGCAACGGGGGACGGGCAACGAGGCGACGGGCAACAGGGTGACGGGCCGCAGGGCGAGCCGAGCCAGTCTCCGCGGGCCGAGGCATCGCCGACCCTGCAACCCCCCGACTGTGTGGAGGTGACCCAGTGAGCGGCTCGGTGCGCAGCCAGTCCTCCGGTTTCACCCACCGGCGTCGCCGCGGCGCGGAACTGTTCTTGCTGCTGGTGAGCCTGGTCGTGGGCGTCGGCGCCTACGCAGCGGTGGGCCTCTCGATCCAGGGAACGGTCCCGACGAACCTGTTCACCTACGGCGGCTGGCTGGCCGGTCTCTGCCTGCTGTGCCACGTCGTCATCCGGATCTTCGCTCCCTACGCCGATCCGGTGCTGCTGCCGATCGTGGCGGCGCTGAACGGCCTCGGCCTCGCGATGATCCGTCGCATCGACCTCGCGGAGCTGGCGGAGAACGAGGATGCGAACACGTTCGCGGGCGACCAGCTGATCTGGATGTCCTTGGGCGTCGCACTGTTCATCGTCGTACTCGTCGTGGTCCGCGACCACCGGCGCCTGCAGGCATTCACCTACACGTTCGGGCTCGCCGCGCTCGTCCTGCTGGTGCTTCCGCTGCTGCCCGTGCTCGGCACCGAGATCAACGGCGCCCGGATCTGGATCCGGCTGGGTCCGTTCAGCTTCCAGCCAGGGGAGATCGCGAAGGTCTGCCTGGTGGTCTTCTTCGCCGGCTACCTCGTCGTGCACCGCGACGCACTCGCGCTGGCCGGGCGCCGGTTCGCCGGCATCGACTTCCCGCGCATGCGGGACCTGGGTCCGATCCTGGTGATGTGGCTGGTCAGCCTCGCCGTGCTGGTCTTCCAGCGCGACCTCGGCTCCTCGCTGCTGTTCTTCGGCCTGTTCCTGGTGTTGTTGTACGTCGCGACCGAACGGCCAGGTTGGCTGGTGGTGGGCGCGGCGCTGTTCGCCGGTGGCTCGTACCTCGGCTACCTGCTGTTCAGCCACGTCCAGGCACGCGTGGGATCCTGGCTGGACCCGTTCGACCCCGCCTACGACAGCTACCAGATCATCCAGTCGATGTACGGCCAGGCGTGGGGAGGGCTGGTCGGCCGGGGGTGGGGACAGGGTGACCCGACGCTGATCCCGTTCTCCTACTCCGACTTCATCTTCGCCGCGATGGGCGAAGAGCTCGGTCTCACCGGCGTGATGGCGATTCTGCTGCTCTACGGGCTGATCGTCGAGCGCGGCCTGCGCACCGCACTGGTGTGCCGGGATGGGTTCGGCAAGCTGGTCGCAACCGGTCTCGCGGTCGTCTTCGCGCTGCAGATCTTCGTCGTGGTGGGCGGGGTGACCAAGCTGATCCCACTGACCGGGCTGACCACGCCGTTCATGTCCTACGGCGGTTCCTCACTGGTCGCGAACTGGGCGATCATCGCCTTGCTGCTGCGCATCTCCGACCAGGCGCGCAGGCCGCTGCCGGACCTGTCCGAGTCCACCGACAGCGAGACCACTCAGGTGGTGATGACCCGATGAAGCTCTCCCTGAGACCACTCGGCTCACTCCCGCTCGCCGGGAGGGGACGATGAACAAGCCGATCCGCACCATGGCGATCGTCTGCCTGGCACTGTTCCTGGCGCTGCTGGTGAACTCGACCTATCTTCAGTACCTCCAGGCCGACGAGCTGAACTCTCGCAACGACAACAAGCGGGTGCGGGACGCGGAGTTCGCCCGAGAGCGTGGCGACATCACGGTCGCTGGGAACGCGGTCGCTGTGAGCAGGGAGTCCGACGACCAGTTCGAGTACCAGCGGGTCTACCCGCAGCCGAGCAAGTTCGCCCACCTCACCGGTTACTACTCCTACACCTACGGACGCTCGGCGGTGGAGCTCACCGAGAACGAGATCCTCTCCGGAAGCGACCCTCGGCTGTTCGTGAACCGGGTCGTCGACCTGGTCGGTGATGCTCAGCCCGAAGGCGGAAGCGTCTCGCTCACCATCGACCCGCAGGCGCAGACCGAGGCGTACTCCGGCCTTCGCGCGCTGGGAGAGAACGTCACCGGCAGCGTCGTCGCCCTCGATCCGGACACCGGGGGGATCCTCGCGATGGTCTCCTCGCCGACGTACAACCCGAACGTCCTCGCCTCGCACCAGCTCAGCGAGGTGCAGGAGGCCTACGAACGGCTGAACGAGGACCCGGACCGGCCGCTGCTCAACCGTGGCATCCAGGAGATCTACCCGCCGGGGTCGACCTTCAAGCTGGTGACCGCGGCTGCGGCGCTGTCCAGCGGGAAGTACCAGCCCGGCTCGCTGGTGCCCGGCGGAGCCACGCTGGACCTGCCCCAGACCGACACCCCGTTGGTCAACGAGAGCGGCGGCAGCTGCGGTGCCGAGCGGATCACGCTCACCCAGGCGCTGGCGGTCTCCTGCAACGTGTCCTTCGGATTCCTGGGACTGGACCTCGGGGCCTCGGCGCTGAACGAGCAGGCGGAGAAGTTCGGGTTCGGCGGGGACTACCTCGAAGACCTCAACGGCCAGGTGCCGAGCGTCTTCCCGGAGGACCCCGACGAACCACAGACCGCGCTCTCGGCGATCGGCCAGTTCGAGGTGGCCGCGACACCCCTGCAGATGGCGATGGTCACCGCCGGGATCGCCAACGGAGGCACGGTGATGAGGCCCTACCTGGTCGACGAGGTCCGCTCACCCGACTTCGAGCCGCTGGCGAAGACCAGCCCGGAGGCCTTCCGCTCCGAGGCGATCACCTCCTCCGTTGCCCAGGACCTGACCCAGATGATGATCGCAGTCGTCGACCGGGGTACCGCGACTCCGGCCCAGATCCCGGGGATCAAGGTCGCCGGCAAGACGGGGACCGCCCAGAGCGCACCCGAGCGCCCGCCGTACGCGTGGTTCGTCTCCTTCGCCCCGGCCGACGACCCGCAGGTCGCGGTGGCCGTCCTCGTCGAGGACGCCGGCGTCGCGCGCGACGCGATCTCCGGCAGTGGACTGGCCGCGCCGATCGCCAAGCGGGTGATGCAGGCGGTGATCTCACCGTGAGTCCTGGGACCCAGCGCAGCCCGGTGGAGTCGGTGGGCGAGGGCAGCCGGTACCGGCTGGACGAACCGATCGCCACCGGCGGCATGGGGCAGGTGTGGCGCGCGACCGACTCGCTGCTCGGGCGGCAGGTGGCGGTGAAGGTGCTGAAGAACGAGTACGCCGACGACCCGTTGTTCCGCACCCGCTTCGCGGGGGAAGCCCGCCACGCGGCCGCGCTGCACCACCCCGGAGTGGCCGCCGTGTTCGACTATGGCGAGGTCAGCACGGGCAACGGATCGGCCACCGGGTCCAACCGGCCGTTCCTGGTGATGGAGCTGGTGCCGGGGCAGCCACTGTCCGCACTGCTGCGCAACGGTGAGCCGATGCCGTCGGAGACCGCCGCGGACCTGGTTGCCCAGGCGGCCGATGCGATCGCCGCCGCGCACGCCCTCGGCATCGTGCACCGCGACGTCAAGCCGGCCAACCTGCTGGTCACGCCCGACCGGCGGGTGAAGATCACCGACTTCGGCATCGCCCGTGCCGCGGATGCGGTCGCCCTGACCAACACCGGCGAGGTGATCGGCACCCCGCACTACCTCTCGCCGGAGCAGGCCGAGGGCAAGCCGGCCACGGCGGCCAGCGACATCTACGCGCTCGGGGTCGTGCTCTACGAGAGCCTCGCCGGTCGGCGACCCTTCGTCGCCGACACCCCGGTGGGGACGGCCCTTGCCCACCTCCGTCAGCCCGTCCCGCCGCTGCCGAGCGACCTGCCCGAGCACATCCGCCAGGTGACGATGAAGGCGCTGGCCAAGGACCCCGCGGCGCGGTTCCCCAGCGCGGCAGACTTCGCTGCTGCGCTTCGTGGACGCCCGGTCGACGGTGATCTGGCCGGAGCCGCCGCAGTAGGGGAGTCCTCCGCCACCAAGGTGATGACTGGTCCCGTTGCTGCCGCAGCCGCGGGAGGGGTGACGGCAACCGACGCGGCCGCAGCTACCACCTCCCCGGCCGATCCGACGGCCTCTGCGCCCAGCCGGCGTGGCCGGCTGGCTCGCTACTGGCCGGTGGCGGCAGCCCTGGCCGCCCTGCTCCTCATCGGTGTGGTCACCCTTGTCCTTACAGACGACCCCGGGACGACGCAGGATGCGTCGGACGCCACCGGTGCCGGCGATGCGCCGGCCGACTCCGGGGCGGCTGGTCCGGGAGCCGGAGACGCGCCGGCCGACCCGGGGCCCACGGCCGACCAGGGTGGTGACCAGGGCGACCAGGCGCCCACCGACCCGTCGGCCGGTGACGAGGGCGAGCCCGAGCCGCAGCCGGAGCCGCAGCCCGAGCCGCAGCCCGAGCCGGAAGGCGTCCTGGTGGAGGCGGGTGACTACGTCGGCCGCGACGTCAA
Source organism: uncultured Nocardioidaceae bacterium (assembly GCA_902805855.1). GTDB lineage: Bacteria > Actinomycetota > Actinomycetes > Propionibacteriales > Nocardioidaceae > Nocardioides_C. Next base: position 11,481 of record CADCUJ010000003.1, read on the forward strand.
GGTCGCCGCAGAGGAGCTCAAGGCCCTCGGTCTGGAGCCCAAGGAGGAGAAGATCGACAACCCCGACGGGCAGCCGGAGGACACCGTCGCCTCGGTGACGCCCACCGGGGTGCTGGCCCCCGGGTCGGAGGTGATCCTCGCGTTCTACGACAAGCCCGAGGAGGAGCCGACCGAGGACCCCGAAGACACCGAAGACACTGAAGACACCGAGGACCCCGAGGACACCGACGAAGGGCAGGGGCAAAGCGAGGGCCAGGGCGAGAGTGAGGGGCAGGGCGAGGGCCAGGGCCAGAGCCAGGGCCAAAGCGAGGGCCAAAGCGAGGGCCAGAGCGAGGGCCAGGGCCAGGGACGGGGCAACGGGGCACCCGGGGCGGGCGACTAGTCAGCGATGAGCAACGAGCACGACGCGCCAGGAGGTGCCGCCGCGCCGAGCGGACGGCCCGTCGCGCGCATCGGCGACCGGTACCTGCTCAATGAGCTGCTCGGGCGTGGCGGGATGGCCGAGGTGCGCAAGGGCACCGACGAGCGGCTCGGCCGGATCGTGGCGGTCAAGCGCCTGCGCACCGATCTCGCCAGCGACCCCACCTTCCAGGCCAGGTTCCGCCGTGAGGCGCAGTCCTCCGCGTCCTTGAACCACCCGGCGATCGTCGCCGTCTACGACACCGGCGAAGAGCTGGCCGAGAACGGCGGCTCCGGTGACCATGAGGTGGCTCAGCCCTACATCGTGATGGAGTACGTCGCCGGCCGCACGCTGCGCGAGATCCTGCGTGAAGGCCGCAAGATCCTGCCGGAGCGTGCCCTGGAGATCACCTCCGGCGTGCTCAACGCTCTGGACTACAGCCACCGGGCCGGCATCATCCACCGCGACATCAAGCCGGCCAACGTGATGCTGACCCCGAGCGGCGACGTGAAGGTGATGGACTTCGGCATCGCTCGAGCGGTATCCGACGCCTCGTCCACGATGACCCAGACCGCGGCGGTGATCGGGACGGCGCAGTACCTGTCCCCGGAACAGGCTCGCGGCGAGACCGTCGACTCCCGCAGCGACGTGTACTCCACCGGCTGCCTGCTCTACGAGCTGCTCACCGGCCGGCCGCCGTTCGTCGGTGAGAGCCCCGTGTCGGTGGCCTACCAGCATGTCCGCGAGCAGCCCCAGCCACCGTCGTCTCTGGACCCGAGCCTCTCATCCGAGATCGACGCGGTCGTGATCAAGGCGCTCGCGAAGCGGGTCGAGGACCGCTACCAGAGCGCTGCGGCGATGCGCGCGGACATCGAGCGGCTTCTTGCCGGGAAGCCGGTGGCGGCGCCGGTGCCGCCGGTGGGGGACGATGCCACCGACTTCCTGCCGCACGACGGGGCGACAGATTCCACGACGTTCTTCGCCGGCGACGAGGACGACGAGCAGCAGACGAAGCGCCGGTGGCCGCTGATCCTGGTCGCGGCGGTGGTCGTCGCGCTGCTGGTGGCCGCCGCGATCATCGGGCCGATGTTGTTCTCGTCCCCGCCCGAGCAGCGGTCGGTGCCGACGCTGGTGATGATGACCCGCGCCCAAGCCGAGCGTCAGCTCCAGGACGCCGGGCTGAGCTTGGGCGAGGTGGACC
>CADCUJ010000004.1 GCA_902805855.1 uncultured Nocardioidaceae bacterium
GTCTGCTGGTGGACGCGACTCGCCATCGGAACGTCTCGTTGAACCCGGGCAGCTGCCCGGCGGACAGCAGTCGCGCGGTGCCCTTGCGCGCCGGGTCGCCGGCCGCGGGCGGCTCGGCGGGGGTCTCAGCCGGGGTCTCGTCGTCCGAGGGTTCGGCGTCCGAGGGTTCGGTGTCCGAGGGTTCGGTGTCCGAGGGCTCGGCGTCCGGGGAGGACGGTGACGGTGCGGGCGAGCTGAGGCTTTCCGAAGGCCTCTGCTCGGCGCGTCCGGTGGTCGTGGGGTCTTCACCGCATCCGGTCGACATGGCCAGCAGGGCGAGCGTCAGCGCGATGCCTCCTGCCCCGCCGTCGCGGGTGCGAGCCAGCATGGGAGCCAACCTCTCTACACCGGTGACACCGATTTCCACGCGGCCGCAGGTGACCGCTGGCCAAAACCCTAGGTGCCCGAGGTTGCCGCGCACCGGAATTCAGAGCCGCGACGGCAGGTGTGTCCCGATACGGTGTGCTGGGTCGGCCGGTTCCGGGGCACGGCGAGACCGGTCAGAGCGGGAGAGAGGACTCACTGGTGTCATCGGCGCGCGCGCTGGTCACTGCCGCCGTCGTGGCGACGCTGTGCGGCATCGGCGCCGCGGCAGGGTGCACCGCGGCCGAGAGGGAACCGACCGAGTCGCCGAGCCCTGCTGCCTCCGGTCCCGCCGCGGCAACGCCCGGACCAGTGACTCTGCGGTTCGCCGTGTACGGCGAGAAAGGGATGCTCGAGGCCTACGCCGAGCTCGCCGAGGCGTTCATGCGGCGCAACCCGCAGGTCACCGTGGAGGTCTCGTCGGCCCCGGCCACTGCTGTGGCGCGGAGCGCGATCGGCTCCCGTCTCGGCGACGCGTCGAGCCCGGACGTGTTCCTCGCCGCTCGGCAGTGGTTGCCGAGCCTCGTCAAGGCAGGGAGGGTGCGGCCGGTCGACCTGTTGTTGGAGGAGCGTGGCGTCGACTTCGGCGACGGCTTCCAGCGCCACGGCCTGGAGGCGTTCAGCGCCGACTCGGCGCTGCAGTGCATGCCGCATGACGTGTCACCGCTGGTCGTCTACTACAACCAGCGGCTTCTCGACCCGTCCCGGCTCGTGCTGGAGCCGGGCGAGGACCCTCCGACCGCTCGGACAGGCTGGTCCTTCGAGCAGTTCGCGCTCGCCTCCCGGCGCACGTCTGCTGGGCGCTCCCTGGGGGTGCACATCGACCCCGACCTGGAGATGCTCGCTCCCTTCATCTGGTCCGCTGGCGGTGAGCTCGTCGACGACCAGGAGGCGCCGACGTCGCTCACCCTCACCGACGGGGACAGCCGAGCGGCACTCCAGCAGGTACTCACCCTCGTCCGTGATCCCGAGGTGACCCCGACCAGCGCGCAGCTGTCTCGTCAGGACGCGATCAGCCGCTTCCGGCAGGGCAAGCTGGCGATGATGCTTGGCACTCGGAGCGTGGTGCCGAGCCTGCGAAGTGCCCCCCGGCTGGACTTCGAGGCCTTCCCGGTGCCGAGCTTCGGCGGGTTCAGCACGATCACCGCGACCACGGGCTACTGCCTGTCCACCGACACTGAGCACGTTGCGGCGGCCGCGGACTTCATCGCGTTCGCGGTCGGGCCGGTGGGTGCCCGGATCACCAGCCGGTCCGGATACGTCGTACCGTCCAACGTCGAGGTTGCCCGGTCCCGCGCCTTCACCCAGCCCGGCCGGCAGCCGGCCAACTCGTTCGTCTTCAGGGACGGAGTTCGACGGGCAGACGAGGTGCCGCTCGTGGTGCGCTGGCCGAGGGTGCTGCGCGAGACACGTCCGCTGCTCGAGCGGCTGTTCTACTCGCCGGTGATCGATCTCGACGCATCGCTGGAGCGGATCGACCGACGCTCCCAGACCATCCTGGCGCCGGACGTCCCTCCCGAGACCGACTGACCCGAGACCGACACCGACACGGACGAGATCGCCTGCGAGCAGCGGACCCGCTCACTCGGCCGCGGCGGCTCCCTCGCGGATCGCGTCGACCAGGAGGGTGGCGGTGAGATCGATCTGCCAGTCCCGGGCACCGAACGCACGGAGTCGCTCACTCACCCGCGCGGGCAGGGCGTCCTCGTCGTCCGGCTCGGGTGCCTCCCACAACAGCCGGCGCACGTGGTCGGGGGTGAGCAGGTTCTCCAGCGGCAAGTTGAGGTCCTCCGCCAGCGCGGTGAGGTCAGCACGCGCCTTGCTCAGCCGGGCCGCGGCCACGGGGTCTCGCTCTGCCCAGGCGCGCGGGGGAGGCGGGCCGTCGTACTTCGCCGTGAGGGGCGGCAGGTCCTGCTCGGCGAGTGCCCGAGTCTCGCGCAGCGCGGCGAGCCACTCCTTGACGTACCGTTCGGCGCCCCGCCCACGGAAGCCACGCAGACCGACCAGGGACGCGCGATCGCGGGGCAGTGCGTTGGCGGCCTCGACGATCGCCGAGTCAGGGATGATCCGGCCGGGGGTGACGTCACGCTGGGAGGCGATCGCGTCGCGGGTCTCCCACAGCGCGCGTACTGCGGCCAAGGCGCGGCGCCCTCGGGTGCGGTGCAGGCCGGAGGTACGTCGCCACGGGTCCTGTCGAGGACCGGCCGGAGTGGTGGACAGCAGGTGCGCGAACTCCTGGCGCGCCCACTCGTCCTTGCCCGCCTCCTGCAGCTCGCGCGACAACCGCTCACGCAGCTCGATCAACGCCTCGACGTCGAGTGCGGCGTACTCCAGCCATGGTCGAGGCAGCGGCCGCGTCGACCAGTCGACGGCTGAGTGTTCCTTGCGCATCCTGTGGCCGGTGACGGTCTCGACCAGGGTCGCCAGGCCCACCCGGGGATAGCCGAGCAGGCGGCCGGCCAGCTCGGTGTCGAACAGCGCTGTCGGTCGCAGACCGAGCTCTGCCAGGCAGGGCAGGTCCTGGGTCGCCGCGTGCAGGATCCACTCGTCCTCGGCCAGCACCTCGCCCAGCTGGCTCAGGTCGTCGAAGGCGATCGGGTCCACCAGCGCGGAACCGGAGCCATCTCGGCGCAGCTGGATGAGATAGGCCCGGGCGGAGTAGCGGTAGCCCGAGGCGCGCTCCGCGTCGACGGCGATCGGTCCGTGCCCCTGACGCAACGAGGCAACGACCTCAGCCAGCGTCGCCGGCGTGTCCGCGACGACGGGCAGCCCGTCGCGGAGCTCGAGCAGGGGAGCTTCCGGAGCGGCCTGCTCGGGTCCTGCCTGGTCCGGTCCTGCCTGGTCCGGTCCTGACGGGTCGGGGCCGTGCATCAGACGCGGCCGCGCTGTCCCCGCCGGCTCGGCATCGACGTGACCCCCTCGGGCACCGGCGGCAGACCCGAGGCAGTGCACAGCAGCTCGCCCCAGGCCTCGACGTGTGCGGCGACGTCTCCGGCAGGGGTCCAGGACGCCCGGATCTCCAGCTGTGCGGTCGCCGCCTCGTCGGACATGCCGCCGAAGCTCTCTGATGCCACCTTCGTGACGGTACCCGAGGATGCGGCGAAGGCGGCTCCGTGTGCGTTGAGCGCCTCGGTCAGCCAGGACCAGCCGACCCCGGCCAGTAGCGGGTCGGTGACCATCTCCGGATCGATCTCGGCGCGGACGTAAGCGACGCAGCGAAACGTCCCGCCCCACGCGTCGTTCCCGGCGGGATCGTGCAGCAGGACGATCCGGCCGGTGCCGATCTCGGCTCCGTCGACCGTCACGTCCGCAGACAACGCGGAGGCGAACGGTGCGATCCGCTGAGGGGCGGGCATCTCCTCGCAGGCGACCTCGGGGCGCAGCCGAGCACCCAGCATCTGCTCGACCGCGACCCGGAACTCCTCCGGCGACGGGGTCGGCTCACGATGCGGCTCTTGACGCGCAGCCATGATCCTCAGACTAGGCGGGTTCCACTGTGCCGGTGACCCGACGCGCCGCCTCGCCTGCGAAGATCGGTCCGTGCCAGCAGTCCCGCCGACCGGCCCAGCGCCCCGCTCCGGCGGTGCCAGTGCCGGAGCTCGCGCTGAGCCGCATCCGGGTCTGGCCGCCTCGCCCCTCCTGTGCGCGGCCCGGGGTGAGGACGTGCCGCACACGCCGGTGTGGTTCATGCGCCAGGCGGGCCGGTCGCTGCCGGAGTACCGCAAGCTCCGGGAGGGCGTCGCGATGCTCGAGGCGTGCATGCGGCCCGACCTGGTCGTCGAGATCACGCTCCAGCCGGTCCGCCGCTACGGCGTCGACGCGGCGATCTTCTTCTCCGACATCGTCGTGCCGCTGAAGGCGGTCGGGGTCGACCTCGACATCGTCCCCGGGGTCGGTCCGGTGGTGGCCTCGCCGGTGGCGAGCCCGGCCGACGTGGCCGCGATCCCGGACCTCACCCCGGACCACGTCGGGTTCGTCACCGAATCCGTGGGTGAGCTGGTCGCCGAGCTCGGCGCGACGCCGCTGATCGGTTTCGCGGGTGCACCGTTCACCGTGGCCTCGTACCTCGTCGAGGGCGGCCCGTCGAAGGACCACGCCAAGACCAAGGCGATGATGTTCGGCGACCCCGACCTCTGGTCTGCCCTGATGAGCAAGATCGCCGCGATCTCGGCGGCGTACCTCGAGGTCCAGGTTGCTGCGGGAGCGTCCGCGGTGCAGCTGTTCGACTCCTGGGCCGGCGCGCTGACGCCGAGCGACTACGAGCGGTTCGTGCTGCCCTACTCCGCCACGGTGCTGGAGCGGGTGTCCGCGCTCGGCGTGCCGCGGATCCACTTCGGTGTGGGCACCGGTGAGCTGCTCACCCTGATGGGAGCCGCCGGCGCCGACGTCGTCGGGGTGGACTGGCGCGTTCCGCTGGACGAGGGCGTACGGCGAGCAGGGGGTCGCGCCGTGCAAGGCAACCTCGACCCCGCCACGGTGTTCGCCCCCACCGACGTGATGCTCGGGCACGCCGCCGACGTGCTCGCCCGGGCAGCCGACGCCCCCGGACACATCTTCAACCTGGGCCACGGAGTGCTGCCCTCCACCGATCCCGACCAGCTGGCCCGGCTCACCGACTTCGTCCACGAGCAGACGCGGCACTGACCAACTGGTCACCAGGGCAGCGCACGGCACCGGCGCCCAGTCGCAGTCACTCGGTGGGCAGCGGGGCCCGGCGCCGACGTACGAGCCCGCGCAGCAAGAACGCGAGAGGTATGCCGGCCACGGCGAGCGTCACCGCGAACGGGAGCACAGCGCCGACCACCGTCAGGGCGACGACGACGGAGTCCGTCAGAGCGTTCCATCCTCCGCGCAGTCCGGCGAGGAACCCGGCGTCCTCGAGAGCGTCCGGCGGTGGGACGTACTCCTCGGGGGTGGACAGGTAGAGGCTGATCGTCGACATCGACGTCTGGTCGGCGAGATAGGCCTGCTGCGCCTCCAGCGACCGCAGCTCTGACTCGCGCTGGGTGATCTGGTCCTCGAAGTCGATCAGGTCCTCCAGGCTCGCCGAGCGCTGCTGCAGCCGCTGCAACCGGTCGAGGCTGTTCTGGATCGTCTGCACGCGCTCGTCGACGTCGATGACCTGGGTGGTGACGTCCTCGGCGTTGCTCCGGGAGGCCTCCAGCTTGCCTAGCTTCTTCAGCGCGTCCATCGCCGCGGTGAAGTCGGCAACCGGCACCCGCAGCACCAGGACGGATCGGGTGACCAGCCCGTCCTCGTCGTGCGCTGTCCGCTCCCGATCAACCGAACCGCCGAAGGCGGCGAGCAGCCCGTCGAGCTCCTCGCGCACCGCGCCGAGATCCTCACTGGTGGCCGAGACGAAGCCGGTCCTGATCACCGAGCGGGTCTGCGCCGGCGCACGGTTCGCACTGCGCGCGGCTGCCGAGTCAGCGGTGAACGCGGATCGCTCCTCCGCCGTGGAGCCGCCAGCCGTCGCCACGTCCGGGGCAGCCTCCCCGGCCGCTCCGCCCGCATCGGAGCTGATGCCGCCGCCGCAGGCAGCGAGGACGACACCGAGGGCGCAGACGGCGGCCGACAGCTGAAGGCCGCGGAGCACCGCGGTCGACCGTCTCCGGCTGGTGAGGGTGTGCATGGCGACCTCCTGGTTGCTCGGCTGTGTCCGGCGATGTGACGCGCCCGACCCCCAGCAGGTTCCGCCGAGCTGGAACGGGGCGCAGACCTTTGCCAACCTGTTACCTGTGAGTCCGCACCGCGCTGAGCCCCCCCGAGCTGTGGTGGTGGGCGCCGGGATCTCGGGTCTCGCCGCCGCCGCAGCGCTGGGTGACCGAGGAGTTCCGGTCACCGTCTTCGAGGGGTCACCTCGGATCGGCGGCAAGCTCTCCCTGGCGGAGGTCGGCGGGATCACCGTCGACGTGGGCGCCGAGGCGATGCTGAACCGGCGGCCCGAGGCGACCGCGCTGGCTCGGCGCTGCGGGCTGGCCGACAGGCTGGTGCACCCTGCCACCACCGCCGCGAGCCTGTGGTCCCGGGGGGAGATGCGCCCGCTGCCCCGGACCGTGATGGGCGTCCCCGCGGACGCCCGAGCGCTGGTCGCCAGTCGCGTGGTGTCCCGGCGAGGTCTGGCTCGGGCTGCTGTCGAGGTGGCTCTTCCGTCGACGAGACTGCACTCCACCGACGACCTCAGCGTCGCCGACCTGGTCGGCCGGCGCTTCGGGGCAGAGGTGGTGGACCGGCTCGTCGAGCCGCTGCTCGGCGGCGTGTACGCCGGCCACGCTCGCGAGCTGTCAGCCCGGGCGACGGTCCCGCAGGTCGTCGCGCTGCTCGACAAGGAGAGGTCGATGCTGCGCGCAGCAACCTCGGTCGCCGGGAGCCGGGTCGACGACGTGCCGGTCTTCGCAGGTCTCGTGGGTGGCGTGGGACGGCTGCCCGAGGCGGTCGCGAGGTCGGCCGGGATCGAGGTCCGCACCGACACCAGCGTCCGTCGGTTGGCCCGCCGGGCGACCGGCTGGGAGCTGGAGGTCGGCTCGGCCCACGCCCCGGAGGTGGTCAGCGCCGACATCGTGGTGCTGGCCACCCCAGCGCGCCCGACCTCCCGGCTGCTGCGAGACGTGGCGCCGGCTGCCGCGGCGGAGCTGGCGGGGATCGAGTACGCGTCGATGGCCGTGGTCAGCCTCGTCTTCCGCACCGGCGACCTGCCGCAGACGACCGGGTCCGGTTTCCTGGTACCTCCCGTCGACCGGCGAGACGTGAAGGCGGCGACGTACTCCTTCGCCAAGTGGGACTGGGTCCGCGAGGCGGGCCGAGCCGGCGATGACGGCGACGACCTCCTGATGCTGCGTTGCTCCATCGGTCGGCACCGTGAGGAGCACGTCCTGCAGGCCGCCGACGAGGACCTGGTCCGGCTGGCGCTCGCCGACCTCGGTGACGCGATCGGCCTGGAAGCGCGACCGGTGGACGCGTTGGTGACGCGCTGGGGCGGCGCCCTGCCGCAGTACGCCGTGGGACACCCCGAACGGGTGCGCCGGATCCGCTTCTCGGTGGAGCAGCTTCCCGGACTGGCGGTGTGCGGGGCGGCCTACGACGGGCTGGGAATTCCGGCCTGCATCGCGTCGGCGGACCGGGCGGCTACCCAGGTGCTCGACGGCCTTGCGTCAAGGGGAGAATGGACCCGTGACTGACAGCGCCCGAAGCCCCAACCGCGGCAAGGCGGCGCGAGACCTCAACGAGGAGATCCGCTACACGATGTGGTCGGTCTTCTCCCTTCGGGAGACCCTCGGGGATGCCGACCGGGCCGCCGAGGCACGTGAGGTGGAGAAGCTGTTCGAGGAGCTCGCTGGAGGCGACGTGGTCGTGCGCGGCGTCTACGACGTTGCCGGCCTGCGTGCCGACGCCGACCTGTTGGTGTGGTGGCACGCCGCGACGGCCGATGCCCTGCAGGACGCGTACCACCGGTTCCGGCGCACCGCCTTCGGAGCCCGGCTCGACCCGGTGTGGTCACAGATGGCCCTGCACCGGCCGGCGGAGTTCAACAAGAGCCACATCCCGGCGTTCCTCGCGGAGGAGGCCGCCCGCGCCTACGTGTGCGTCTACCCGTTCGTGCGTTCCTACGAGTGGTACCTGCTCGAGGAGTCCGAACGACGCCGGCTGCTCACCGAGCACGGGATGATGGCCCGCGACTACCCCGATGTGCGGGCGAACACGGTCTCGTCGTTCGCGCTCGGCGACTACGAGTGGCTGCTGGCGTTCGAGGCCGACGAGCTGCACCGGATCGTCGACCTGATGCGTCACCTCAGAGGATCTCAGGCGCGGCGCCACGTGCGCGAGGAGGTGCCGTTCTACACCGGTAGGCGGCGCGCTCCCGGTGACCTGATCGCGGACCTGCCCTGAGCGCAGCGCGGTTGCTGATGAGTGACCTCGACGACACTCTCGTCGAGCGGCCACCCCTGTTCCGCAGCTGGGCGGAGGGTTTCCTCTCCGAGCAGGACGCCGACCCAGCGTTGCTGGACTGGGTGGTCGAGCTCGACCGAGGAGGTCACCGGCCGCGCGAGGAGTTCCTGTCCACGCTCGCCGAGCGAGTGGGCTACGAGGTGGCCGTCGAGGAGTTCCTGCTCGACTACAACCGCACCCTGGCCGGCAGCTACCGGCTGGTTCCCGACGCTCGGGCCGTGCTGGAGGAGGCGCGTGAGCGGGGCTGGCGGCTGGCGGTGGTGACCAACGGGCTCACCGACGTGCAGAGCCTCAAGCTGTCGGTGAGCGGCATCGCTGACCTGGCCGATGCCGTGTGCATCTCCGAGGAGGTGGGGGTCTCGAAGCCGGACCCGCTGATCTTCCGCACGGCGGCGGAGCGGGCCGACACGACCTTGCAGGGCGCGTGGATGCTCGGGGACAACCTCGACGCCGACATCGCCGGAGCCGCCGGTGTCGGGGCGCGGACGGTGTGGGTCAAGCGGGACTACGACGTGCTCGACTACAGGTCCGGGGTGGAGCCCGACTTCGTGGCTAGCACGTTCCCCGAGGCGGTGCGGGTCGTCCTCGACGAGAGCTGAGGCGCGGCGGTTCTTTCCCTCGCCTCAGTGGCGCATCTTCTCCTGCGTCTGGACCTCATCCTGCGCGTCGTCGCGGACGCGGTGGCGCATCTTCTCGTCGGTGTCCGGCTCGTCGGCCTGTGGCTCGAGGGTCAAGCTGATCGAGTTGATGCAGTACCGCTGGTCGGTCGGGGTCCCGTAGCCCTCGCCCTCGAAGACGTGGCCGAGATGCGACCCGCAGTTCGCGCAGCGCACCTCCACCCGCTTCATCCCCATCGAGGTGTCCTCGATGTACTCGACGCGGTCCTCTGCGAGCGGGGCGTAGAACGACGGCCAGCCGCAGTGCGACTCGAACTTCGTGTCGGAGCGGAACAGCTCGGCCTGGCACGCCCGGCACCGGTAGACCCCGGTGGTCTTGGCGTCGGTGTACTCGCCGGTGAAGGGGCGCTCGGTGCCGGCCTGGCGGAGTACGGCGTACTCCTGCGGCGTCAGCTGCTCGCGCCACTCCTCATCGCTCTTGGTGACCTGGTAGCTCATGGTGCAACCGTACCCACCGCCGCGGCGCAGCACGAGGCTGCGCCGCGGCGCGCGCAGGTGAGGACGTGCTAGCTCTGCGGAGAACCACCGATCCGGACGACCTGCGGGTCGTGGTCGGAGACCTGGTCGGCGAACTCCGCGTTGACGTGCACGATGTCGTAGGCGTAGCGCTGCTCCACCAGTGCCTGGGAGAGCAGGATGTGGTCGAGGACCTGGCTGTTGCCCTCGAAGACGTAGGTGTAGCGCTGCGGCTTGGGCAAGGTCCGCGGCAGGTCGGTCAGTGCCGTCCGCCCCGAACCGACCAGGATGTCGGTGGTCTCGGAGAACTCGAAGTCGTTGATGTCACCGAGCACCGCCACCCGGGCGGCGGCGTCCGCGGACAGCAGCTCGTCGACGAACGAGCGCACCTCACGCGCCTGCTGGTGCCGCTTGGTCTCCGAGCTGCGCACGGGCGGCTGCGAAGGACCGAACAGCGGCTCGTCACCGCCCTTGGAGCCGAAGTGATTCGCGATCACGAACAGCGGCTTGCCACGCCAGTGGAACTCGCCGACCAGCGGCACCCGGGAGTCCTCCCAGGCTGGCGAGCCCGGGTCGATCCTGCCCGGTGAGCGGGTCAGGTGTGCCGCCTTTTCCCCGTCGAACACAGCCGTGCCCTCGGTCGACGACGGAACCCCGCGGTCGACGAAGCGCAGACCGGATTCCTCCGCGAACAAGAAGGCGACCCGGATGTTGCCGCCGGGCTCGCCCCCCTCCTGGCGGTCGACCGGGTCGATCTGGCGCCAGTCGTAGGCTGGGCCGCCGGCACGCACGATGGCCCTGGTGAGCAGCCGCAGCGTCTCGTCGGCGGCGGTCACGCCGGACTGCTGCGCGCCGTCGTTGTCCTGGACCTCCTCGAGACCGACGATGTCAGGCGCCTGCAGGTTCCGCACGATCTGGTCGGCCAGTGCATCGAACTTCTCCACCGGGTCGGTGGGGTCGAGGTTCTCCACGTTGTAGGAGGCGATCGAGAGCTGACCACCGGTGTCCGGCACGGCCGTCTCCCGGGTGATACCACCGGGCACGACGGTCGGCTCGCTGGTCACCAGCAGCTTGAAGTTCGAGAACGAGTAGTCGAGCACTCCGGAAGTCGTGCCGGCCAGTGTGTCGCCGGTGTTCGCCATCGGCGTCCCGGCCAGCACGTCGTCGAGCAGCACCCGCTCCGGGTTGAAGTCGTCGGCAGCGACCACGATGCCGCCGCGGCCGGTGCGCTCGCCGGAGCCGACGGGTACCACGGGCAGCTCGCCGAACCGCGACGTCGGTCCGGTGACCTGTGCCTCGTCGATGCCGACGAGCATGCCTTCCATCGACTCGTAGAAGTCGATGCCGTCGGTAGCGGCGTCGAAGGTGCCGCTGGTCTCCACGTTTCCAAAGGCGTCGTCGTCGATCACCTCACCAGGAGGGACCCGCCCGCCAGGGCCGAGGATCTGCGGCCGAGGGGCCGAGGTGACCGGCTCCCCGGGGTTCACCGTCGGCGAGCTCAGCTCGGTGGTGGTCAGGTTGTCGCTGTCCCCACCGGGCCGGAACTCCTCGACCGTGCCGGTGACCCGCACGCTGTCGCCCTCGGCCACCGACGGCCGGGAGCCGGTGAAGACGAGGATGCCCTCGCTGGTGGCCACGTCGTCGTCGGGTGAGGCCGACTGCATCCAGAACCGGTTGCTCGCCACGACGGTGACCACACCCGGGACGTCACCCACGGTGTCGCCCTCGTAGGGGGACAGGTGCGCGGCTGCCTGGATGTCGTGGATCTCCAGCCCGGTGACCGGCGGCTGCGGCTCCTCGCCACCGCCCTCGCCCTCGGCGTTGGTCGGCGTCGGGTCGCCTTCGGAGAAGTCGGCGGCATTGTCGTCGCTGTCGTTGCCTGAGGCGTCCCGGGAGGCTGAGGTCGTGTTGCCCAGGCCCGGCGCCGCCCCACCGCCCTCGAAGTCGTTCGCCGACCCGTAGCCGACGAAGTCACGGACGCCGGCGGCGGTGTCACAGTCCGAACCGCAGGTGAGTGCGTTCTGGTGGGTGACCAGGGCGACCTTGCCGCTGGTACCTGACATCGCGATCCCGCCCGTCGCGTCCGGGTCCGGCAGGTCGGCACTTCCGCCGGTGCCGGCCCCCTCCTGCACCAGGTAGTGCTCGCCGGGCTCGAGGGTTCCGGTCAGGTCGGTCTTCTGCCACGACGTGCCGCTCGCGCTCGCGTACCGCACCGACCAGGAGCTCAGGTCCACGTCGGTGCTGCCGGTGTTGTACAGCTCGATGAAGTCGTTCTTGAGCTCGGCGCCTGAGTTCCCCCCGCCGCCGTACACCTCGGAGATGACGACGTCGGGCGAAGCGGCGCTGGCGGTAGCGGCCGGGAGGGCGAGTGCCCCTGCGGCGAACATCCCGCAGGCAAGTCCGGTGAGGGCTGGTCGAGACGAGCGAGTCACGTGGGAGATCCTCCGCGTCGAGGGCTGGCGAAACGGGAGGTCCTCCCGAGACAGCCGCCACCGTAGGCAGAGCGGATGATCGAAGTCGATGTCCGACACGAGGATTTCCTTGCCGTTGGCACATTGTTTTACCGACGCGTCTCTTTCCTGGTCCCGTGCCTCCTGCCGCCCCTAGATTGAGCGCATGGCCAGCCCAGCGACCGAGGTCGACGCCTCCGGCCGGAGCGTGCGCGTGTCCAACCCCGACCGGGTGATCTACCCAGCGACCGAGGCCACCGCCCAGGTCACCAAGCTCCAGGTGGTCGAGTACTACCTCGCTGTGGGAGCCGGGATCATGCGGGCTCTCGACCACCGGCCCACCACGCTCGAGCGCTGGCCGAAGGGGGTGTACGCCGGGATCACGCTCGCCACCCGAGAGGATCCGCACGGTGACGCCTTCTACCAGAAGCGGGTGCCGAAGGGTGCTCCCGACTTCGTGGAGACGGCGCGAGTCGAGTTCCCATCGGGCCGTTCCGCCGACGAGGTCTGTCCGACCGAGGTCGCCGTGGTCGCCTGGGCCGCGCAGATGGGCACGCTGACCTTCCACCCGTGGCCGGTGCGGCGCGACGACACCGACCACCCCGACGAGCTGCGGATCGACCTGGACCCCCAGCCCGGGACCGACTTCCGGGACACGGTGCAGGTCGCGGGGGTGGCTCGCGAGCTGCTCGAGGAGCTGGGAATCACCGGCTACCCGAAGACGAGCGGGAACCGCGGGGTGCACGTCTACGTGCGGATCGAGCCGCGGTGGAGCTTCACCGACGTGCGGCATGCGGCGATCGCGTTCGGACGTGAGCTGGAGCGCAGGACGCCCAGGGCCACCACGAGCTGGTGGAAGGAGGAGCGAGGGGAGAGGATCTTCGTCGACTACAACCAGAACTGCCGGGACCGGACGATCGCTGGTGCCTACAGCCTGCGCCCGATCAGTGGAGCACCTGTGTCGACCCCGGTGTCCTGGGAGGAGCTGCCGGAGGTGGACCCGAAGGCGTTCAACCTGCACACCGTCCCGGAACGGTTCGCGTCGCTGGGCGACCTGCACGCCGGCATCGACAGCAGAACGCATTCGATAGCGGTGCTGCTGGAGATGTACGAGCGAGATGTGACCCGTGGTC
>CADCUJ010000005.1 GCA_902805855.1 uncultured Nocardioidaceae bacterium
ACCTCGGAGATCGCCAGCACGACCTCCTCGCCATCGCCGAGGACCGCCGCATCGAGGAAGTCGGCGACCGGCTCGGGGTTGAAAGCGGCGTGCCCACCGGCGAGAACCACCGGGTCCTCCTCGCCGCGCTCGACCGCGAGCAACGGGATGCCGGACAGATCCAGGGCCGTGAGCAGGTTGGTGTAACCGAGCTCGGTGGCGAAGGAGACCCCGAGCACGTCGAAGGCACGGATGGGTCGGTGGTTGTCGACGGTGAACTGCGGGATCCGGTGCTCCCGCATCCGCTGCTCCAGGTCCGGCCAGACCGAGTACGTGCGCTCGGCCAGGATGCCGTCCCGCTCGTTGAGCACCTCGTAGAGGATCTGCACTCCCTGGTTGGGGAGCCCGACCTCGTAGGCGTCGGGGTACATCAGTGCCCACCGGACGTCGCAGGCGTCCCAGTCCTTCTGGGTCGAGTTCAGCTCACCGCCGACGTACTGGATCGGCTTCTGCACCGACGGCAGCAGCGGCTCGAGCCGCGGGAACAGCGACTCGGGTGCTGGGCTGGTTTCGAGCCCGGCGGTGCGCGCGGGGACCGGCACGGTTCAACCTCTCGAAGAGCGTGGGGGCGATGCCAGGGTACGACGCCGGGGCCCGAGCGACCTATCCGGCGGAGTCGTCCAGCTTCCGCATCGCCGACTCGGCCCGGGAGAGCTCCTCTCGGGCGAGGGCGATCAGGTCGCTCAGGCCTTGGGCGCCGAAGCGGTTGCTGATGTTCTCCACCGCCTCGACCACCACCGGGTCCGGCTGCTGCAGGTCACTCATGGCCGGCATCCTTCCACGCGGCGGGTCGAGACTCCTCGCTCGGCTCCGCCGCTCAGAACCGGGACCGGGACAGCGGGGGGCCGGCGCTGCCGAAGCCGGCGTTGCTCCCGACGGAGCGTCCGGTGCGCAGGTGGATGTTCTGCAGCAGGCCGACCGCCATCAGGGTCGCGAACATGGAGGAACCGCCGTAGGAGACGAGAGGGAGGGGTACGCCGGTCACCGGCATGATGCCCAGGCACATGCCGATGTTCTGGAAGGCCTGGAAACCGAACCAGCAGGCGATACCACCCGCGGCGAGCCGGCCGAACAGGTCATCGGCGCGGGAGGCGATCAACAGCGCCCGCCACAAGACGACACCGAGGAGGGCGATCAGCGCCGCCGAGCCGACCAGTCCGAGCTCCTCGCCGGCGACGGTGAAGATGAAGTCGGTGTGCTGCTCGGGCACGAAGCCGGACTGGGTCTGCGAGCCGTCGAAGAGGCCCTGCCCGAACAGGCCGCCGTTGCCGATCGCGATCCTGGCCTGGGTGGTGTTGTAGCCGGCGCCCCGCGGGTCCAGCTCGGGGTCGGTGAACGCCATGAAGCGGTCCAGCTGGTAGTCGGCGAGGAAGCCGAGCTGGACGGCGACGAGCGCGGCCCCGACCGCGCCAGCGGCGAGGGTGATGAGCCAGCGTCGAGGTGCGCCGGAGACCGCGATCACGCCGAACACCGTCGCGGCGAGCACCAGCATGGTGCCGAGGTCGGGCTGCGCGAGGATGAGTACCGCGGGAACCGCCGCGATCGCGAGCATGCCGAGCACTTCGACGTGCCGGACGCCTCGGCCGCGGAATGCCCCTTCGGAACGCTCGACGACCAGCAGCGCCATCCCGATCACCACCGCCAGCTTGGCGAACTCGGCCGGTTGGATGGACAACCCACTGATCATCAGCCAGGAGCGGGACCCGTTGATCGTGGTCCCCATCACCAGGACCAACGCGAGCCCGATGACCGAGGCGACGTACACCAGCGGGGCCAGGATCCGCACCCAGCGGTGGTCGGTAGCGGTGATCATCACACCGAGCACGACCCCGATCGCGATGTTGACCAGCTGCTTCTTCAGGTACGAGTCGGGGTCACCGCCGGTCAGGTCCTCCCGCGCCACCGTCGCGGACCACACCAGCACCGCACCGATCGCGAGCAGGCCGGCGACCGACAGCATCAGCAGCCAGTCCAGGCGAGGCGCCTTCGCGCTGCTCGGCGCGTCGAGGCGCAGCCCTCGGGAACGTGACGGTGTGCGGATGATCGTGGTGGTCACCGCGGGCTCCTCGACGATCGATGGCCCGCGGGCCCGGGCGACTTCGCGGTACGGACGACCGGCGGAAGTATCTCGCCGTCCTTGGCGAACACCGGCAGTCGATAGGGCGGCTTGGCGTTCGGCAGCATGGCCTCGGCCTTGACGACCCTGCTTCCGCGCACGCCGTACAGGGCCTCCCAGATCTTGCGCACGGCCGGACCGGAGGTGCCGGAACCGGTGCCGCCCTGGGAGACCATCATCACCACGACGTACTGCTTGTCGTAGGACGCCAGCCACGAGGTGCTCTGCTTGCCGTAGACCTCGGCAGATCCGGTCTTCGAGCGGATCTTCACCTGGTCCAGTGGGAAGTCAATGAAGCGCCACGACGACGTGCCGGTGCGGGTGGTGCCCAGCAGCGCGGTGTCGATGTAGTCGAGCGTGCGCTGCGACACCTTCACCCGCGACTGGCGCTTCGGCTCGATTCGCTGCACCAGCTTCCCCGAGGGGTCGACGATGGCCTTGCCGACGCGTGGCTCCCACAGCGTGCCGCCGTTGGAGATCGCGGCGTACGCGCGCGCGAGCTGCAGCGGGGTGACGATCGTGTCCCCTTGACCGATCGCGAAGTTGACCGCATCGCCGGCCCGGTAGGCGAAGCCCTCGATGCAGAACTCCCGGGCGAACACGTGCAGGAAGTCGCTGCCCGGCTGCTTGCCGATCCTGCAGTAGTAGTCCTGGTTTGCCTCGAAGTACTCACGCTTCCACTTGCGGTCCGCAATCCGACCACTGGCCTCACCGGGCACGTCAATACCCGTCTCGCTTCCGAACCCGAAGATCTTGGCCATGCTGACCAGCGGGTCCTTGGCGTTGACGTCGGCGACATCGGTGCCGAACTTCTGCCAGAAGTGGTGACCGATCCGGTAGAAGAAGGTGTTGCAGGAGACCTGCAGTGCCTTGTCGAAGCCGATGTAGCCGTAGGCGCCGGACTCGAAGTTCTTGAACGCGCGGTTGCCCACGGTGAACGACGACGAGCAGTCGAGCCGCGTGTCCTGGGTGAAGCCGTTCGAGAGCGCACCAGCAGTCATGAACGGCTTCCACGTTGAGCCGGGGGCGAACTGTCCCTGGGTGGCGCGGAACAGCAGAGGGGTCCCGGCCTTCTCCGAGTACAGCCGCGACAGTGCCTTGCTGCTGATCCCGCTGACCCACACACTCGGGTCGTACGTCGGCCGCCCGGCCATCGCCACGATCCGACCGTTGGTTGCGTCCATCACCAGCGCCGCACCGGAGTCGGCGGCGTAGGGGCGGCCGGTCACCGGGTCCGTGGTCCTGCGGGCCAGTGCGATGGTCTTGTCGAGCTGACGCTCCACGACGGCCTGCACCCGCGAGTCGATCGAGGTCACCAACGTGTGACCGACGCGGCCCTTGACCTCACCGGAGTCGCCGAGCACCCGGCCCATGGAGTCGACCGCGACCTGGCGGTAGCCGGGTTCGCCCCGTAGGAACCTGTCGTACTGCTTCTCGACGCCCGCCCGGCCGACGACCGAGGCGCCATGCACGGAGTCGTCGCCCTTCCCCTCCGCCTCCTCCAGCTCGCTCTCCGTGATCGGGCTCAGGTAGCCGAGCAGATGTGCAGCGTTGATGCCGTAGGGCGACGGGTACGCCCGCACGCTCTGCGGCTCGGCGAGCACGGCCGGGAAGTCCTCACTCTGCTCGAGGATGGAGACCGCGGTGTCCTGGCCCACGTCCTCGGCCACCGGGACCGGTTGGTACGGCGACCCGTTCCAGCAGGTTCCCTGCATCGACCCGGGCTCGCCGCACAGCAGGGTACGGGCCAAGACGTCGCGGTAGCGCTCGTCCACCGTCCGGCTGACCCGGCGCAGCAGCGCCTCCTGCTCCTGCTCGGCCATCTTGGCAAGCAGGGTGCGGTCCACGCTGATCACCCACGAGGTCCGGTTGGCCACCAGCGGCCGACCCATGTCGTCGACGATCAGCCCCCTGGCCGGCTGCACGACCAGGTCACGGATCGACTGCTCGGCGGCCTGCGCCTGGTAGGCCTCCCCGGAGAGCACCTGGAGGTACCACAGCCGCGCGAACAAGGTGACGAACAGCGAGAGCACGAGTGCCTGCACCACGACCAGGCGCAGGCGACCACGGGTGGCGGTGCTGGCCCGCACCTTCTCCTGACGCGCAGCCATCAGTAGGCGACCTGGCGACGTGGCTCCAGCCGCTGGAGCAGCCGCATCATCAGCGGGAGCACGAACGGGGTCAGTGCGATGTCGTAGACCACCGCGCTGGGGATCACCTGCAACGCCTCGGCGACCGGGACGGCCGGATCTCGCAGCACCAGGCCACTCAACGCGAAGACCGAGGTGCCGACGAACGACGAAGCGGCCACGGTGACGATCGCGGCGAGCGCAGAGGTGCGCGCATCGTGACGGACCCTCCCGGCGAGGTAGCCGACGACCACCAGTGCCAGCGCCCAGCGGCCGGCCACGTGGTCGGCCGGCGGGGCGAGATCGATGGCCAGGCCGGACAGGAACCCCAGCCCGGCTGCGAACTCGGGCCCCCGCACCAGTGCGGCGGCGACGACCACCAGCAGGGCGAGGTTCGGCACCACTCCGTCGTAGGCGAGGTAGGGAAACAGGGCGACTTGGAGCGCGACCGCGAGAGTCACCATCGAGGTGACCACCAGCGCGCGGAGCAGGATCATCGGCTTCCCCCAGAGTCGGCCGGACCGGCTGAGAGCCTGCTGGCGTCGGCCCGGATCACACCGCGGTCGTCGGCCCGCCGACCGTCCACGACCACCCCGACGAGGTCCAGGGACGAGAAGTCGACGAGGGGGTCGATCACCGCCTGCTTCGACAGCTGTCCCGGGCTGCTGTACACCGAGGTGACCCGGCCGATCGGGATGCCGGAGACATAGGGCACTTCGTTCTTCGAGCCCCAGGTGACCAAGATGTCGTCGTCGGTCGGGGTGACCGCGTTGTCCACCAGATCCAGGTCCAGGCGGCCTCGGTCGCCGACGCGACCCCGCCCGCGCAGGAAGCCCACCTCCATGCTGGTACCGAGGCGGCCGCCCACCACCGAGTCCGCGTCCACGATGAGCAGCACGGTGGCGGTGCTGCGTCCGGCACGCAGGACCCGCCCCACCAGACCGTCGTTGTTGACCACGGTCATGTCCGGGTGGACTCCAGAGCTGGTGCCGGCGTCGATGGTGACCGTGGCCGAGAACGACTGGGCGGGGCCCATCGCGATCACCCGTGCCGGCAGCAACGCGTATCCGGTGCTGCGTGCGGTCCTCAGCAGGCCGTCGAGCTCGGCTGCCCGGTTGCGGTCCACCACCGTGGTGGCCAGCTCTCCACGCAGGGCGGCGTTCTCCGCCTCAAGGCGGTCGAGGTCCTTGCGCAGCTCGCCGGTGGTGCGCAGGAACTGCGGCACCGCGCGGAAGGGACGCACCACGGTGGCAGTGGCCTCCTCGACCGGGCCGAACGCCTGACCGGCTGCTGAGCGCAGCGGCTCGACCGGTGAGTCCTCACCACCGCGCACGTCGAGGGTGATCAGCGTGAAGCTGGCAAGCAGCAAGAGCACCAGCACCGTCCTCGACGGTCGCTTGTCCTGGCCGTTGCGCGGCTGCCGGGAACGAGAGGTCATCTGCTGCCCGTTCAGCGCCTCGGCTCGGAGACCAGGACCTGCTGCAGCGCCTCGAACTCCTCGACGCACTTGCCGGCGCCCATCGCGACCGAGTGCAGCGGGTCCTCGGCAACATGCACGGGCATCCCGGTCTCGTGGCGCAGCCGCTCGTCGAGCCCGCGCAGCAGGGCGCCGCCGCCGGTGAGCACCAGCCCTCGGTCCATGATGTCGCCGGCTAGCTCGGGCGGGGTCTGGTCGAGCGTGGAACGAACCGCGTCGATGATCGCGTGCAGCGCCTCCTCGAGTGCCTGGCGGATCTCGGCGCTGGAGACCACGACGGTCTTCGGCAGCCCGGAGACCATGTCCCGGCCGCGGATCTCCGCCTCGGGCTCCTGGGACAGGGGGAACGCCGAACCGAGGGTCATCTTGATCTCCTCGGCGGTGCGCTCCCCCAGCATCAGGGAGTACTCCTTCTTCATCCACGCGATGATCGCCTGGTCCAGGTCGTCCCCGGCGGTGCGGATCGAGAGCGAGGTGACGATCCCGCCCAACGAGATGACCGCCACCTCCGTCGTACCACCGCCGATGTCGACGACCATGTTGCCGGTGGCCTGGTGGACCGGCAGGTTCGCTCCGATCGCCGCTGCCATCGGCTCCTCGACGATGTAGACCCGGCGAGCGCCGGCCTGGTACCCGGCCTCCTTCACCGCGCGCTGCTCGACGGCGGTGATCCCGGACGGCACGCAGATCACCAGCCGCGGCTTGGCGAAGTACCGCCGGCGGTGCACCTGCTGGATGAAGAACCGCAGCATCTGCTCGGTGGCGTCGAAGTCTGCGATCACGCCGTCCTGCAGCGGACGGATCGCAGTGATGTTGTCAGGGGTCCGCCCGATCATCCGCTTGGCCTCGTGGCCGATGGCCAGGATCTCGCCGGTGGCGGAGTTCAGCGCCACCACGGACGGCTCGTCGAGCAGCACGCCTTTCCCGCGGACGTACACGAGCGTGTTGGCGGTCCCGAGGTCAACGGCCATGTCCCGACCGATGAAGCTGTTCGCCATAAGTCTGCCGCTCTGTCGGTTCTCCCATTCCTGCCCAGACGACGGTGCACGCGACCGCACACGACCGGATGCAGTCGTCCGTCAGCAAAGCCTAGGAGTGGACCAGGGCTCAGCCCGGCAGGACACGCGGCGTCGGGCGGCTCCGCTCAGAGCGCCAGGTCGGGGAACCAGAGCTTGATCTCCCGCTCGGCTGACTCCGGTGAGTCCGAGCCGTGCACGAGGTTCTCCCGGTTGGACAGCGACAGGTCTCCGCGGATCGTGCCGGGGGCAGCCCGGCGCCCGTCGGTGGCGCCGTTGATCGTCCTGACGACCTCGACTGCCTCGTCCCCCTCGAGGACGGCCGCGAGCAGTGGTCCGCCGGTCACGAACGTGCGCAGCGGGGGGTAGAAGGCACGCTCGACGTGTTCGGCGTAGTGCTCGTCGGCCAGCACGGTGTCGACGGTGCGCATCTCCAGGGCGAGGATGGTCAGCCCCTTGGCCTCGAACCGGGACAAGATGTCGCCGACCAGGCCGCGCCGGACGGCGTCGGGCTTGAGGAGGAGCAGGGTGCGCTGTGCCATGGCGCGAAGCCTAGCGGGCCAGCGCCGCCCTCTCCGTGTCGATCCTGCCGCCGAGGAAGTACGCCACCGCCCAGAGCGCACCGAAGAGGACACCGAGGAAGAACATCAAGGGGATCAGGAAACCGAGCGCCGTGGCGGCGACCTGGATCACCCAGCCGAGCCCGTAGGCCCACGAGCGCCGCAGCAGGCCAGCGGTGACCAGGCACGCCGCGGTGAGTCCCAGCCCGATGGCGACCGCCGTGCCGACGCCGACGTCGGCGACGCTGATCATCACCGGCGTGGTCAGGCCGATCACCACCGCCTGAAGGACCAGCATCGCAGCGCACAGCGAGCGTTGCGCCGATCTCATCTGCGTCCCTCCCGGCGGGTGAGCATCGTGCGGGCCTGACCCGCGGTGATCACCGACCCGGTGACCAGGACGCCGCCGGAGCCGATCGCCTCGCCGAACACCCCACCGGCCTCCGCCAGGCCCGCGGCTCGATCGATGGCATCCTCGAGCATGCGGTCGACGTAGACCCGGTCCGGGCCGAAGATCCCCCGTGCCACCTCGGCGAGCACTTCGGCATCCAGCGCCCGGTCCGTGGAGTTCTGCGTGCACACGATCGCCGCCAGGACGGGCTCGAACGCGGCGAGCACGCCCTCGTAGTCCTTGTCGCTCATCACCCCCACCACACCGATCAGCGGGCTGAACGTGAACGAGTCCTGAAGCGCCTCGGCGGTGGCGGCGGCGCCGTGGGGGTTGTGCGCCGCATCGAGCACGATCGTCGGGCTGCGCCGGACGACCTCGAGCCGGGCCGGCGAGGTGACCTCACCGAACGCCTCGCGCACGACCTCGGGGTCCATCGGCTCGGGACCGGTGAACGCCTCCACGGCGGCCAGCGCCGTTGCCGCGTTCTGCGCCTGGTGCGCGCCGTGGAGTGGGAGGAACACCTCGTCGTAGAGACCCCGGATCCCTTGCAGGCGCAGCATCTGTCCGCCGACCGCGGGCACCCGGTGCGCGACGCCGTACTCGAAGCCTTCGCGAGCGACCGTCGTGCCCACCTCCGCGGCGCGCTCGAGCACCACCTCGGCCACCTCCGGCGACTGCTGCGCGACGACCACGAAGGCCCCCGGCTTGATGATCCCCGCCTTCTCCACCGCGATGTCCTCGGGGCGGTCGCCGAGGTAGCGGGCATGGTCCACGCTGATCGGCAGCACTGCAGCCACCTGCCCGTCGGCGACGTTGGTGGCGTCCCAGGCGCCACCCATGCCGACCTCGACGACGGCCACGTCGACGGGCGCGTCCGCGAACGTGGAGTAGGCCATCGCCACCATGGTCTCGAAGAACGACAGCGGGTGGCCGGAAAGGTTCTCTGCGGAACGGTCGACGAGATCGAGGTAGCGCGCCACCTCGTTGAAGCTGGCAAGGAACTGCTCCTCGCTCAGCGGCTGCCCGTCGACAGCGATCCGCTCGGCCATCGACTCCACGTGGGGACTGGTGAACCGGCCGGTGCGCAGACCGAGCCCTCGAACAAGCGCGTCGATCATCCGCGACGTGCTGGTCTTTCCGTTGGTGCCGGTGAGGTGGATCACCGGGTAGGCGTGCTGCGGGTCGCCGAGGAGCCGGGAGAGTGCCTGGATCCGCTCCAGGGTGGGGTCGAGGCGGGTCTCGGGCCACCGGGAGAGCAGTGCCTGCTCCGCCTCGGCGTAAGTCTCCGCCAGCCGGGCGGCCGCCATGGACGACGACGACGAGATCTCGGACATCGACTTCGAGTCTACGGGCGCATGCCGCCCGAGAACTGCTTGGCCGCACGCCTGCCACGGAACGTAGGATCACCGGCTATGACCAACCCACCCACCGCCCCTCCCAGGACGTCGACTGTGGCTGCGCGTTCGGTCGTCGTACCCGCGAAGCCGGCGCTGGAGGGGTTGGAGGCCAAGTGGGCAGCGACCTGGAAGGCCGAGGACACCTACACGTTCGACCGCACTGCTCCGCGCGAACGGGTCTTCTCCATCGACACTCCCCCGCCGACAGTCTCTGGGTCGCTGCACGTCGGCCACGTCTTCTCCTACACCCACACCGACCTGGTCGCCCGGTTCCAGCGGATGCGGGGGAAGTCGGTGTTCTACCCCATGGGCTGGGACGACAACGGGCTGCCCACCGAGCGGAGGGTGCAGAACTACTACGGCGTGCGCTGCGACCCCTCCCTGCCCTACGACCCGGGTTTCACGCCGCCGCAGAAGCCGGACCCGAAGGCACAGGTCCCGGTCAGCCGACCGAACTTCGTCGCGCTCTGCGAGGAGCTGGTCGAGCAGGACGAGGAGGTCTTCGAGTCACTGTGGCGCACCCTCGGCCTCTCCGTCGACTGGAGCCAGCACTACACCACGATCGGGGCGCACTCGCGGACGGTGTCGCAACGGGCCTTCCTCCGCAACTACGCCCGGGGCGAGGCGTACCTGCAAGAGTCCCCCACCCTGTGGGACGTCACCTTCCAGACCGCCGTCGCCCAGGCCGAGCTGGAGGCGCGGGAGTACCCCGGCCACTACCACCGGGTCGGCTTTCAAGGCAGCGAGGGACCGGTGTACGTCGAGACCACCCGACCGGAGCTGATCCCGGCCGTGGTGGCCCTGGTCGCGCATCCCGACGACGACAGGTACCAACCGTTGTTCGGCCGGACGGTCACCTCACCGGTCTTCGGGGTCGAGGTCCCGGTCCTCGCGCACCCGGCCGCGGAACCGGACAAGGGCGCCGGCATCGCGATGTGCTGCACCTTCGGCGACCTGACCGACGTGATGTGGTGGCGCGAGCTGCAGCTGCCCGTGCGCACGGTGATCGGGCGCGACGGTCGCCTGCTCCGGGAGACGCCCCAGTGGTTGGCGCACGAGCCCGCCGCGTCGGCTTACGCGGAGCTGAAGGGGAAGACCGCGTTCAGCGCTCGCGAGGCGGTCGTGACGCAGCTGCGTGAGTCCGGCGACCTCGACGGCGAGCCGACCCCGACGCAGCGGATGGCGAACTTCTACGAGAAGGGCGAGAAGCCGCTCGAGATCGTCTCGACGCGGCAGTGGTACGTCAAGAACGGCGGCCGCGACCGCGAGCTCCGCGACGAGCTGATCGAGCGCGGCGGACAGATCCAGTGGATCCCGGGCCACATGAGGCACCGCTACGACAACTGGGTGAGCGGGCTGAACGGGGACTGGCTGATCTCTCGCCAGCGTTTCGCCGGCATCCCCTTCCCGGTGTGGTACCCGCTGGACGAGGCGGGTGATCCCGACTACGAGCATCCACTCCTGCCCCGGGAGGGACAGCTGCCCGTGGACCCCTCGGCGCAGGCGCCGGACGGGTACGACGAGGGACAGCGCGGCAAGCCGAACGGCTTCATCGGCGATCCCGACGTGATGGACACCTGGGCGACCTCCTCGCTGACGCCGCAGATAGCCGGACGCTGGGAGGACGATCCGGACCTCTTCGAGCGAGTGTTCCCGATGGACCTGTGCACCCAGGCCCACGACATCATCCGCACCTGGCTGTTCTCGCGGGTCGTGCGCTCGCACCACGAGAACCACGTCGTCCCCTGGTCGCACGCTCTCGTGTCCGGCTTCATCTTGGACCCCGACCGCAAGAAGATGAGCAAGTCCAAGGGCAACGTGGTCGTTCCCACCGAGATCCTGGACAGGTTCGGGGCCGACGCGGTGCGCTGGCGCGCGGCCATGGCCAGGCCGGGCCTCGACTCCCCGTTCGACGAGACGCAGATGAAGGTCGGCCGCCGGCTGGCGATGAAGGTGCTCAACGCTTCGAAGTTCGTGCTGGGCAGCGTCGGCGCCGTCGATCCCGACCCCGACGCGGTGCGCGAGCCGGTCGACCGTGCGCTGCTCGCCGCACTCGGCGATGTGGTCGACCGGGCGACGCGAGCCTTCGAGGCTTTCGACTACACCAGCGCCCTCGAGGTGAGCGAGAGGTTCTTCTGGGCGTTCTGCGACGACTACCTCGAGCTCGTCAAGGAGCGGGCCTACGGCGGCCGCGGCGAGGAAGCGGCGGTTTCGGCGAAGGCCGCCCTGGCGACGGCTTTGCACGTCCAGCTGCGGCTCCTCGCCCCGTTCCTTCCCTACGTCACCGAAGAGGTGTGGTCCTGGTGGTGGCAGGACGGATCGATCCACCAGGAGTCGTGGCCGAGCGTTTCCGAGGTGGGCTCGGCTGCTTCCGCCGACGCCGACCTGCTTGTCGCGGTCTCCGACGTTCTCGCGGGGATCAGGGGTGCCAAGTCCCAGGCGAAAGTCAAGATGCGCACCGAGCTCGCCATGGTTCGCGTGGCAGGACCCGCCGCAGAGGTCGCTCGCGCCGAACAGGCCGCAGCCGACCTGCGGGCCGCGGGGCAGGTCACCGGCGACCTCACCTTTGTCGCGACCGACGCCGGCTCGACCAGCGTCGAGGCAAGGATCGCGCCGGGATAGGTCCTCCGGCCGCCAGCGTGCCGCGCGCGGGCTCACTGGCTGGGCTCACCGCCTGGGCTCAGCCCGGCGCAGGCCCTGGAGCAGGTTCCGGAGTCGTGTCCGTGGGCGGCTCGGAGCGGTGTTCGGCGTCGGCCGGATCCGGCGCCAGGTCCGGTTCCGGGTCCGGTTCCGGGTCCGGTTCCGGGTCCGGTTCCGGTTCCGGTGTCTCCAGGCCCGCGGTCGGGCCCTCGACGACGGGATTCGCGGGCTGCTCGTCGGTGCCACCAGGCGGCGGTGGCTGCTGCCCGGTCGCCGGCCCAGGTCCCGGATCGCGCGTCGGTGCGCGCCGGGCGTGGGCTACGTCCTCGGAGCGGTGTCGGCCAGCACGCCGGGGAGGGTGCGTGGTTCTGCGCGGCGGCGTGGCCACCGAAGCTGCCGGCGCTCGTTGGTCGGCGGTCTCGACGTCCGGTTGCTCGAGAGCCTGCGGGTCGCTCGCCGGGGCCGGGTCGGCCACCGGTCCGGGCGCGGCCGCCGCGGATGGCTGCTCCGGTGTCGCGGACTCGGTGGGCGAGGTACCTCCCGCTCCGACGGTCGCGGGGTCGCTACCTGGGGCCGCCGGCTTGGAGTGGGGCTTCACCGAGACGTACCCACCGCCCGGGCCGGCCGAGGGGGCCGGGACCGGAGACGCGTCCCCGGCGGCCGACGGGGCCGGGGTCCCCGGCGCGGCGCCCGCCGTGCGTGACGGGCCGGCGCTCAGCGCCGGATGCCGGCTGTCGGCCCCTCTGCTGGTTGCGGGCGGCCCGGCCTCGACGTAGGCGGCGCCGGAGCGCAGCTGGTTGCCGACGACCAGCGCCGCGAGCAGGGCGAGCACGGCGAAGGCCATGAGCGACCTTCTGTGCTGGTTGCTCAACGTCTGCTCCCGAGGCGTGCAACGGACAGGGCTTTACTATTGTGAGTGACGCCCCGGCGCTGTGTCTCAGGAACCCACGATTGCGCGGATCAGGCGGACTTCTTCTTCTTCGTCTCTGCTTCGTGCGGGACCAGGGTGGGGTTGACGTTGTCGTTGACGACCTCGCCGTTCACCACGACCTTGGCGACGTCCTCGCGCGAGGGGACGTCGTACATCACGTGGAGCAGAACCTCTTCGATGATTGCCCGCAGCCCACGGGCGCCGGTCCCCCGCATCATGGCCAGGTCGGCCACGGCGTCGACCGCGTCCTCGGTGAACTCCAGCTCGACGCCGTCGATGTCGAACAGCTTCTGGTACTGCTTCACCAGCGCGTTGCGCGGCTCGGTCAGGATCTGGACCAGAGCGTCCCGGTTCAGCTTGTCGACCC
>CADCUJ010000006.1 GCA_902805855.1 uncultured Nocardioidaceae bacterium
GGACCAACCCCGAGGTCGACGAGGGCAGTGCGGCCGTCCGGGTCCAGCTCGTGGGTCCGGTCGAGGTGCCGCGACGTGTCGAGGACCAGCCCTGGCCCGACGGTCTGCCCGGCCAGGCTGGTGCCGGCGCCTCGTGCCACGACCGGGACGCCGAGCGCTCCGGCAACCCGCACGGCAGCGGCCACGTCGCCGGCGTGCCGGGGGTAGGCCACCCCCAGCGGGCGCATCGTGTACATGCTCGCGTCGCGGGAGAACAGGTGCCGGCTGTAGTCGTCGAAGGCCACCTCGCCGTCGAGGTCGCGCCGCAGCGTCCGCTCGAGCTCGTGGCCCACCTCGCTCTGGACAGGGGAGGCCAGCGCGGTCACTGCTGCTCCAGCACCGCGAGCGCCGCGGCTACGCCGGCCGGGTCGATCTTGACGCCGGCCAGCTGCAGGCCCATCTGCACACCCGACAGGGTGCCGGCCAGCATCAGGTCGTTGAAGTGGCCGAGGTGGCCGATGCGGAACACCGTGCCGGCCAGCCTGCCGAGGCCCGCGCCCAGCGACATGTCGAAGCGCTCCAGCACCACCCGACGTACCTCGTCGGCGTCGACCTCGTCGGGCACCAGGACCGCCGTCAACGACCCCGAGTGCTCGCGCTCGTCGGCGCACAGCACCTCGAGCCCCCAAGCCCGCACCGCCGCACGGGTGGCCGCGGCATGACGCTGGTGACGGGCGAAGACGTTGGCGAGCCCCTCCTCGTCGAGCATCCGCAGGGCGACCCGAAGCCCGTAGAGCAGGTTGGTGGCGGGGGTGTAGGGCCAGAAGCCGCTCCGGTTGGTGGCCATGATCGGCTCCCAGTCCCAGTACGACTTCGGCAGGCCCGCCGATCGCGAGGCCGCGAGGGCCTTCTCGCTCACCGCGTTGAAGCCCAGCCCCGGCGGCAGCATCAGGCCCTTCTGGGAGCCGCCGACGGTCACGTCGACGCCCCACTCGTCGTGGCGGTAGTCGATCGAGCCCAGCGACGAGATGGTGTCGACGAGCAGCAGCGCCGGGTGACCTGCGGAGTCCATGGCGCGGCGTACGTCGGGCACGCGGCTGGTCACGCCGGTGGACGTCTCGTTGTGCACCACGCAGACGGCCTTGATCGCGTGCTCGGTGTCCGGGGCCAGCCGCTCCCGCGCCGCCTCCGGGTCCGCGCCGTGCCGCCAGTCGCCGGGCACGAACTCCACCCGCAGGCCGAGCCGGGTGGCCATCTCCTGCCACAGCGTGGCGAAGTGGCCGGTCTCGAAGGCCAGCACGGTGTCCCCGGGGGAGAGCGTGTTGGTCAGCGCGGCCTCCCACGCGCCGGTGCCCGACCCGGGGTAGACGACGACCGGCTGCGTGGTGCCGAAGACCGGACCCAGGCCCGCGAGCACCTCGTGCCCGAGCGCGGCGAACTCGGGCCCCCGGTGGTCGATGGTGGGCGCCGACATCGCGGCGAGCACCTCGTCCGGGACGTTGGTCGGGCCGGGGATCTGCAGGAAGTGTCGGCCGGTGTGGAGGGGCACGCGCGGTCCTCTCGTGCGTTGCAGCTGAGTCGTCCGGGATGCGAAATGTAGGCACGCGTGGCCGCCGAGCGCAACGCCGCGCCTCATCCGACTGCTCCCGCACGGTTGACGCGCAGGTCATCGAGTGCTGGGATGCTGATGATCCGGCTCACATTTCCACTGTGCGGAAATGTTGCGCGCGTCGTCTCTCGGAGGTCTCGCCACTGTGTCTGTCGAAGTCGTCTCCATCATCGTCTTGTGCGTGATCTTTTTGATCGCCACCCTGCTCCCCATCCACATGGGCGTGCTGGCCATCTCAGCCGCCTTCGCCGTGGGCATGATCGCGCTCGACGGTCCCGCCGAGGACAAGGTGGAGACGATCGCCGATGGATTCCCCGGCGACCTGTTCGTCATCCTCGCCGGGGTCACCTTCCTGTTCGCCATCGCCAAGAACAACGGCACCGTCGACTGGCTGGTGCACGCCGCGGTCCAGTCGGTGCGGGGGCGGGTGGCCTTCATCCCCTGGGTGATGTTCCTGGTCACCGCCGCGCTCACCGCCGTGGGTGCCGTGGTCCCGGCCGCGGTGGCGATCATCGCCCCGGTCGGCATGAACTTCGCGCGACGCTACGGCATCAGCACGGTGCTGATGGGCCTGATGATCATCAACGGCGCGACCGCCGGCGGCTTCTCGCCGATCAGCATCTTTGGGACGATCACCAACGGGGTGGTCGAGCGCAGCAACCTCGAGGGCAGTCCGCTGTTCTTGTTCTTGGCGTCCTTCGTGTTCAACGTGATCCTCGGGATCATCACCTTCATCATCTTCGGCGGTCGCCGGCTCATCGGCATGCGCGACAGCGGCGAGGGCACCTTGGTCGCCGCGGACGGTCAGCCGGTGCCGGGCGGTGCGGGCAGCCATGAGGCGGCCGAGGCGGGCGTGCGTTCGGGTCCGGCCGAGCAGACCGGAACCCTGCCGAGCCCCACCACCACTCCCCGGCGGGAGGACGACCGCGAGGACGGCCACGAGGAGGAGGAGGCGGTCACCTCTCTCAACGCCCTTCGCGCGCTGACCCTCGTCGGGCTGGTCGGTCTCGCCGTCGGCGCGCTGTTCTTCGACCTTGACGTCGGCTTCTCCGCCTTCGTCGTCGGAGCGCTTCTGTCCCTGGCCGACCCGAAGGGGGCCAAGGGCGCCGTCAACCAGATCGCCTGGCCGACCGTCCTGCTGGTGTGCGGCATCGTCACCTACGTCACCTTGATGGAGGAGGAGCTCGGCACCATCGAGTTCCTCGGCGACGAGGTGGCCGGGATCGGTGCCGCACTCTTCGCGGCGCTGCTGATCTGCTTCATCGGCGGCGTGGTCTCGGCCTTCGCGTCCACCACCGGCATCCTCGCGGCGTTGATCCCGCTCGCCGTCCCCTTCCTGCAAGGCGACAACGCTGTCGGCGCCATCGGGCTGATCACGGCATTGGCGATCTCCTCCTCGGTGGTTGACTCGAGCCCGTTCTCGACGAGCGGCTCGCTGGTGCTGGCCAATGCCCAGGACGACGAGCGCGACGTGGTGTTCCGCCGGCTTGTCCAGTGGGGCTTCTCGATGGTCGCGCTCGCACCGATCGCGACCTGGCTCGTGCTCATCGTGCCGGGCTGGCTGTGACCCGGCTCGTCTCCTTCGACGGGCACGTACCCGACGTCGCGACCGACGCCTTCGTCGCCGAGGGGGTCACCCTGGTCGGGGCGGTGCGGGTGCGTGCCGAGGCCAGCATCTGGTACGCCGCCGTGGTCAGGGCCGACGGCGCCCCCATCGAGATCGGCGAGCGCAGCAACGTACAGGACGGCTGCGTCCTGCACTCCGACCCGACCTTCCCGGTCACCGTCGGCGCGGACGTCACGATCGGTCACCGCGCCGTCGTGCACGGCTGCACCGTCGAGGACGGGTCCCTCGTGGGGATGGGGGCGGTGCTCCTCAACGGTGCTGTCCTCGGCAGCGGCTCTCTCCTGGCCGCGGGCTCTGTGCTGCTGGAAGGCACGGTCGTCCCGCCGGACTCGCTGGTCGCCGGCATCCCGGGCAAGGTGAAGCGCCCGGTCACCGGGCAGGAGCGCGAGCGGATCCGGTCGGGCACGGCGTCGTACGTCTCGCGTGCCCGGCTCTACCGCGACAGGCAGCACGCGTGAGCAGTCCGCTGGCCGGCGTGCGGGTGATCGAGGTCGGCGTGTTCATGGCCGCGCCCTTCGCCACCATGCAGCTGGCCGATCTCGGCGCCGAGGTGGTCAAGGTCGAGCCCCCTGAAGGTGGCGAGCCGGTGCGCTCGACCGGACCGTTCGTGGACGGCCACAGCTCGCCGTACCTCCGGCTCAACCGCGCCAAGCGCTCGGTCGCCCTGGACCTCAAGGACGAGCGCGGCAAGGAGGCGTTCCTGTCACTCGTCGACGGCGCCGACGTCCTCGTGGAGAACCTGCGACCGGGCGCCATGCGTCGGCTGGCTCTCGGCTACGACGACCTGCGCACTCGAAACCCGCGCCTGGTCTACGCGTCCGCGTCCGGGTTCGGCCAGGACGGTCCGCTGGCCGACCGTCCGGGGCTGGACATCATGGCGCAGGCCCGGGGCGGCCTGATGAGCATCACCGGCAGCTCCGACGGCTCGCCGGTCAAGGTCGGCGTGCCCGTGTGCGACCTGGTCTGCGGCCTCTACACCGCGCTGGCGGTGACCGCGGCGCTGCGAGAGCGCGACGAGTCCGGCGAGGGCCAGTACGTCGACGTGTCGCTGCTCGAGTCCGGGGTGTCGCTGGCGGTGTGGGAGGCGGGCCGCTACTTCGCTACCGGTGAGGTCGGGGCACCGCTCGGGTCCGCGCACCAGAGCCAGGCGCCCTACCAGGCGGTGCGCACCAGCGACGGCTGGGCGACGCTCGGTGCGATCACCCCCCGCACCTGGTCCGGCCTGTGTGACGCGCTGGGACTCGGGGAGATCGAGCACGACGACAGGTTCCGCGACTCGTCCAGCAGGCATGCCCGCCGCGACGAGCTGATCCCGCTGGTGGAGGCGCGGACCTCCCGGCTTTCCACTGCCGAGGTCGTCGCGCGTCTGGAGGAGCACGGGGTCCCCTGCGCGCCGATCGCCGACTACGCGGAGGTCTTCAACGACGAGCACCTGGCCGCGCGGGACTTCTTCTGGGACGCGCCGCACCCCGAGGCCGGCGACGTCCGGCAGGTCGGGTCGCCGATGCGCTTCTCGCGGTCGGTCCCGGTGCGCGCGGGTGCCGGCCCGGTGCTGGGCGCCGACACCCGAGCGGCGCTGCGCGAGGCCGGCTGGTCCGACGCCGACGTGGACGCCCTCGTGTCGTCCGGGTCAGCGCGGGAGGCGCCGTGAGCGACGCCCTGGTCACCGTCGACGGCCCGGTGCTCACCGTCACCTTCGACCGGCCGCACCGGCACAACGCGTTGACCTTCGAGATGTACGACGCGCTGCACGACGCCTGCGGGCGGGCGGATTCCGACGAGCAGGTGCGCGCCCTTGTCGTCCGAGGCAGCGGCGGCAGGGCCTTCGCCTCGGGCACCGACATCAGCGCGTTCGGTGGCTTCCAGGACGGCTCCGACGGGGTCGCCTACGAGGAGCGCATCACCCGGGTGGTGAACCGGCTCGAGGAGGTGACGGTCCCGACCCTCGCCGCCGTGCAGGGTTTCTGCCTCGGCGGCGGACTGGTGCTGGCGGCGGCCTGCGACGTCCGCATCGCCACCGGGTCGGCGCGCTTCGGTGCTCCGATCGCCCGCACCCTCGGCAACTGCCTGTCCGCGAACTCGGTGTCCCTGCTGTCGTCCAGGCTGGGCTCGGGTCGAGTGCTGGATCTGCTGCTGCGAGCGCGGCTGCTCACCGCGGAGGAAGGGCTCGGAGCCGGCTTCCTCGCGCAGGTCTGTGACGAGGACGGCCTGGACCAGGCGGTCGAGCACGAGCTGTCCACGCTGCTGTCCCATGCCCCGCTGACGATGTGGGCCACCAAGGTCGTGGTAGCCCGACAGCGGCGCGCCGGTCTCGTCGACGCGGACGACGTCGTCGCGCGGGCGTTCGGCAGCGAGGACTTCCGCTCAGCGGTGGCGGGGTTCGGCTCGCGCGACACGCCCTCCTGGCAGGGACGATGAAGCAGACGGCACGATCATCTGGTGGCGTGCAGTCGCTGGAGCGGGCCTTCGACCTGCTGGAGCTGATGGCCGCGGCCGGTGGGGAGGTCGCGTTGAGCCGGCTCGCGGAGGAGTCCGGCCTGCCGACGGCAACCATCCACCGGCTGGTGCGCACGCTCGTCGACGACGGCTACCTCCTCCAGCAGCCGTCTCGTCGCTACGCCCTTGGTCCACGCCTGATCAGTCTCGGCACCAGCGCCTCCCGGACCGTCGAGGCCTGGGCAGGCCCGCACCTGCAGCAGCTGGCCGAGGGCAGCGGGGAGACAGCCAACCTCGCGATGCTCGACGTCGACCGGGTGATGTACGTCGCCCAGGCGCCGTCGTCCCGGCACACGATGCGCATGTTCACCGAGGTCGGCCGACGCGTCGCGGCGCACTGCACCGGAGTCGGCAAGGCGCTGCTCGCGCAGATGCCCGATAACGAGGTCCGCCAGGTGCTCGCATCCGCCGGAATGCCTGCGCTCACCGAGCACACCATCGTCGAGGTCGACGTCTTCCTGGTCGAGTTGGGCCGGGTTCGGGAGCAGGGGTACGCCGTCGACGACGGCGAGCAGGAGGCCGGGGTCCGCTGCGTGGCCGTGGCTCTGCCCGGAAGCGCGACCTCGGCCGTGTCCGTTTCGGGGCCGGCCTCCCGGGTGACCCGGCGCGCCGTACCCGGTCTGGTGCCGCTGCTGCGCGCCGCCGCAGAGGCCCTTGCCGGAAGAGCGGGCAATGTCGGTGCCTCCCGCTGAGCGGAAGTACGGCGAGTGGACGATCTGCGCGGGTGCGGGCGCATGTTTCCCGTACGGATCGGCACTACCGGGGGTGACTCCAGGAATCTCTGGGGTGACGGAGGCCTCGGCCGGGTTGCTGGGCCCGGCGCGTCGTGCAAATGTCGTCTCCGATCACCGAATCACCGTTCCGCATCGCGGAACTCGCCGAAGGGAAGACACACATGGTTGACCGGGTGCAGCAAGGCGGGCTCAGCGTGGCGGGGAGCCTGCACCGCTTCGTCGAGGAGGAGGCGCTGCCCGGGACCGGTGTCGACTCGCAGACGTTCTGGACGGGGCTGGAGTCGGTGGCCGACGACCTGGGGCCTCGCAACCGCGAGCTGCTCGCCCAACGCGAGGACCTGCAGAGCCGGATCAACGACTACCACCGTGAGCACCCCGGCCGACCCGACGCCGAGCACTACACCGCGTTCCTGCGGCAGATCGGCTACCTGCTCGACGAGCCCGAGGACTTCGAGGTCACCACTGCCGACGTGGACGCCGAGGTCGCCCACATCGCCGGGCCGCAGCTGGTGGTGCCGGTGCTCAACGCCCGTTTCGCCACCAATGCTGCCAACGCCCGCTGGGGCTCGCTCTACGACGCCCTCTACGGCTCCGACGTGGTGCCCCAGGGCGGCGACATGGCGCCGGGCGGGGACTACAACCGGACCCGCGGCGACGAGGTCATCGCCCGTGGTCGCGCCTTCCTCGACCAGCACTTCCCGCTCGAAGGCGGCTCCCATGCCGACGCCTCGGCGTACGCCGTCGACGACGAAGGGCTTGCCGTCACCGTCAAGCAGGACGTCCTGCGTCTGGCCGACGCGTCCCAGCTCGTCGGCTACCGCGGTGACCGGGCGGGGCCGGAGGCTGTCGTGCTCGTGCACCACGGCCTGCACGTCGAGGTAGCCATCGACCCCGAGGACTCGATCGGCGCCACGGACGCGGCGGGTGTCAAGGACCTCGTGCTCGAGTCCGCGGTCTCCACGATCATGGACCTCGAGGACTCGGTCGCGGCCGTCGACGGTGAGGACAAGGCGCTCGGCTACCGCAACTGGCTGCGGCTGATGCAGGGCACCCTCGCCGAGGAGGTCACCAAGGGCGGCAGGACGTTCACCCGGGCGATGAACCCGGACCGCACCGTCACCGCCCCGTCCGGCGACACCGTGACCCTGCCGGGGAGGGCGCTGCTGTTCATCCGGCAGGTCGGGCACCTGATGACCACCGACGCCGTCCTCGACCGCGTCGGCAACGAGGTGCCCGAGGGGTTCCTCGACGCGCTGGTCACCGCGCTCGGCAGCGTGCGCGAGCTGCGCGGCGAGTCCGAGCTGGCCAACAGCCGCACGGGCTCGATGTACGTCGTGAAGCCCAAGATGCACGGCCCCGACGAGGTCGCGCTGACCGTCACCCTGATGGAGCGCGTCGAGCGGCTGCTGGGGCTCTCGCCCCGGACCATCAAGATCGGGATCATGGACGAGGAGCGGCGGACGACGTTGAACCTCAAGGCCTGCATCAAGGCCGCCAGCGACCGCGTGGCCTTCATCAACACGGGCTTTCTGGACCGCACCGGCGACGAGATCCACACCTCGATGCTGGCCGGTCCGGTGGTCCGCAAGGGTGCCATGAAGTCCGAGACGTGGATCAAGGCCTACGAGGACTCCAACGTCGACATCGGGCTGGCCTGCGGCCTGCTCGGGCACGCGCAGATCGGCAAGGGCATGTGGCCGGCGCCGGACAGCCTCGCGGACATGTTCGACGCCAAGGTCGGCCACCCCGAGGCCGGGGCCAGCACCGCGTGGGTGCCGTCTCCTACCGCGGCGACCATCCACGCGCTGCACTACCACCAGGTCGACGTCCGGGCCCGGCAGGAGGAACTGCGTGCCGGCGGTGTGCGCTCGTCGCGGGCCGACCTGCTGCAGATCCCGCTGGGCGACCCGACCTCGTGGTCGGACGAGGAGCGGCAGCAGGAGATCGACAACAACTGCCAGAGCCTGCTGGGGTACGTCGTGCGGTGGGTCGACGCGGGCGTCGGCGTCTCCAAGGTCCCCGACATCACGGGCGAGCCGCTGATGGAGGACCGGGCCACCTGCCGGATCTCAGCGCAGCACGTCGCGAACTGGCTGCAGCACGAGGTGGTCAGCCACGAGCAGGTCGACGAGACCCTGCGCCGGATGGCGCAGGTGGTCGACGAGCAGAACGCCGACCTCCCCGGCTACACGCCGATGGCCCCGGACTTCGACGGTGACGCCTTCCAGGCCGCACGCGAGCTGATCTTCGAGGGCGCCGAGCAGCCCAGCGGCTACACCGAGCCGGTCCTGCACCGCCGCAGGGCGATGAGGAAGGCGCGGGCGTAGTCGTGGGTGAGCCGGCGCGCGACCCTGCTCGAGTGCCTCGGCCGGCCGAGGGGCTGGCAGCCGTCGCTCATCGGGCCCAAGAGCTGCTGCCGCCCGAGTCCGTCATCGCCGACCACACCCGCCTTCGGACCTACGAGTGCGACGGGCTCGCGCACTACCGCGTCACTCCAGGGCTGGTGGTGCTCCCCGACGACGCGCACCAGGTGGCCGAGATCGTGCGCGCGTGCGCGGCGCACCAGATCCCCTACGTGGCAAGGGGCTCGGGCACCGGGCTCTCCGGGGGAGCACTGCCGCACGCAGACGGCGTGCTCATCGTGACCTCGCGCATGCGCACCATCCGCGAGGTGCGGCGGGCCGACCAGCGCGCGGTCGTCGAACCAGGGGTGGTCAACCTCGACGTGACCAAGGCTGCGACACCCGACGGCTACTACTACGCCCCCGACCCGTCCAGCCAGCTGATCTGCTCCATCGGCGGCAACCTCGCGGAGAACGCCGGTGGCGCGCACTGCCTGAAGTACGGCTTCACCACCAACCATGTCCTCGCAGCCGAGTTCGTCACGCCGCAGGGCGAGGTCGTCGAGCTCGGCACCGACGCGCCCGATGCCCCCGGCTACGACCTGCTCGGCGCCGTCATCGGGTCCGAGGGCACGCTCGGCATCGTCACCTCCGCGACGGTCCGGCTGACCCGGCTGCCTGAGGAGGTGCGCACCGTCCTGGTCGGCTTCGAGTCGACGGACCAGGCCGGGGCGGCCACGTCGGCGATCATCGCCGCGGGCATCGTGCCCGCCGCCATCGAGATGATGGACGCCTTGGCCATCGCGGCCGCTGAGGAGGCGGTGCACTGCAACTACCCCGAAGGTGCCGGTGCGGTGCTGGTGATCGAGCTCGACGGCGCGGCGATCGAAGTCGAGCAGGAGTACGCAGAGGTCGAACGGCTGTGCCGCGAGAACGGCTCCTTCGAGCAGCGGCTGGCCACCGATCCGGTCGAGCGGGCGCTGATCTGGAAGGGTCGCAAGTCGGCCTTCGCCGCGGTCGGCCGGATCAGCCCCGACTACATCGTCCAGGACGGCGTGATCCCGCGGACGGCCCTGCCCGAGGTGCTGCGCGAGATGACCCGGCTCTCGGAGGAGTCCGGCGTCCGGGTGGCCAACGTGTTCCACGCCGGCGACGGCAACCTGCACCCGCTCGTCCTCTTCGATGACTCCGTCGAGGGCGCCGGCGAAGCCGCCGAGAAGGTGAGCGGCGCGATCCTCGACCTGTGCATCGAGCACGGCGGGTCGATCACCGGAGAGCACGGCGTCGGCGTCGACAAGTCGAAGTACATGACCCGGATGTACGACGATGACGACCTGGACACCATGCAGATGGTCCGCTGCGCGTTCGATCCCGCCAACATCTCCAACCCGGGGAAGGTGTTCCCGACTCCCCGGCTGTGCGGCGAGGTCCCCGGCCGGCACAAGGACACCCACCCGCTTCAAGAAGCCGGCCTGGCCGAAGTCTTCTGATGCGCAGCACACTCGAGAGGACCGCGCGCGACGCCGTGTCGGCCGCGTGTGAGGACGTCGTCCCCGGAGGAGAGGACGATCTCGTCGACGGCGTCGCACCCGGCCTGGTCGCGCGCCCCGCGTCGACCGAGCAGGTGTCCGCCCTCCTGCGCACCGCAGCCGAGCACGGGCTGACCGTGACGCCACGCGGCCGTGCCACGAAGCTCTCCTGGGGCCTTCGCCCACGCAGCGTGGACCTCGTCGTGGACGTCAGCGCGATGGACCGCGTGCTCGACCACCAGGCCGGAGACCTGATCGTCGAGACCCAGGCGGGAGCCCGGCTCTCCGACGTGCAGCGGGTGGTCGCCGAGGGGCGGCAGCGGCTCGCGGTCGACGAGACCATGATCGGCGCGACGATCGGCGGCACGGTGGCCACCAACGCCAGCGGCCCCCGGCGACTTGCCGCAGGCACTGCCCGTGACCTGCTCATCGGCATCACCGTCGTGCGCGCTGACGGCGTGGTCGCCAAGGCCGGTGGTCGCGTCGTGAAGAACGTCGCGGGCTACGACCTGGGCAAGCTGGTGGTCGGGTCGTTCGGCACCCTCGGTGTCGTCGTCGAGGCGATCTTCCGGCTGCACCCGCTCGCCGAGGTGCAGCGCTGGGTCAGCATGCCGGTCTCCACCGCCGCCGAGGCCGCGGAGGCCGTGCACGCCGTCGTGCACTCCCAGGCGGTCCCGGCAGCCGTCGAGGTCGAGTGGTCCGCGCCCGGCGACGGTGCCGTACAGGTGCTGCTCGAGGGCCGCGCGGACGCTGGCGACGGCCGCGCAGCGACAGTCGCCGAGCTGCTCGGCGCCGCGTCGGTGACGTCCGAGGAGGCGCCGACCGGCTGGGCGGCGTACCCGTGGGAGCAGGGCGAGACCGCGCTCAAGCTGACCTGCGTGCTGTCTGGGCTGTCCGACGTGCTCGAGGTGGCACGAGACGCGGAGGTACGGGTTCGCGGCTCCGGAGGCGCGGGTGTGCTGTACGGCGCGCTCGGCTCCGATGCAGTCACCACGACCGCAGCGGTGACCCGGCTGCGTGAGGTGTGCGGCAGGCACGGTGGCACCGTCGTCGTGCTCGACGGGCCGGCCGAGGTCAAGCGTGATCTCGGTCCCGAGGGTGTCTGGGGACCGGTGCCCGCGCTGGACCTGATGCGGCGCGTCAAGGACCAGTTCGACCCAGACCACCGGCTTTCGCCCGGGCGATTCGTGGGAGGGATGTAGAGCGCGATGAGCGACCACACCGCAGGCACCACCCGGGAGTCCGACACGAGCGCGGACGCTCTCGGCGAGATGGGCAGCATCATCGACTACGGCGAGGCGGCGGCACCGGGCGGCGCCTTTGACGAGCTGCGCCCACCCGACGCAGCCCTGGTGGGCGACTGCGTGCACTGCGGCTTCTGCCTGCCGACGTGCCCGACGTACGTGCTGTGGGGCGAGGAGATGGACTCGCCGCGCGGGCGGATCTACCTGATGAAGCAGGGCCTCGAGGGCGACCCGATGACCGACTCGATGGTCTCGCACTGGGACGCGTGCCTGGGCTGCATGGCGTGCGTGACGGCGTGCCCGTCGGGGGTGCAGTACGACCGGCTCATCGAGCAGACCCGAGCCCAGGTCGAGCGCAACCACGTGCGCAGCCGCAAGGACCGGGCCCTGCGAGGCCTGGTGTTCTCATTGTTCCCCTATCCGCGACGGCTGCGGCTCGTGCGTGGCCCGTTGCGGGTGCTGCAGCGCACCGGGCTGGACCGCCGGATGCGCAGCGCCGGCCTGCTGGAACGCATGTCGCCACAGCTGGCTGCCATGCAGAACCTCGCCCCGCGGCTGGGTCGACCCGAGCGGCTGCCGGACCAGATCCATGCGTCAGGCACCCGGCGGGCGACCGTCGGGCTACTCACCGGGTGCGTGCAGGGGGCGTTCTTCCCGGGCGTCAACGCCGCCACCGCACGGGTGCTGCAGGCCGAGGGCTGCGACGTGGTCGTACCCAGGAGCCAGGGCTGCTGCGGTGCCCTCTCGGTGCACAACGGACGAGAGCCAGAGGCGCAGAGCTTCGCTCGCGACATCGTGGACGCCTTCCAGGCCGCGGACGTCGACTACGTGGTCGTCAACGCTGCGGGATGCGGCTCCACCATGAAGGAGTACGCCGAGCTGCTCGCCGACGACCCGGCGTACGCCGAGCGCGCCGAGGCTTTCGCGGAGAAGGTACGAGACGTGTCGGAGGTCCTCGTCGAGCTCGGGCCGGTCGCGAAGAGGCACCCGCTCGAGACGACGATCGCCTACCACGACGCCTGCCACCTCGCCCACGCACAGGGGGTGCGCCAGCAGCCCCGACAGCTGCTGCGTGACATCCCCGGCCTCGAGCTGAAGGAGATCTCGGAGTCGGAGATCTGCTGCGGCTCGGCGGGGATCTACAACATCATGAACCCCGAGCCCGCCCGCGAGCTCGGCGACCGCAAGGCCGAGAACATCGTGGCCACCGGTGCGCAGGTGCTGGTCACCGCCAACCCCGGCTGCCTCATGCAGGTCACCTCCGCGATCGAGCGGTCCGGTCACCCGATGGGGATGGTGCACACGGTGGAGGTGCTCGACGCATCCATCCGCGGCCTGCCCGCTTCCACGCTGGGCGCGCCTGAATCGCCGA
>CADCUJ010000007.1 GCA_902805855.1 uncultured Nocardioidaceae bacterium
TCTCCCCCTGGGTGAAGCGCACCATGTACTGCATCGTCCCCGAGTCGTCGATGCCGATGGCGTGCCGCGACTTCGAGTAGACCGAGTACCTGCCCGGTCCGAGGTTGTCGGTGAGGCTGCCGGAGACCAGGTACGTGCGACGTACCTTGTCCCTCGCGCTGACCAGCCACACGCGCTGGTCCCCGATGTCGAAGACGACGCGCTTGCCGTGACCCGAGCGGGCCGGCAGGCCGGGGACGGCCGGGGCCTTCTCCTCCTGCTCGACCGCGTCCCCTTCGGGCGAGGGCGGCCGCAGATCCCGCGGCAGCTGCGCAAACACCGAGCCGAGGCCCGTGATCGCCAGCGCGCCGGCCTGCGCAGAGGCACCCGACTGGGTTCGGATGGTGCCCGCGTACGCGGGCTGGGGGCCGCCGTCGACCGAGATCACGCCGACCCCGCCGAGCACCGCGACCAGCGTGACGACACAGGCGGCACCGGCCGCTGCGATCCGCCGGTACCGCGGCCGCACCGCGCGCCCCGCGCCCTCTGGCTTTCGTGACATATCGGCCATCGTAGGTCAGTCAGCGCACTTTCGCGGTCAGGTTCGCCGCAACCTCGCGGTAGGCGTCGGCGCCGCGATGGCGTCGACTGGTGCTCAGGATCGACCGTCCGACCGCAGGTGCTTCCGCGAAGCGGATCGACTTCGGGATCGGCGGTTCCAACACGTCGAGGTCGTAGTCCTGCGAGATCCTCTCCAGCACCGCTCGCGAGTGGTTGGTGCGGCCGTCGTACAACGTCGGCAGCACCCCCCACACCTGAAGCCGACGGTTGGTGAAGCGGCGGACGTCGTGCACGGTGTCGAGCAGCTGGCCGACGCCGCGGTGCGACAGCGTCTCGCACTGCAGCGGGATCAGCACCGCCCGGGCAGCGGTCAGTGCCGCGACGGTGAGGATGCCGAGCGAGGGCGGGCAATCGAGCAGGATCCAGTCGTACGAGCCTTCCGGTCGGTCCTCGAGCTCCTCGAGAGCCGTCTTGACCACGTGCTCGCGACCGGTCCGGGTCAGCAGGTCGGCCTCCGCCCGGGCCAGCTCGATCGTCGCCGGGAGCAGGTCCACGCCATCCTCGGTCTCCAGGATCACCTCGCTCGGGTCCACCCCCTTGGTCAGCACGTGGTGCGCCGACAGCTCCACGTCCTCCGGGTCGACACCGAGGGAGAAGGTGAGGGAGGCCTGGGGGTCGAGGTCGACGATCAGCACCCTGCTGCCCAGCTCGACGAGTGCGGCACCCAGGGAGGCGACGGTCGTGGTCTTGGCCACGCCACCCTTCTGGTTGGCGACCGCCAGCACATTGGTCCGTGGGCTCACGCGGGTCATTGTGGCACCACCGACAGCGGCCCGACCTAGGGTGGCCACGTGCCCACCGCGATGATCACCGGTCCGACGGCGGGCATCGGTCGCAGCTTCGCCCAGGCGCTGGCCGCGCGGGGGCACGACCTGGTGCTCGTGTCCCGCGACAAGCAGCGGCTCGACGAGCTGGCCGAGCAGCTGCGAGCGGAGCACCGGGTGAACGTCGAGGTGCTTCCCGCCGACCTGGCCGACCGGTCCGCGCTCGCGGTGGTGGAGGACCGTCTCGGCGACACGACGCGGCCGGTCGACCTGCTGGTGAACAACGCCGGTCACGGCCTCCGGGGACGGTTCCTGGACAACGACGTGGAGGCGGAGCAGGGGCTGCTGGACGTGCTGGTCACCGCGGTGCTCCGGCTCAGCCACGCCGCCGCCCGGGCGATGGTCGCCCGCGGCAGCGGAAGCATCATCAACGTCTCCAGTGTCGCCGGTCTCCTGCACCGGGGGACCTACAGCGCCGCGAAGGCCTACGTCACCTCGTTGACTCGGTGGCTGGACCTGTCCTACCGGCAGCAGGGGGTGCGGGCGATGGCGCTGTGCCCAGGCTTCGTGCGCACCGAGTTCCACGAGCGGATGGGAGTGGGACGCGGGTCGGCGCCGTGGTGGATGTGGCTGGACGCCGACCGGCTCGTCCGCGACGCGCTCTGCGATCTCGAGCGCGGCCGGTCGCTGTCGATCCCGAGCAAGAGGTACAAGGTGCTCAGCGCGCTCGCCCGAGGCACCCCGACTGCGTTCCAGGCACGACTGCAGGGACTCGGCCGCTAGCGGAGCCGACCGGTCACCGGACCACCTCTGGGGTCTTGCGGCCCGAGGCGGCCGCGGACTTCTCGGCGAGGTCGAGCAGCCGATCGTAGGCTTCGGGCAGCGTCAGGTTGCACCCGAGCTCGTGACCGCGCTTGCCGTCGCCGTGGTGGTCGCTGGAGCCGGTGGCGACGAGATCGAGGTCGCGCGCGATGCTCCGCAGGACCTCGCGCTCGCGGCTGCCGTGGTCCTCGTGGTCCACCTCGATCCCGGCGAGTCCGGCGTCCTTGAGCCGGGCGAGCCCTTCCGCGTCCAGCGCGTCTTGGTTGTGCCGCTTCGTCCACGGGTGGGCGATCACGCTCACGCCCCCCGCCGCGGACACGGTCTCCAGCATCTCGGTCAGGTCGGCTGCGTACCGGCGCACGTAGGCCGGCCCCTTCGGTCCGAGGTAGCGCTCGAACGCCTCGGTTCGGTCTCGGACCACGCCCGCCTCGACCATCGCGTCGGCCACGTGGGGACGCCCGGTGGCGGCCGCCGGCCCGGAGCAGGCTCGGACGTCGTCTTC
Source organism: uncultured Nocardioidaceae bacterium (assembly GCA_902805855.1). Taxonomy (GTDB): domain Bacteria; phylum Actinomycetota; class Actinomycetes; order Propionibacteriales; family Nocardioidaceae; genus Nocardioides_C. The sequence goes on from CADCUJ010000007.1 coordinate 2,689, forward strand.
GTCGATGTCGACGCCGATCGCCTGGAGCTTGTCCAGCGTCGCCGGGAGCCGCGCGTTGCGCCCGTCCAGCACCCGTTCGAGCTCCGCGGCCAGCGGCGGGTACGTCGGGTCGGGCAGGTAGGCGAGCAGGTGCACACCGTGGTCCGCGTGCCGACAGCTGATCTCGATGCCGCGCACCAGCGCGACGCCTTCACCTCTCGCCGCGTCCGCAGCTTCGTCCCAGCCCTCGGTGGTGTCGTGGTCGGTGATCGCGAGCACGTCGATCTCGAGCTCGCGGGCGTGACGCACCAGCTCCGCAGGTGACGCGGTTCCGTCGGAGTAGTTGCTGTGGCTGTGCAGGTCGATGCGCACGACAGCAGCGTAGTTGGCGCCGTCAGTGCGCATGCTCCTGCCGGGCGCGTCAGCCCGGCGGCTGCTCGAAGTGCCGGCCCCACCAGGCAGTCCATCGGCCCGCCATCTCCTCGCGTCGGCGCTCATCGAGGCCGTAGGTGGTGAGGATGACCTGGCTGCCGGTGTACGGCGGGCCGCCAGCGGGTCCGTTGCCGGCCACCAGCAGGCCGTCCCCCCAGTCGTCGACGGTGAGCCCGACCTGGTTCTGCGAGACGAACCACAGCGTCCCGGTCAGCGCGTCCCCCGGGCCTACGGTGGCGCCGTACGGGGCTCCGACCTCCTGCAGTGCCAGCTGGCCGAGCCCCAGCCACTGGACCGGGGCGATGGTGGGGTCCTTCGGGGCACCGGCGAAGGACATGGTCTGCCGCCGGTCGTCGCGGTGGCGACCGAGCTTGAACCGCAGCTGCTGCAAGAAGCTGGTCCAGCCCTCGTCGATGTCGGGCAGGTACCGTGCCCACTCGTCGTCGGGCGGCAACGGGAGGCGGTGCACGTCGACCCGGGTGGTCTCGTCCTCCTCGAACAGGTTGAACAGGTGGGTGCCGAGGCCGATGGTGCGGTGGTCCTCGCTGAGCCTCGCGCCACCGAAGATCTCCTCGATCTCGGCGTCGAGGCCGTCGTACTCCCACCCGTGCCACTCGCGCACCAGCTCGGGCTCCCGGAGGTACGGCCAGCACTCCCGCAACGGCAGCGGGAGCACGACGGAGGTCACCGGTGGCGACAGGTCCGTGGCCGGGTCTCCTGGTGGCGGGTTCACCATGGCGGTGGGTTCTCTCCGAAGGGCACGTCGATGAGCTCGGGGCCGAGCCCGTTGACGTCGAGCAGTATCCACTCGTCGCTGAGCAGCAGCGCCGCCGAGGCGGGCCGCAGGACCAGCCACAGCCAGCGTCCGTGCGCCTCACCGGCGAAGACCGAGCGATCGAAGGTCGCCGTGCTCTGCCAGGTCGGTACCGACCACAACGGGGTCGGGTGGCCGCCCAGGCGCACCTTCACGTGCGGTGCGGCCGACATGATCTCCTCGCCGGGGTCGCTGCGGTGCACGCCGGCGTGCCGGGCCCCCAGCCCGACCCCGGGCTCCTCGGTCACCACCGACAGCTCGACGATTCCGTCGAGGTCGCTGGTGCCCCTGCACGAGATGAACGAGGCGAGGGTCGCACCGCCGGGCGTTCCCACACAGCCGAAGTCGGTGACCGTCCAGCCGGGGCTCAGCGGCCACGGGAGCCACGTCGGGAAGTCAACGCACTGAAGCAGGTGCTCGGTCAACGGTTCATAGCCGGCGCCGCGAGGACGCCACAGCGGGACGATGGGACCATGGTCGTCGCATCGCCAGCCGTCGTCGTCGCTGCTCACCGGTGACGAGCAGCGCGGACAGCTGGCCTCCAGAGCCATGGGGCCACGCTGCTGCCAGCCGGGTGTCGGCGTCAACCGGGTCCGGCCGGGCAGCACGTAGGGTCGGCTGCGTGGATCGGGTCCGGGTCGGCTGCGTGGGCGGCATCGTCGTCAGCGACGGCCGGCTGCTGATGGTCCGGCGGGGGACCGAACCGGCCAAGGGCTGCTGGTCGGTGCCCGGAGGCCGCAAGGAGGTGGGCGAGTCCGACGCCGAGGCCACCGTCCGGGAGCTTCTGGAGGAGACCGGGCTGCTGGTCGAGATCGGTGAGCTGGCCGGCAGCGTCGTGCGGGACGGCCTTGACGGCGCGGTGTACGAGATCCGGGACTACCGCTGCACCCTTGCCGAGGACAGCGCGCCGGGCGACGTACGCCCCGGCGACGACGCGGTCGAGGTCGGTTGGTTCACCCCGGCCCAGGTGCGAGAGCTGGAGTGCTCCCCCGGCCTGGTCGCCGAGCTCGAGGCCTGGGGCGTGCTACCGGGGCCTCAGCCTGCAGAGTTCCAGCGCAACACCACCGGCGTCTCCCGCTCGTAACCGAGCACACAGATCGTCCCGGTGTCCAGGACGAAGTGCCGCCCAGCCGCGACCGGCTGCTCCAGCCAGCGCGCCGTCAGCGCACGCAGGGCGTGTCCGTGGCCGAACACCAGCGTCCTGCCGCTGCGCTCACGGACCCGGCTGACGACCCGGTCCAGCCGCCGGCTCACCTCTTCGGCGCTCTCCCCGCCGGGCGACTCGTGGGTCCAGACGCTCCAGCCCGGGACCGTGCGCCTGATCTCGGCCGTGGTGACGCCCTCGTAGTCGCCGTACCCCCACTCGACCAGGTCGGGGTCGTCGGTGGCGTCGTCGAACCCCGTCAGCTCGGCGGTACGCCGGGCGCGGACCAGCGGGCTGGTCAGCACCATGTCGAAGGCTTCCTCACCAAGACGCTCCCGCAGGCCGCGCGCCAGCCGCGCCCCGTTCTCCGTCAGCGGGAGGTCGGTGTGGGACGTGTGCTTGTGCTCGCGGCTCCACTCGGTCTCGCCGTGCCGGACCAGCCACAGCTCCTGGCTCTCCTGCTCCCCGGGCCCGGTCACCCTGTCGTCCCCGGCTCGAGGCGTCCCCCAGGTGCGATCTCGGTGCCGGAGCCGACGGCACTGTCGCGACCGACCAGGGTGATCCGCTCCGGGTCGAGCTTGTCCGCGGCGGTGTCGCCGACGACCGCGCCGCTGTGGATCCGGCTCCCCGCGTCCACGACCGACCAGGCGACGCTGGCCCCCGCCTCGACGACGACGTCGGCGGCGATCACGCTGTGCCGCACCGAGGCGCCCTCCTCGACCTCTACCCCTGGCCCCAGCACGCTGCGATGCACCGTGCCCCGGACGACGCTGCCAGGACTGAGCAGGCTGTCCTCCACCTGGGCGCCCGCGACGACACGCGCCGGAGGCCGTTGCGGCTGCATGCTCAAGATCGGCCAATCGTGGTCGTCGAAGAGGCCCACGTCGCCCTCGAGCAGGTCGAAGTGGCCCGCGAGGTAGCTCTCCGGCTTGCCCAGGTCGCGCCAGTAGCCGGGCATCGGATGCGCGTAGACCTTGCCCCGCTCGACCAGCCGCGGCAGCAGGTGCTCGCCGAAGTCGCCCAGACCGGTGTCACCTCGGCCGGCCTCACCGGAGCGCTCGAGCCGCAGCTGCTCGACGACCGGGAGCAGCACCTTCGGGTCGTAGACGAAGATCTCGGTGGACACGGTGCCGGTCTTGGCGCGGCTCGGCTTGTAGTCGAACGCGGTGACCCGGCCCAGCCGGTTCACCTCCACCGTTGCGTGGCTGGAGGCCTCCGCCCGCGAGACCTCGGTGGTCACCACCGTGCACTCGGCATCCTTGCTCCGGTGGGTGGCCAGGGCGTCGGCGAAGTCGAAGCGGTACACGTGGTCGGCGCTGCACACGATCACCAGGTCCGGACCATGACTGCGGATGCGGTCGCGGATCCGGAACAGCTCGTCGGCGTTGCCGGCCGCGAAGCCCTCTTCCTCCGCCGAGCCGGTGCCTTCCTCGGGCATCAGCAGCCGGAAGCCTCCGATGTTCCGGTCCAGGTCCCAGGGGCGGCCGTTGCCGACCTGCTCGAGCAGCGACCCCGCCTGGAACTGCACGGAGAGCCAGACGTCGTCGATGCCACTGTTGCTCAGGTTGGACAACGGGAAGTCGACCAGCTGGTAGACGCCGGCGAACGGCAGGGCCGGCTTGGCCCGCTCCCGGGTGAGCACGTCGAGCCGGGAGCCGGAGCCGCCTGCCTGGATGATTGCCAGGATCCTCGAGCGCGCCATGCGCACAGTGTGCCCCGGGTGGCCGGTGCGCCGGCTGCTGGGGCGGCTACTGGGTCCGCCGCCGCGGCTGCCGGGTCCGCTGGGTCGCGGCCGGCGTCACCGGCCACGCAGCCGTGGCCGCCACCTGCCGGCAGGCTTGGTCCCGTCCTCGGCGTCCATCGGTGCGCCGCGAGCGCGCGAGAACACCTTCCGGATCTGCCCGATCGGCGCCTTGGGCTCCCGCGCCTCGGTGAGCAGGCCGTTGGTCTCCTGCTCGGTGTCGGTGAGCTGGGTGTAGCAGAAGCCGGTCAGGGCCGGGCTGTCGAGCACCGCCTCCACCAGGTCCCTCAGCCGCTCGACCAGGGCGTCGGCGGAACCGACCTCGGAGTAGCCCCAGCCCTCCGAGGTACCTCTGCCGGCGTCGAAGCGCACCCCGCCGAACTCGGTGAGCATCACCGGCTGGCCCCGGTCCGCCGACCCGGCCAGCCGGATCTGCCGGTTGTTCACCTGGCCCTCGCGGAGCATGTGGTCGGCCCGCGCCCGGCTGCCGTAGCGCTGACGCAGCCGGCGGCCGGTCGGCGCGTAGTCGTGCACCGACCAGATGTCGGTCTCGGTGTGCTCCCACCCATCGTTGCCGATCACCGGACGGGTCGGGTCGACCACCTTGGTCAGGTGGTAGAGCGCGACCGCGAAGCTGCGCTGCACCGGGTCGGTGGCCATGTCGTCGATCCCCCAGCTCTCGTTGAACGGGACCCAGGTGACGACGCAGGGATGACTGCGGTCGCGCCGGATCACCTCGAGCCACTCCGCGGTCAGGCGTTCGGCCGCACCGCTGTCGAAGCTGAGCGCACTCGGCATCTCGCCCCACACGAGCAGGCCGAGCCGGTCGCACCAGTGCAGGAAGCGGGGGTCCTCCACCTTCTGATGCACCCGCACCCCGTTGAAGCCGAGCTCCTTGACCAGCTCGGCTTCGCGCCGGAGCGCAGCCACGTCCGGTGCTGCCAGGTGCGACTCCGGCCAGTAGCCCTGGGCCAGCACGCTGCGCAGGTACGTGCGGCCTCCGTTGACCAGCAGGTGGCCGTCCTCCACCGCGACCGAGCGCAGCCCCAGGTAGCTGGTGACGTCGTCGACGACGGACCCGCCGTCGCGAAGCTCCACCGTGGCGTCGACGAGGTTGGGCTGCCTCGGCCGCCACAGCACCTCGTTCCGCTCCCGCTGGTGCCGCAGGACAGGCAAGGAGATGTCGGTGAGGGTGAGCTGCTCGGTGACCGAGACGGTGTGCTCAGCGAGCACCTTCTCGCCCTTGCTCAACCGGATGTGCAGGGTCAGAGGCTGTGTCGGCACCCGGTTCAGCCGTACCTCCGCGCTCACCCGGGCACCGGGCAGGTCCGGCGTCCAGTGCAGCTCGCTGACGTAGGTCGCCGGCACGGTCTCCAGCCACACCGGCTGCCAGATACCGCTGGTGCGGTGGTACCAGATGTCGTGCGGCTCGGGCTGCCAGTCCTGCTTTCCCCGCGGCTGGCTGACGTCGCGGGGCTGGTCCTCGGCGCGGACGACGAGCACCATCGCGTCACCGGCGGTGGCCGCATCGGTCACGTCACAGGTGAACGGGGTGTGCCCGCCGGTGTGCTCGCCGACTCGTGCCCCGTCTGCCCAGACGGTCGCGCGGTAGTCGACGGCTCCGAAGTGCAGCAGCAACCGCTGACCGGGCTCGAGAGCCGGCGGGCGCACGTCACGGCGGTACCACATCACCGGGTGGTAGGAGGTGTCCCCGACGCCGCTGAGCTTCGACTCGGGCGGGAAGGGGACGGTGATCGTCCGGTCCAGCGGAACCTCACGCCGGTGCCATTCGGCCGCGATCCCCTCGTCCTCGTCGTCGTAGGCGAACTGCCACTCGCCGCTGAGGTCCAGCCAGGACTCGCGGACCAGCTGCGGTCTCGGATAGGCGTCGTCAGTCAACGAAAACCCCTTCCACTCGTTGCTCGACTCTCACTCGGACCGGGGCTGCGGAGTCGGCCGCCCCGGCTGATCGCCCCCACGGCTGTCCAGGTAGCTGTCCTTGGGCACCATCACCTTGCGCCGGAAGGTGCACACCACGGTGCCGTCCTGGTTGTAGCCGGTCGTCTCCACCTGGACCACCCCGCGGTCGTCCTTCGACCTCGACTCCCACTTGTCGAGCACGGTCGTCTCACCGTAGATCGTGTCGCCGTGGAACGTCGGGGCCACGTGCCGCAGCGACTCGACCTCGAGGTTCGCGATCGCCCTGCCAGAGACGTCCGGCACGCTCATCCCGAGCAGCAGCGAGTAGACGTAGTTGCCGACCACGACGTTCTTGGCGAACTGTGTCGAGCTCTGCGCGTAGTGCTGGTCCAGGTGCAGCGGGTGATGGTTCATGGTGAGCAGGCAGAACAGGTGGTCGTCGTACTCGGTGACCGTCTTGCCCGGCCAGTGCTTGTACGTCGCTCCGACCTCGAACTCCTCATAGCTGCGGCCGAACTGCATCAGGCGCCGCCACCCCCGGCCTTGCGCCGGTGCATCTTCGGTCCCGCCCCGCCGGCGACCTCGGGTCCGTGCGTCTTGGCTCGATGGCCCGCCGAGTCGTCCGGGTGGTCGTGAGCCTGCTTGCGCTCGAGCGCCGCACGCATGCTGGCCTTCAGGTCCTCGTTGCCCGCACCGGCCGAGTCGGCGGGCTTTTCGGCTGGCTTCTCCGCTGGCTTCTCGGCTGGCATGGCGCTCCTCCACGTTTGCTGTCCCGCAAACCCTCGCACGCCGCTGCTCGGAGCGTCGAGGCGGTTCAGTCCCAGGTGGTCGGCAGGCCGTGCGGCGCCGAGGTTCCCAGGACACGCCGTCCGCCGCCCGGCCACAGCTCGAGCACGACGAGGAACTCGATCTCGGCTTCCGGTGTGCGCCGGGTGGGCTCGAGGAACAGGTGCGCGAACGGCATGTCGTCGCGTGCCGTCGCGGCCAGCCGCCCGATCTGCTCACTCACCTCCCGCTGGTCGTCCGGCGACATGTACTGCCACATCACCGAGTGCCACAAGACGGTGGTCGCGCCGGGTACGAGTTCCAGGTCGCTCACGAAGGACACCGCATCCGCCCGGCGTACCTGCGCCGGTTGCTGCCTGGCGACCTCGAAGGCCGCCCGGAGCCTTTCCAGACGTACCTGCTGGTCCGGCCAGACGTACGCCGTCAGCACGAGCCGTCCCTGGGTGGTGCCCACGTCCACCGGCGAGACGTCGCTGCCGACCCGTTCGACCAGCCGCAGGCTGGGTGAGGCGCTGAGCCGGGTGCCGCTCCAGGCGTCCTCGAACCGCACCGGGCTCGTCGAGGGTCCCCATTGGAACCCGTCGCGGTGCCGGTACCAGAACCGGTCGGCGCGCAGGTTCAGCCCGCCGCTGGACCCGATCTCGAACAACCGCACCGGCAGCGAGGTGCTCTCGCCGATCCGCAGCAGCCCGCCGATGAGGGCCCCGGAGCGGCCGACCTCGTTGGTCTGCGGCGGCCGGTCCAGCCACTCCTGGACCTGCTGGGCGCTCTCGTCGAGCAGCGACTCGAACGCGGGCCAGGCGCCGGCCAGGTCCCAGCTGCCGCCCACGCTCGGGTAGAAGGCGGCCAGCGCGCCGGCGCGTCGCTCGAGCACCAGCCGGTGCACGCTCCCGGCCAGGCGGAGTGCGAGCGCGGACGGGCCGGGGTCGTGCTCGTGGCCGGCCAGCACCACCGCGACGGCCCCGCCGGCCTCGATGTCGTCGGCGGCGCGTCCGAGCAGCTCGGCGTACATGGGTGAGCCGAGCTCTCCACACGCCTCGGCCTGCTCCCGGAACCGGTCGGCCATCGACTCGGCCATCACGGCGTCACGGCGTCAAGACTTCGACCGGACCCGCTGCAGCCGTGCCCTCAGCTCCCGCCGCCGCTGGTAGAGGCGGCGCAGCCGCATCAGCGCCGGCCGCCGCTCGCTGAGCCGCACCAGCAGGAACCGGACGGGATGTTCCTTGAAGTCACCCGCCAGAGCATCGCGCTCACGCCGGGCCGCGTCCCGCTCGATGCGTCGGGCCCGGTGCTCGTCGAGGAGACCGACCAGCGCGGCGATGCTCTCGGCCAGCAGCACGTCGTCGGGCACCGCCCCCGTTGAGATGGGGCCCGCACCCGTTGAGATGGGGCCCGTGCCGGTTGAGATGGGGCCCGTGCCGGTTGAGATGGGGTCCGGGTGAGGTACCAGCTCCTCGAGATCACCGATCACGTCGACCTGCTGCCTCTGCAGGTCCGCCACGATCTCCTTGGACCGGCGCATCGCGAAGTCCACCCCGTCGGCGTCCAGCCCGAGCTTCGCGCCCGGACGCTGGGCGAGCACGCGCTGGGCGAAGACGTTCTTCACGTCGGCCGCGTAGGGCCCGGGCAACGGCAGCCGCTGCCCGAGCGTGGCGTTGACCCGCCGCAGCAGCTCCGCCTGCTCGGCACCCAGCGATGTGTTCGAGCGGGATTGCTGGGTGCTGAACGCGTCGGCCTGCAGTCCGAGCAGCGTGGCGAACCGGCTCCACAGGATTGCCGGGTCCGCCCCCGAGGCAGGCACGGTGACCACGTGCACCCGGTCCGGCGGCAGGCTGGTGCCCCACCGGTCGGTGACGTCAGCGAAGTCCTGCACCCTCCAGAACCAGCTGGAGTGGTCGGTGTCGCCCTGGAGGTCCCGGACGAACTCGTCGAAGGTCTTGCGTGAGCGGTGCTTGAGGTGCTCCTGCCACTCGGCAGGGATCTGCCGTACCAGGTCGCGCGCGGTGAGCACGACATGTACCTCGGCGTCGTCGCCGAAGGCCGCGATCGCACGCCCCGCCTGCTCCACCGTCGCGGAGGCGAACAGCTCGTGCGAGATCAGTACGTCGCCGGGCCAGGCCTTCGCCTCGCGGACCGCCTTCGTGAAGATCCCGGCCGCGCGGGACGGGTGCTCGGGCCGGTGCGCCAGCCCTCGTACGTCGAGCGAGGCCAGGTAGTGGTCGAAGAACGACGACAGCGGCAGCAGCAGACCCTGCTCCTCGGCGATCCGGCGTTGTGACCACAGCACCTGCTGCAGGAACGTGGTGCCCGTCTTGGGGCTGCCCACGTGCAGGAACACCCGGCGACGCCGTTCGTCGATATCGGCTCCAGCGCTCACGGTCGCTACCGTACTGCCCTCGCTCAGCGCAGCTTGTAGTCCTCGAGCAGCCGGCGGCCGATGATCATCCGCTGGATGTCGGCGGTACCTTCCCCGATCAAGAGCATCGGCGCCTCCCGGTAGAGCCGCTCGATCTCGTACTCCTTGGAGAACCCGTACCCGCCGTGGATCCGGAAGGAGTCCTCGACCACCTGGGAGCAGTACTCCGACGCAAGGTACTTCGCCATTCCCGCCTCGAGGTCGTTGCGCATCCCCCGGTCCTTCATCCGGGCGGCGCGCACCATCATCGCGTGCGCCGCCTCGACCTTCGTCGCCATCTCGGCGAGCCGGAACAGCACCGCCTGGTGCTCGGCGATCGCCTTGCCGAAGGTCTCGCGCTGCTGCGAGTAGGCCACCCCGAGCTCGAAGGCGCGCAGCGCGACGCCGGCGCCACGGGCGGCCACGTTGACGCGGCCGACCTCGACGCCGTCCATCATCTGGTAGAAGCCCTTGCCGGGCTCGTTACCGAGGACCTGGTCGGCGTCGATCTGGAAACCGTCGAAGATCAGCTCGGTGGTGTCGACGCCCTTGTAGCCCATCTTGTCGATCTTCCCGGGCACACTCAGCCCCGGCAGGACCTCGCCGAAGCCAGGCGGCTTCTCGACCAGAAGAGTCGACATCCGCCGGTAGACCGAGGCGCTGTCGTCGGTCCCGGCGTCGGTTAGAACGAGTACGGCGACCAGGGTGGACGAGGCACC
>CADCUJ010000008.1 GCA_902805855.1 uncultured Nocardioidaceae bacterium
GGGATCAACCCCAACGACGGAGCCCCGTTGGCAACCGCCTTCGATGCTGTCGGAGTCGAGTGGATGGGAAACTTGGTCTCGATCGGCGCCTGCATCGGGCTGATCGTCGTTGCCATGATCCTGATGCTCGGCCAGACCCGAGTTGCTTTCGCCATGGGGCGAGATGGGCTCTTGCCGCGACAGGTGTCGAAGGTGCACCCGCGCTTCGGCACCCCGTACGTGATCACGGCAATCACTGGAGTCACCGTTGCGGCCATCGCCGGCTTCGTGCCTTTGGAGACACTGGTGGAGCTGGTGAACATCGGCACGCTGTTCGCGTTCATCCTGGTCAGCGTCGGGGTGCTCGTGTTGCGCCGGACCCGCTCGGACCTGCCGCGCGCCTTCCGGGTGCCCGCGGCGCCGTTGGTGGCGGGCTTGGCAGTCCTGCTGTGCCTCTACCTGATGCTCACCCTTCCCGGAGACACCTGGATCCGGTTCTTGATCTGGATGGCCATCGGGTTGGTCGTGTACTTCGGCTACGGCCACCGCAAGAGCCGTCTCGGCGAGGCTTCTCCGGATGGGCCGAGCGGGCCGAGCGAGCCGGACACGTCGGAGAAGATGCGCCACTGACGCGGACGTCCCGGCTCCGTGGTGGACCGGGCCGGACCACCTCGGCGACCTCGCTCCTGTGGCCCTCCCGTTCCGCCATAGGGTAGGGGCATGGCTGAGACGGGGCGGTTCGTGCACATCGTCGACGACGTGCCCGAGCTGCGAGAGCGCGGAGACGAGGCGCCGGCGCCGTACCTGATCCACCAGCTGGACGGCTTCCTGGACGCCGGGAACGCCGCGAACCTGGCCGCCAAGCACCTCCTGGAACAGTCTCCAGGGCGCGTGGTGGCCAGCTTCGAGGTCGACGACTTTTACGACTACCGGGCACGTCGCCCGCCGATGACCTTCACCGAGAACCACTACGAGTCCTACGAGGCTCCGCGCCTCGTCGTCCGGCTGAGCCACGACGCCGAGGGCACGCCGTACCTGCTGCTGCACGGCCCCGAGCCGGACACGCACTGGGAGACGTTCGCCCGGGCGGTCCGCCTGGTCATCGAGCACTTCGGCGTCGAGCTCACCTTGTCCATGGGCGCCGTGCCGATGGCGGTGCCGCACACCCGGCCGGTGATGCTCACCAACCACGCCACCTCTGCGGAGCTGCTCGTCTCGGAGAACATCTGGAAGGGACAGATCAGGATCCCGACCAGCGCGCAGTCGCTGCTCGAGCTCCGCCTCGGAGAGTGGGGACACGACGCCATGGGCTTCGTCGCGCACATCCCGCACTACGTCGCACAGCTCGACTACCCGCTGGCTGGGCTCTCGCTGATCGAGGCCGTGGCCAGGGTGACCGGGCTGCAGTGGGCGAGCCTGGAGGACCTTCGCTCGGCCGGCGAGGCGAAGCTGGCCGAGATCTCCGCGCAGATCGAGGACTCCAGCGAGGTGCGCGAGGTGGTGGCCGGCCTCGAGCAGCAGTACGACGCCTTCCAGCGCGCCGAGGAAGGACGCGAGTCGACGCTGCCGCTCGCCGAGGAACAGGACCTGCCGACGGGTGAGGAGCTCGGCGCGGAGTTCGAGCGCTTCCTGGCCGGCCTGGACCGTCCCGACCGCCCCGAGGAGTAGGGGTGCCCACCTCCGTCGGGGAGCTCATCGAGCTGCTCGACCTCGAAGCCATCGACGTCAACCTGTTCCGTGGCACCCAGCCGGACACTCGGCTGCAACGGGTGTTCGGCGGGCAGGTCGCCGCCCAGGCCCTGGTTGCGGGGGCGCGCACGGTCGCCGACCCGCTCGTGGTGCACTCGCTGCACAGCTACTTCCTGCGGCCGGGGGACACCGCGGTGCCGATCGTCTACGACGTGGAGCGCATCCGGGACGGACGGTCGTTCTCCGCCCGCAGGATCGCCGCCCGACAGCACGGCCGTGCGATCTACTACATGACAGCCAGTTTCCAGGTGCCCGAGGACGGCCTGGACCACCAGGACGTCATGCCGGTGGTGTCGGCACCCGAGGACTCGCTCGACCTCAGCGAGCTGTTCCGCAGCCGGTCGCTGGGCAGCGTCGCGGAGTGGCTGCGGGAGTGGGCTGTGCTGGAGCTGCGGTACGTCGGGGACACCCGACCCGGCGGCGGCATCCCGTCCAGCGACCATCCCTCGCAGTCCCGGTTGTGGATCCGGGTCAGCCCCTCGCCCGGATCAGACGGCTCGGGCAAGCTCGGTGACGAGCGGTTGCTGCACCAGGCCGCCTTCACCTACGCCAGCGACATGACCTTGCTGGGCACCGCCTTGGTGCCGCACGGTCTGCACATCGGCCACCCGAAGCTGCAGTCGGCCTCTTTGGACCACACCATCTGGTTCCACCGGCCGTTCCGCGCCGACGAGTGGCTGCTCTACGACCAGGTGTCCCCGTCGGCGTCCGGTGGACGAGGCCTGGCGATCGGCCGGCTGTTCACCCTCGACGGTGTCCTGGTCGCCTCGGTCGCCCAAGAGGGTCTGATCCGGCTCCGCTCCTGACTCGCGCCTCGCAGCGTCGAGCGTCGCCCGAGCAGGCGTGCGGCCGTCGCTACCACTGAATCGCACCAAAACGGTGACAGACGCGCCGGCGCTCGGTTACGGTTGAGCGTCTTGTGGCGCAGTTGTCACTATGGGGCAGTTGTGGTCCCTGGTGCCTGTGTCGCACTCCGGCTCGAAGGGAACCCTCGGGATGCGTCTCTCACGCCTGGTCGCCGCGGCTTGTCCACCTGCTCTGGTCCTGGGGGTCCTGGGCGCCGGGCCCGCGGCCGCCGCGCCCGCGCCGGACTGGGAATCGCCCTTCCCGTGTGGGCAGCAGTGGGTCGGGTCCACGCGGTCGAGCCACTCACCGAGCTACTACTCGGTCGACTTCAACCGTCCCGACGACCTGGAGGATCTGGTGACCGCGACGGCGCCGGGAGTGGTCACCCGGGTGGCCAACACCGGTTCCACCAGCTACGGGCAGTACATCATCGTCGACCACGGCGACGGCTACAACAGCCTCTACGCGCACATGCACGCCCAGTACGTCACCACCGGACAGCGCGTCGACCAGGGCCACGTGCTCGGGCTGGTCGGCTCCTCCGGCGGGTCGACCGGGCCGCACCTGCACTTCGAGGAGAAGCTGTGGAGCCAGGTGCAGCGGCCCTACTTCCACCAGAGCGCCTACAGCTTCGGCTCGACGCTCACCTCTCGCAACTGCCCCGACGTGCCGCTGGCCGGCAACTTCAACGGCTCTGGTGGCGACGAGTGGGCGGTCTACCGGCGCGCACCCGGGAACGGGGTCTTCCGGATCTACCGCGAGGGCGCCAAGCCGCTGCGGATCACCTTGGGCTACGGCGCCGACACCCCGGTCGTCGGCGACTGGGACGGGAACGGGAAGACCGACGTCGGTGTCCGGCGGCCCGGCCTGAAGGAGTGGATGCTGCGCACCTCGGACGGCCGCGTGCGCAAGTTCACCTACGGATGGCGCAGCGACGTGCCGGTCACCGGCGACTGGGACGGGGACGGGACCACCGAGGTCGGCGTGTGGCGCCCCTCGACAGCCACGTTCCGGCTGAGGGTGTCGGCTGGCGACGTCCGCGTCACCAAGCTGGGCAGCGTCGGCTCGCTCCCGGTCACCGGTGACTGGAACGGCGACGGGATGAGCGACATCGGCGTGTACAACCCGGGCAGCCGGCAGTTCACCATCCGGAACCGGCCGATCGGCGCGGCTCCACGGACCTACACCTTCGGCAAGAGTCGCGACATTCCTGTGCCCGGTGACTGGGACGGCAACGGCCGGACGAACCTGGCCACCTGGTCCCCGGCGACGGCGACCTACGCCATGCGCAGCCCCGGTGGCACGGTGACGACGAAGAAGTTCGGACTCGAGCGGATCAGGTAGTGGGGCTCGTGGTGCGGCCGAGGACGTGTGGCGCACCGGACTTCGGGTCGGTCATCGAGAACGCGTAGTCCCGATACGAGACGTCGCCGGCTGCCCCGACGCTGGGCACGGCCTGGGAGCCGAAGCCGACGCGTCCCGGCAGCAGGATCGGCTTCTTGAACGCGACCTCGACGGTCACGGCGTCCGGCAGCCGGCCCTCGAGGGCAGCAAGACATCTCGCCTTGCTCCACATGCCGTGCGCGATCTGACGTGGAAAACCGAACGCCTTCGCGGCCAGCCTGTAGAGATGGATCGGGTTCCGGTCGCCCGATGCCGCGGCGTACCGGCGTCCGAGGTCGCCGGACAGCTTCCACTCGGTGCCGGAAGCAGTGACCTCCTCGAAGGTCCGCCCGGTGTCGGCCGCGCTACCGGTGGGCCGCCCGCGGCGCAGGAACGTCGACGTCTCGTGCCACACCAGCTCGCCACCGGAGTGCACGTCGGTGACCACGTCGAAGGCCTGCCCCTTCGGATGGGCGCGCAGGTCCTCAGCCCGCACGCCGACCTGCAGGTTCTCGTCCGGTGAGAGCACGCGGTGGGCGGTGATCGTGTTCTCGACGTGCACCAGGCCGAGGACCGGGAACGGAAACCGGGTGTCGGTCATCAGCCGCATGTGCAGCGGGAAGGCGAGCAGATGAGGATAGGTCAGCGGGAGGCTCCGCCCGACCCGGAAACCGCAGACCCGCGAGTAGGCGATCAGGTGGGAACGGTCGACGGGTACGTCGTGCCGGACCAGGGTCAGCTGCGGTAGGGCGGCACCGGTCTTGCGGACCCCGGGGATCCGCGCGGCGCCGGGCAGCGACGGCAGAGCCGCCTTCAGGTAGAGCGGCAAGGCTGGCGGGGCTCCGCTGACCTCGCGTGTCGTGCCCGAGGTCGTGTCCTGCTTCGCTCCCACCATGCTCAGGCCCCCAGCATCATCTGGCCGCACACCCGCACCAGGTTGCCGTTAACCGCGCCCGATGCCGGATTGGCGAACCAAGCGATCGTCTCGGCGACGTCGACCGGGAGCCCGCCCTGGGACAGCGAGTTGATCCGCCGGCCCACCTCTCGGGCGACCACCGGCACGGCGGCGGTCATCTTGGTCTCGATGAATCCCGGGGCTACTGCGTTGACCGTGATCCCTCGGTCGAGGTCGGCTGCGTAGGAGTCGACCAGGCCGATCACACCTGCCTTGGAGGCGGCGTAGTTGGTCTGGCCGACGTTGCCGGCGATCCCGGCGATCGAGGAGACACCCACGATGCGCCCGTTCGCGTTGACCAGCTCCTGCTCGAGCAGCTCCGCTGTGATCAGCTCGGGAGCGGTGAGGTTGACCGCGAGCGTCTGCGCCCAACCCTCCCGCCTCATGTTGGCCAGCTTCTTGTCCCGGGTGATGCCTGCGTTGTGCACGACGACGTCGACTCCGCCGTGCTTGTCCCTGACGTGTCGTGCGATCCGCTGGGGTGCGTCCTTGGTGGTGATGTCGAGGGCGAGATGGTCCCCGTCGAGCTCGCGCATCAGTGCCTGAAGCTCGCTGGCGGCCGGGGGTACGTCGACGCCCAGGACCGTCGCGCCGTCGCGGTGCAGCACTCGGGCGATCTCTGCCCCGATGCCACGACTCGCGCCGGTCACCAGGGCGAGCTTGCCGGCCAGCGGCCTGGTCCAGTCGCCGACGTACTCGGCGCTCGTCGTGCCCGTGCCGACCCGGATCACCTGTCCGTTCACATAGGCCGACTTGGTCGAGAGCAGGAACGCGAGCGTGGACGTGATCGCCTTCGTGTCGTCACGGGCCGACGGGGCGGCGTACACGAGCTGGACCGTGGATCCGCGGCCTAGCTCCTTGCCGACGGACCGGGTGAATCCTTCGAGCGCCCGCTGGGTGACCCGCTCCTGCCTGGACTCGGTCGACTCGGGCGGGGTGCCGACAACCACGACGCGGGCACAGCTCTCCAGGCGACGCATCAGCGGGCTGAAGAACTGCTGCAGCTGCACGAGCTCAGCCGAGGAGGAGAGACCGGTGGCGTCGAAGACGATGCCCTTGAAGCGCTGTTCGTCGTCGGCGGCGGCGGTGCTGGTCGTTGCCGCGATGCCGAGCTCGTCGAGCGCGGCGACGACCGTCTTCTCGAGTGCCCCGCCGCCCCCCACGAGCACGGTGCCGTCAACGAGCGGGTCTCCCACGCGGTACCGCTCCAGCGGGACCGGGTTCGGCAGACCGAGGTTCTTGGCGAGCAGCTGACCCGTCGGCGTGTGGATCAGGGACTGGTACCTATCGCGCATGCCCCCATGAAACTAGTCGGGTCACGCCCAGTCCACCTATCGTGACGTGGCACTCACTACGCTCGGTTTCGCTGCCGGCGGGGAAAGGATGGAGCAGCACAGGCACACACCGGTACCTCTCTGGACACTCGAGGAGCACACTGCATGCAGGCCAACGCCCGTCGCGTCGCGATCATCGGCGGCAACCGGACCCCCTTCGCGCGGTCGAACAACGCCTACGCCGAGATGTCCAACCAGGACATGCTCACCGCCGCGATCGACGGGCTGGTGACCAGGTACGGTCTCGAGGGCGAGCGGCTCGGCGAGGTGGTGGCCGGCGCGGTGCTCAAGCACGCACGCGACTTCAACCTCACCCGCGAGTGTGTCCTCGGCTCGCGGCTCGCGCCGGAGACCCCGGCCCACGACATCCAGCAGGCGTGCGACACCGGTATCCAGGCGGCGGTCACCGTGGCGAACAAGATCGCCCTCGGACAGATCGAGGTCGGCCTCGCCGGCGGCACCGACACCACCTCCGACGCCCCGATCGCGGTCAACGAGAAGCTGCGCAAGATCCTGCTGGAGGCGAACCGGGCGAAGACGCTGCAGGGTCGGCTGGCGGCGCTGGCGAAGGTACGCCCGGGGCACCTCGCTCCCGCCGTCCCGCAGAACAGCGAGCCCCGTACCGGCCTGTCGATGGGAGAGTCCGCGGCACTGACCGCGGTGGAGTGGGACATCAGCCGTCGCGAGCAGGACGAGATCGCGGTCGCCTCCCACCACAACCTCGCGGCGGCGTACGACCGGGGTCTCCTCGACGACCTCGTCACGCCGTTCGGCGGCCTCGACCGGGACCAGAACCTGCGGCCGGACTCGTCGGTGGAGAAGCTGGCGAAGCTCGAGCCGGTCTTCGGCAAGGGAGAGGCGGCGACGATGACGGCGGCGAACTCGACGCCGCTGACCGACGGCGCCTCGGTGGTCCTGCTCGCCTCGGAGGAGTACGCCGCGGACCGGGGTTGGGAGGTGCTGGGGTACCTCACCGCGGCCGAGACGGCTGCCGTCGACTACGTGCACGGCGGTGAGGGGCTGCTGATGGCGCCGGCCTACGCCATGGCGCGGATGCTCGACCGCGAGGGCCTGGCTCTGCAGGACTTCGACTTCTACGAGATCCACGAGGCGTTCGCCTCGCAGGTGCTCGCCACCTTGCAGGCGTGGGAGGACCCGATCTTCTGCAAGGAACGGCTCGGGCTGGACGCTCCGCTCGGGCCGATCGACCGCTCGAAGCTCAACGTCGCGGGCTCGTCGCTGGCCGCCGGGCACCCGTTCGCGGCCACCGGTGGGCGGATCCTGGCCACGCTGGCGAAGCTGCTGCACGAGAAGGGCTCGGGCCGCGGGGTGATCTCGATCTGTGCTGCCGGCGGTCAAGGAGTCACCGCGATCGTCGAGAAGTAGGCCGTCCTCGGGCGGTCGTCAACCCTGGAGTGAGCGAACCGTGTCGACCGTGTCGGCCTCGTCCGCGCTCTTGTCGTCGCGGTAGCGCAGCACGCGGGCGAACCGCAGCGCCATCCCGCCGGGATAGCGAGAGGAACGCTGGATCCCGTCGAAGGCCACCTCGACGACCTGCTCGGGTCGCACGTGCACGACGTACGAGGTCCGGCTGGTCTCCAGGGACAGGAACCGCTCGGTCTGCCAGCGCAGCATCTCGTCGGTCATCCCCTTGAACGTCTTGCCGAGCATCACGAAGCCTCCGGTCTCGGGGTCCCGGGCACCGAGGTGGATGTTCGACAGCCAGCCTTCGCGCCGTCCGCTGCCCCACTCCACCGCCAGCACCACCAGGTCCAGGGTGTGCCGCGGCTTGACCTTGACCCAGCTCGCCCCGCGTCGCCCGGCCTCGTACCCGGCCTCCAGGTTCTTGACCACCACGCCCTCGTGGCCGGCGGCCACGGTGTCGGCGAAGTACATCGCCGCCGCCGCCGGGTCGGAGGTGAGGAGCCGCGGCACCAGGAGCTCGGGCGGCAGGATCGCGGCGAGCCGGTCGAAACGTTCCCGGCCGGGGCGGTCGATGAGGTCCGCACCGTCGACGTGCAGCAGGTCGAAGAAGTACGACGTGAGCGGAACCCTGTCGCGCAGGGCCGCGACGTCGACCCTGCTCGCGGTCCGGGCAGCGGTCTCCTGGAACGGTCGCGGCCGCCCCGATGCGTCCAAGGCGATCGCCTCACCGTCGAGGACCACGGTCGTCACCGGCAGGGCGGAGACAGCTTCGACGACCTCGGGGACCCGCTCGGTGACCTCCTCGAGCGTCCTGGTGAACACGGCCACCCGCCCGTCGTACTTGTGTGCCTGGACCCGGATCCCGTCGAGCTTGCGGTCCACGGCGACCGGTGCCCGCTCCGGGGTCGCTCTCTCGAACGCGGCGTCGATGTCGGCAGCGCTGGAGGCCAGCATCGGTCGTAGCGGCCGGCCGACCTCAAGGCGGAAACGCCGCAGCCCAGCCTCCCCGTCGCTCAGGGCGGCGACCGCGACCGGGATGGTCGCCCCGGCCAGCATCGCCGCCCGGCGCACGTCCGCGGCCGGCACGTCCGCGGCGACCGCGATCGCCTCGAGCATCAGCCCGTCGAGGGCTCCCTGGCGCAGCTCGCCGGTAACCAGCTTGCGCAGGTACTCCTGCTCCGATGCGGTGGCTCGGCCGAACAGGCCGTCGACCAGCGAGGTACGCACCGTCCGGGCGCCGGAGCCGGCCACCTCGCTGAGGCGCTCGAAGGTCCGATGTACCTCGTCGATGTCCAGGCTCGCCGTCGGGGCAGGTGGTGGCAGGTCGGTCAGGCTGCGCCAACCGAGCCCGGTGCGGCGCTGTCGCAGCACACCGGACAGGTAGGCCGTGGCCGTCTCCACCTGGTCCGGGCTCGCCGCCCGGAGCGCAGCCGCCAGTGCCTCGACCTTCGCCTTCCGGGACCGGGTCGCGCCGACCGCGCCCGAGGCCTCCACCACGTCGCTGAGCAGCATGTCGCCATTCTCCCGCCAACCACCGCTCGAGACGTAGCCTGACGTGGTGCAGGAGCGTGTCTGGCGGCCCGCGTGGCCGTGTCCGGTGAGCACCGTGCTCTCCACGCTGCGCCGCGGCCCGGCGGACCCGACGTACCGCCTCGACCCGGACGGGAGCATCTGGCGCGGCATCCGCACCCCGCTGGGCCCGGCCGCCTTGCGGCTCAGCGCGCGTCCCGCCGAGGGGCAGGTGCACGGCGCGGCATGGGGCGCGGGGGCCGACTGGGTCCTGGACTGGCTGCCCAGGATGCTCGGGGCCGAGGACGACCCGAGTGGGTTCGAGCCACGCCATGACGTTATCGCCCGCGTGCACCGTCGGCAGCAGCATCTACGGGTCCCGAAGACCGGCCGGGTGATGGAGGCGCTGGTGCCCGCCATCATCGAGCAGAAGGTGACCGGCCAGGAGGCCTTCGCCGGTTTCCGGCGGCTGGTCCACCGCTTCGGTGAGCGTGCGCCGGGGGAGGGTGGGCCGCGCAAGCTGTGGGTCCAGCCCTCGCCGGAGCAGCTGCGGGCGATCCCGTCCTGGGAGTGGCTACGGATGCACATCGACCCGGCGCGGGCGAGGACCGTCGTCCACGCGGCGGCGGTGGCCCCGGCGCTGGAACGTACCCTCGGGCTGGAGGCGGACAAGGTCGACCGGCGGCTGCGGTCGGTGCCCGGGGTTGGTGTCTGGACCTCGGCTGAGGTGCGGTTCCGCGCGCACGGCGACGCGGACGCGGTCAGCTTCGGCGACTACCACGTGCCCAAGGACATCGGCTGGTCCCTGGTCGGCGAGGTCGTCGACGACGAGCGGCTGGCCGAGCTGCTGGCGCCGTACCGCCCGCACCGTTACCGGGTGCAGCGGCTGGTCGAGCTGGGCGGCCTGCGCCGGCCCCGTCGTGGCCCGCGGATGCCTCCGCGCACCCACCTGCCTGCCTAGTGCCCCCCGGCCGGTCTCTCGGCCAACCGGTGTTGCCGTGCGCTGTGTGACCAAACGGCGCCCGGACCGGGCCGGGAACCGCGATCTCGTCACACAGCACGGCCCATCGCGGGCCGATGCCTCCCCAGCGCCTTCTACAGCAGGGGCCGCAGCGGTGCCAGGACCGTCTCGGTGAACCGGCGGTGCACGCCCCGCGCCTCCCACTCCTCGAACCGCAGCTCCGTCGCGTTGCCGAGGTCGACCTCGAAGATCGCCTCCATCTGCGCGGCCATGGCGGAGTCGATGAACTCCACGTTGATCTCGTAGTTTCCGGTCATGCTGAGCCGGTCGATGTTCGCCGTACCCACCGTCGACCAGCGCCCGTCGATCGTGGACGTCTTCGCGTGCACCATCGCACCTTGGAACCGGAAGATCCGCACGCCCGCCGCGAGCAGCTCGCCGTAGTAGCCGCGGGACAGCCAGTCCGCGACCACGTGGTTCGAGGTGGCGGGGACCAGCAGGCGTACGTCGACTCCCCGGCGGGCGGCGGCCTTCAACGCCTCCACGAAGTCGGGGTCAGGGATGAAGTAGGCATGGGTCATGTAGATGTGGTGGTAGGCGCGGCTGATCGCCTCCAGGTACATCGAGCGGATGGGGAACATCCACTGCCGAGGGATGTTGCGGTGCACCCGGATCCGCGGCTCCCAGTCCGAAGGGCTCTCCAGCAGCAGCGGTCGACGTCCGCCGCCACGGGTCGCGAGGCGGTTGAGGTTCCAGAAGTCGGCGAACGCGCGCTTGAGGTCCCACACCGCAGGACCGGTGACCCGGACGTGGGTGTCCCTCCACTCGCTCGCGTAGGCCCGGCCGATGTTATAGCCGCCGACGAAACCGACCTCGTCGTCCACGACCAGGATCTTGCGGTGGTCTCTCCCGTAGCGGCGCAGATCGAAGAACAACCATCCGGCGTTGTAGACCGGGTACTCCAGCACCTTCATCCGCGACGGGAACCGCTTGAACCGAGAGGACACCACCAGGTTGGCGAAGCCGTCGTAGATCGCGTAGACGTCGACGCCCCGCTCGACAGCGGCGGTGAGCGCCGTCTTGAACCGGTCACCGACCTCGTCGCCCTTCCAGATGTAGGACTCGAAGAGGATCTGCGATCGGGCGCCGGCGATCGCGTCCAACATGTCGGCGTAGAGGTCCTGGCCGAAGGTGTACGTGGTCACCGTCCCCTCGCCGATCGAGACCGAGTCCGGCGGGGTGGTGGGGAACTGCCTGGGCCTCTTGCCGCGGCGTCGGTAGGAGTCGACGAGGGTCAGCCCGGTCACGATGACCACCTGCAGCCCGAAGAGCGTGAGCAGGGCTCGCTTGGCCAGGCCGCTCAGCTCGTCGGGTGGCAGGCGCACGCCGTCAATCTATCCAGCACCGGCCGGCGCCAGCCATCGCCAGCCGGCCCCAGCCGGCACCCGCCATCACCAGCCGGCACCAGCCAGCACCAGACGGGAACTGTCGGCGCTGCCCCGTAGGCTCGTCCCATGAGGCCTGTGACCGATCTCGAGCGCCGAGTCGCGCCGTTCGAAGTCGTCTCCGACTTCTCGCCTTCGGGCGACCAGCCCACTGCGATCGACGACCTTGAGAAGCGGATCACCGGCGGGGAGCAGGACGTCGTCCTCCTCGGGGCGACCGGGACGGGGAAGACCGCCACCGTCGCCTGGGCGGTGGAGCGGCTCCAGCGGCCGACGCTGGTGATGCAGCCGAACAAGACCCTCGCCGCCCAGTTCGCCAACGAGCTGCGTGAGCTCTACCCGCACAACGCCGTCGAGTACTTCGTCTCCTACTACGACTACTACCAACCCGAGGCGTACGTACCTCAGACCGACACCTACATCGAGAAGGACTCCTCGATCAACGAGGAGGTGGAGCGGCTGCGGCACTCCGCGACGAACTCGCTGCTCACCCGGCGCGACGTCATCGTGGTCTCCACCGTCTCCTGCATCTACGGCTTGGGGACACCCCAGGAGTACGTCGACCGGATGCTGCGGCTGAAGGTCGGCTCCAGCGACCTCGAGCGCGACGAGATCCTGCGTCGGCTCGTGGAGATCCAGTACACCCGCAACGACATGGCCTTCACCCGCGGCACCTTCCGCGTCCGTGGCGACACCTTGGAGATCTTCCCGGTCTACGAGGAGCTCGCCGTGCGGATCGAGTTCTTCGGCGACGAGATCGAGCGGTTGATGACGCTGCACCCGGTGACCGGCGAGGTGGTCACCGAGGACACCGAGCTGTACGTCTTCCCCGCCTCCCACTACGTGGCCGGCCCGGAGCGGATGGAGCGCGCCATCAACGGGATCGAGCTCGAGCTCGAGGACCAGCTCGCGAAGTTCGAGAGGCAGGGCAAGCTGCTCGAGGCGCAGCGACTGCGGATGCGGACGACCTACGACGTCGAGATGATGCGCCAGGTCGGTTCCTGCTCCGGGATCGAGAACTACTCGATGCACATCGACGGCCGGCGACCCGGATCGGCGCCGAACTGCCTGCTCGACTACTTCCCCGAGGACTTCTTGCTGGTGGTCGACGAGTCGCACGTCGCGGTGCCGCAGATCGGCGGGATGTACGAGGGGGACATGTCCCGCAAGCGGAACCTGGTCGACCACGGCTTCCGACTGCCCAGCGCGATGGACAACCGGCCGCTGAAGTGGGAGGAGTTCCTGGACCGGATCGGGCAGACGATCTACCTGTCGGCGACTCCCGGCAACTACGAGATGGACAAGGTGGGTGGGACCGGGAACGTCGTGGAGCAGATCATCCGGCCCACCGGTCTGGTCGACCCCGAGGTCGTCGTGAAGCCCACTCGCGGACAGATCGACGACCTGATCCACGAGATCAACGATCGGGTGGAGCGCAACGAGCGCGTCCTGGTCACCACGCTGACCAAGAAGATGTCCGAAGACCTCACCGACTACCTGCTCGAGGCCGGGATCCGGACCCGGTACCTCCACTCGGAGGTGGACACCCTGCGCCGCATCGAGCTGCTGCGTGAGCTGCGGCTGGGGGAGTACGACGTGCTGGTCGGCATCAACCTGCTGCGAGAGGGTCTCGACCTGCCCGAGGTCTCGCTGGTGGCCATCCTGGACGCCGACAAGGAGGGCTTCCTCCGCTCGGACAAGTCTTTGATCCAGACCATCGGCCGAGCCGCGCGCAACGTCTCCGGGCAGGTGCACATGTACGCCGACAAGGTCACCCCCTCGATGGAGGCGGCGATCGAGGAGACCAACCGTCGCCGCGAGAAGCAGGTCGCCTACAACAAGGACAAGGGCGTCGACCCGCAGCCCCTGCGCAAGCGGATCGCGGACATCACCGAGATGCTCGCCCGCGAGGACGAGGACACCGAGAAGCTGCTCGGCTCCGGCCGGGCGCAGTCACGCGGCAAGGCCCCGGTCCCCGCTCTGTCCAGTGGCTCGGCCGCCGGGCGGCACGCCGCGGACCTGGCCGGCCTGCCCTCACAGGACCTCGCCGACCTCGTGCAGCAGCTCACCGACCAGATGCACACCGCGGCCGCCGAGCTGCACTTCGAGCTGGCCGCTCGTCTCCGGGACGAGATCTCGGAGCTGAAGAAGGAGCTGCGCCAGATGGTCGAGGCAGGCGTCGGCTGACCCGATCGGTCGACGCGCCGCCGAGGGCTGCGACAGTGCTCATCGGCCCCCGGGCTGGTCCTCGCCTCGCCGCAGCACTCTTGCCAGCAGCGGAGCCGCCAGCAGCATGGCGAAGATCCGGATGACCTGCACCGCCAAGACGTAGGTCGCGTCCGCTCCACTGCTCGCGGCGATGGCCAGCACGGCGAACAGGCCGCCGGGCGTGGTGGCCAGGTAGGCCGTCAGCCGGTCGACCCCCGTCACCTCGGACAGGAGCACGCCCATGCCGGCGCTCGCCACGATGAGCAGGACGATCAGGGCCACGACGACCGGCAGCATCTTCGCGATACCGCGCAGACTCTCCCGGGTGAACCTCAGCCCCACCTGGACCCCGATCAGCGCGTAGCCGAGGTTCTCCAGCGCGGCCGGCACGCGCACCGTACCCAGGATGCCGCTCGCCGACAGGGCAGCGGCCACCACGAGTGCGCACAGCACCGCGCCGGCCGGGACCCGGAGGAACCGGCCGACCAGGACACCGGCGGCTGCGGCGACAACGGTGAACCCGAGGGAGGGCCACAACGGAGCCATTGGTGGGTCGGCGCCGGCGCCGGCGGCGTCGACGCCGGGCTGGAACACCAAGGTGGCGACCAGCGGCATGGCCAGCAGCACCAGCAGCACCCGGAGGTACTGGACGATGGTGACCACGCGGTCGTCGGCGCCGAGATCACGCGCCAGAGCGGCGATGCCGGATGCGCCACCCGCGATCAGCGCGAAGACACCGGTCGTGGGGGAGACGTCTCGGCGCAACGCCAGGAGCCGGCCGGCGAGCACACTGATCAGCAGAGTGCCTGCGGTCACGCCGAGGATCGAGGGGGCGTCGGCACCGAGCCGCACCAGCGTCGCCGGACTGACCAGAGCGCCGATGGTCGCGCCGATGAGCCCCTGGCCGGCCAGGAAGGCGGTCCGGGGCATCTGCCGGGGCCTTGCGGCGGTCAACGCGTGCACCATGCCGCCGAGCAGAGCCCCGAAGAGGACCGGAGACGGCAGCCCCGCCAGGGCGAGCGCGAGGCTGGCCAGAGCGGACACGCCCAGCACCAGCGTCCACGCCCGGAGCGCGGACGTGGCGGCGGCGGACATCACCCCCGAGCGTAGAGTGACCGGGTGGATGTACCTCTCTGGCTGTGGTGGGCCACGATCATCATCACCGTGGGCTTCTTGCTCATCGACCTCGTCGTAATCGGACGGCGGCCGCACGAGCCGTCCATGAAGGAGGTCAGCCGGCACCTCGCGTTCTTCGTCGGCCTGGCGGTGCTGTTCGGGGTCGGGGTGTTCTACTTCGCGGGCGCGGAGTTCGGCACCCAGTACTTCGCCGGCTGGCTGACCGAGTACTCCCTCTCCATCGACAACCTGTTCATCTTCATCATCATCATGGCGAAGTTCGCGGTGCCCAGGGAGTACCAGCAGACCGCGCTGATGGCCGGCATCGTGATGGCACTGGTGATGCGCGCGATCTTCATCGCCGTCGGTGCCGCTGCGATCAACAACTTCAGCTGGGTCTTCTACATCTTCGGCGCCTTCTTGGTCTACACCGCCATCAGGCTCGCCAAGGAGGGCTCGCAGGACGAGGAGCACTACGAGGAGAACCGGCTGATCAAGTGGGTCGAGAAGCGGTTCCCGGCCACGAAGGAGTACCACGGGGCGAAGCTGTTCACCACCGAGAACGGCAAGCGACTGATCACCCCGATGCTGATCGTGATGCTCACGCTGGGCACCACCGACCTGATCTTCGCGGTGGACTCGATCCCGGCCATCTACGGGCTGACCCGCGAGCCGTACCTCGTTCTGACCGCGAACATCTTCGCGTTGATGGGACTCCGGCAGCTCTACTTCCTGATCGGCGGCCTGCTGCAGCGCCTGGTCTACCTGTCCTACGGGCTGGCGATCCTGCTGCTGTTCATCGGCCTCAAGCTGGTGCTCACCGCCCTGCACGAGAACACGCTGCCGTTCATCAACGGAGGTGAGCACGTGAAGTGGGCGCCGGAGATCCCGGTGACCGTGTCCTTGGGAGTGATCGTGGCGATCCTCGCGGTGACCACAGTGGCCAGCCTGATGTCGTCGAAGTCGAAGAGCCCGGAGGAGGAGGACGCGGCCACCGGGCCTCGGCGTGACTTCCAGGGTGACTGAGGCCACCACCTGCATCATGGCCGAGGCGATAGGTTCCTCGTATGAATCCCTCCCTGGACCTCGGCCGTCCCGGCACCGGTGACGTCATCAAGCTCATCCTCGATGACCACCGACGGTTCGAGGAGCTGCTTCGCCTGCTCCGGGACAGCAGCGAGGACCGAGACGCGGTACGACGGGCGTTCGCCACGCTGCACGTCGCCCACGCGGAGGCCGAGGAGCAGTTCGTCTACCCGACCCTGCGCCGCAAGGATGCGATCACCGAGCACGAGGCCGAGCACGGCGAGGAGGAGCACGCCGAGGCCGAGCAGGCGCTGCTGGCGGTGCTGGAGCTCGAGGAGACAGCCGGCGAGTCGTTCGACGACGCGGTGGAGAACCTCGCCACCGCGGTCAACCACCATCTCACCGAGGAGGAGCTGACGATCCTCAACCCAGCGCGTGACCAGGTCTCCGCCCAGGTCCGCAGCGAGCTGGGTGAGCGGTTCGCGACCGAGCGCAACAAGCAGATCGACGGCGACTGCGGCCGGGTCGAGAATGTCCGGCGCATCGTGGAGCGCGCCGACAACGAGGGCATCCTCGACGACGAGTGAGGCTCAGCTCCGCACCCGGCCGGCGGACACCAGGCTGCCGAGACGATGAGGGGCCAGGGGCTCCTCCTCGACCGCCTCCCCGTCCTCAGGTGCGTGCAGCATCCACCTGGTCCCCTCCGCGGTCACCGGAGCGGTCACGAAGCCCACGTGTGACACGGCCTTGCCGGCACGTGCGAAGAAGTACAGGTCACCCGGCACCACCTCGTCGAGATCGACGGGGCTGAGCACCGGCGACACCTCCTGGTCGTGCGCGTCCCGCGCGAAACCGATCCCGTGAGCTCGGTAGGCGAGCTGCACCAGGCCGGAGCAGTCGACCCCCCAGGCACTGGTGCCTCCCCACAGGTAGCGCACGCCCAGGAACTGCCTCGCGGTGCTCAGCAGGTCATCCGGCTCGGGTGGCGGTGGTCGGTCCCGCTGCGTGATCGTGACGGCGTCGGCCCGGAGGCGTCCCCGCCGTGACTCGGGCAGACGCACGCCGACGGTCTGCTCGTCCACCGCGTCGACCCACAATGTCGTGCCGCAGGACAGCTCGAGGCTCCCACCGCCGTCGAGGTGACACAGCGCCGTCGTGGTCCGCACACACGCGCGGGTCCCGCCCTCGCCATTGGCCGGTCGCCCCAGGTGCGAGCTCGGGACCCACCCCGGGTAGCCACGATCGTCGAGTGACGAGGGCTGCCGCAGCGCGACGACGCGGGCCCAGCCCTCGGTCTCCTCGACCACCTGCACCGGCTCCCCCATCAGCAGCTGGGTCAGGGTGCGCCCGTGTAGGCCCGCGCGGCTGGGCAGGTCATCCATGCCGGCGAGCCACAGCGCGAGCTCTGGGTGGTCGAGGACCGCGGGTCGGTCGCTTTCGCGCGGTGCGGCGGGGGAGGTCCACATGGTGGCGACCTCGACCCGCACCTCTCGGCGGTCCGAGTCGTCCGACTCAGCCACCGGATGCCAGCCCGGCTATCCCGAGCCCCGGTGTCTGCGGAAGCACCACCGTGGCACCGTCGTACCTGAGGCCACCGATGACCGCAGGGCAGGCAACCCACCACGCGGCGTCGAGGTCGCTGGTAGCGCTGGTGCCCTGGGCGGCAACCAGGCTGGCGGCGGCACCGACGCCGATCTCGGTCTCCATCATCGAGCCGACGATCGTGCCCATGCCGTGGGCGGTGGCCAGGGCGAGCAGTGTGCGAGCGTTGGTCAGGCCGCCACACTTGGCGAGCTTGATGTTGACCATGTCTGCCGCCCGGCGCCGGATCACCTCCATCAGGTCCCGGACACCGAAGACCGACTCGTCGGCCATCACCGGCGTACCCACGCGCGAGGTCACCCAGGCGAGCCCGTCGAGATCGGCCGCAGCCACCGGTTGCTCGACGAGCTCGAGGTCTGCAGCGGCGTCCTCGAGCGAGCTGACGACGTGGACGGCCTCTCGGGCGGTCCAGCCCTGGTTGGCGTCCAGGCGGATCCGGGCAGTCGGTCCGGCAGCGTCCCGCGCGGCCATGACCCTGGCGACGTCGGTCGCTGCGTCGGCGCCGACCTTGAGCTTGAGGACCGAGAAACCATCCGCAGTCCGGTCTGCCGCTGCGCGGGCCACCGCTTCGGTGTCCTCGGCCGCGAGGGTGACGTCGGTGGGCACCCGATGTGCCTTGCCCCCCAGGAAGACCGGAAGGCTCAGCCCCCGTCGGCGGGCCACCAGGTCGTGCAAGGCCACGTCCACGGCCGCCTTCGCTCCGAAGTTGCCGACCACGGCACCGGCGACCGAGGCCGTGAGCGGAGCCAGCTCCTCGACATCCGCGCCGGCCAGCACCGCTTGCAACGGCCCGAGCACGCACGCCTCGGCTCCCACGGTGGACTCGCCGGTGACCTTCCACACCTGCGGCGCCTCGCCCCAGCCGGTGACCCCGTCGGCGTCGGTGATGGCGACCACGAGCGACTCGACGGCGGTGGTGCGCCGCAGTGCGGTCACGAAGGGCGTGTGCAGCGGCACGGACAACCGGTGGGTCTCGACCCGCTCGATCCTGCTCATCGGGCGTTTGCCTCCCAGGCGGCCCGGCCGACATCCGCGATCAAGGCGCTGGCCACCTCGTCCGGGACGGCCACGGTGGTGCAGACGACCAGCACGAACGGGTCGCTGTCGACGGGGCGCACCAGGGCCACGTCGTGGGCCACGCCCTCGACCCAGCCGGTCTTGTTCGCGACGTAGGTGCCGGCGGGCAGCCCTGCCGCGACCTTGTCCCGGTGCTCCTGCTGCGCCAGGACGGACTCGACGTCGGCACACATCGGCGGGGGGCCGAGCCGGCGATCGGCGACACCGGCCATCACCACGGCGAGGTCGCGCGCGGTGACGAGGTTGTCCATCCCGGCCCGCCGCGCGACGGCGTCCTCGATACCGCGTGGCAGCACCGTGTCCGACGAACAGCCGGACGCGGCCAGCACGGCGGCGACCTCCGCGGTCCCGACGTGCTCGAGAGCGATGTTGGTGGCGAGGTTGCCGGACTTGACGATCGCGTGGCGGACGAGATCCCGCAGGGGAGCGGTCGAGCCGACCAGCGCCCAGGTGTCGTCGTCCTGGTCCTGGTCCTGGCTCAGTGAGAACGAGGAGCCGTCGGCGGCCGAGCGGAACTCGTTGCGCACGGGCACCGGTGCGTCCAGGTCGATCTCACCGCGCTCGTGCCGCCGGTAGGCCGCGATCAGCAGCGGCAGCTTCATGGTGCTCGCGGCGTAGTGACGCACATGGTCGTCACGGACGTACCACGGCTGCCCCGAAGTGGCGCCGAGCCACACCGAGACACGGTCTGCGTCACCAGATGCGTACTGGTCCAGAAAAGCCGAGCTGATGGCGTCGATCTCGTTCACGTCGCCCCAGCCCATGGTCCGCACCCTAGTCGTGGGCGCCGGAAGGGAGCAGAGGCACGGCGACGTCCGTGGACCTGGTCACGCCCATGATAGAACTCGTTCCACTGCCGGCTGCTGGTCCCCAGATCCTCGTGCACTGGGGTGAATCGCAAGGAGGTGCCAGGTGCGGGTCGCGCTCCTGTCCTACCGCAGCAAGCCGCACTGCGGCGGCCAAGGCGTCTACGTGCGCCACCTCAGCCGGGAGCTCGTGGCCATCGGCCACCAGGTCGAGGTGTTCTCCGGACAGCCGTACCCCGAGCTGGACCCCGGTGTGCGGCTGACCAAGCTGCCCAGCCTCGACCTCTACCGTGAGCCGGACCCGTTCCGCACGCCGAGACCGGGAGAGATCCGCGACCTGGTCGACGTCCTCGAGCTCGCCACCATGTACACCGCCGGGTTCCCCGAACCGCTCACCTTCAGCCTGCGCGCGGCGCGCGTGCTGAAGCAGCGGCTGCCAGAGTTCGACGTCGTGCACGACAACCAGACCCTGGGCTACGGCCTGCTCGCGCTCGGCCGTGCGGGCGTCCCGATGGTCGCCACGATCCACCACCCCATCACGTTCGACCGCCGCGCAGACCTTGCCGCCGCGAGTGGCTGGAGGCGGCTGTCCACGAGGCGCTGGTACGGGTTCCTCGCCATGCAGGCACGGGTCGCTCGACGGATGCCGCGCGTCCTCACCGTCTCGGAGTCCTCGGCGCGCGACATCGTGACCGACTTCCGCGTCCCCGCCGAGCGTGTCCGGGTGGTGCCGCTGGGCGTGGACACGGAGGTCTTCTCCCCGCCCACGCGGTCACGGGTTCCCGGTCGGATCGTGGCGATGGCCAGTGCGGACACTGCGATGAAGGGCGTCTCCATCCTGCTGGAGGCGTTCGCGAAGCTGCGCACCGAGCGGGACCTCGAGCTGGTGCTGGTCACCCGCCCCAAGCCCGGTGGACGCACCCTGCGGCTGGTCGACAGCCTGTCCATCCGGGACGGCGTCCGCTTCCTCAGCGGGCTCAGCGACGACGAGCTGGCCGAGCTGGTGGGGTCAGCGCAGGTCGCCTGCGTCCCTTCGCTCTACGAAGGCTTCTCCCTACCCACCGTGGAGGCGATGGCCTGTGGCACTCCGCTCGTCGTCAGCCGCGCCGGGGCGTTGCCAGAGGTCGTCGGCGAGGACGGCCGGTGCGCGGACCTGGTCACCCCCGGTGACGTCGGCGAGCTTGCGGCAGCGCTGTCCGACCTGATGGACGACCCGGACCGCCGTCGGCGGATGGGGATCGCGAGCCGCCGCCGTGCCGTGGAGCGGTTCAGCTGGCGTGCTGTGGCCGAGGCGACCGCGGCGACCTATGCCAGCGCGATCGAGGACGGGGCGGGCCGATGCTGACAGTCGACTTCGACCGGCTCCAGGTCGCAGCGGGGCAGCGGGTGCTCGACCTGGGCTGCGGCGCCGGCCGGCACGCGTTCGAGCTCTACCGGCGAGGTGCCGACGTGGTCGCCTTCGACCGGGACCCGGACGAGCTGGCCGCGGTCTGCGACATGTTCGCCGCCATGCGGGCGGCGGGGGAGGCGCCGGCCGGGGCGGAGGCGGACGTCAAGGAAGGTGACGCGCTGCAGCTCCCCTTCGCCGACGGCGAGTTCGACCGGGTGGTGGCAGCCGAGGTCCTCGAGCACATCCCGGACGACGAGACCGCGATCGCCGAGCTGGCCCGGGTGCTCCGCCCGGGCGGGACGCTCGCGGTGACCGTGCCCCGCTGGCTCCCGGAGCGGATCTGCTGGGCGCTCTCGCAGGACTACCACGAGACCGAGGGCGGACACGTGCGGATCTACCGGCGGCGAGAGCTGGTCGCCAAGGTGGTCTCCGCCGGGCTCCGCCTCACCGATGTCGCCCACGCGCACGCGCTGCACTCCCCGTACTGGTGGCTCAAGTGCGCCGTCGGCGTGCACGATGCCGAGCATTCGCTGACCCGGGCGTATCACCGGCTGCTGGTCTGGGACATCAGCCGGCGGCCGTGGCTGACACGCACGGCGGAGCGGCTGCTCGACCCGCTCATCGGCAAGAGCATGGTTCTCTACTTCACGAAGCCGTGATGGCAGCCCCCGTCCCCTCCCTGCCGGGGGTCCTCACGGTTCGGCAGGTCGCGCAGACCGCCGCCTCGATTGCAGGCGTGCAGGACAGCTCCGGGGCAATCGCGTGGTTCGAGGGGGGACAGGTCGATCCCTGGGACCATGTCGAGTGCGCGATGGCACTGCTGGCGGCCGGAGAATGCGCTGCCGCCGAACGCGCGTACGAGTGGCTGTTCGCCTCACAGCGCGAGGACGGGACCTGGCCGATCCGGTTGCGTGGCGGAGTCGTCGAGGACGACGGCGCCGACAGCAACATGTGTGCCTACGTCGCGGTCGGGGCGTGGCACCACTGGCTGGTGCGCCGAGACCGTGGGTTCGTCCGCCGGGCGTGGCCCGTGGTACGACGGGCGCTCGACCACGTCACCCGCTGCCAGCTCGGCTTCGGGGGGATCGGCTGGTCCCAGGACGCGAGCGGACGAGTCGCCGACTCCGCCCTGCTCACCGGATCCTCCTCCGTGCTGCATGCCCTCGGCTGCGGGATCGCGCTGGCAGAGCTCGTGGGCTCGCCCCAGCCGGAATGGGAGCTCGCCGCCGATCAGCTCGCTCATGCGCTGCGCTTCCACGAGGACCGGTTTCTGCCCAAGGCCGAGTTCTCGATGGACTGGTACTACCCGGTGCTGGCCGGTGCTCTACGCGGCGCCGCAGCCAGGGCTCGACTGGGCGCGCGCTGGGCAGACTTCGTGGTGCCCGGCCTGGGCGCCCGCTGTGTCGAGGATCGACCCTGGGTCACCGGCGCGGAGACCTGTGAGCTGGTGCTCGCCCTCGATGCCGTCGGGTGGTCGGCGAGGGCGCAGACCTTGCTGCGGGACATGCAGCACCTGCGGCAGCCGGACGGGGCCTACTGGACCGGGTACGTCTACCCCGACCAGGCCCACTGGCCCGTGGAGACCAGCACCTGGACCGGGGCGGCGGTGATCCTCGCCGTGGACGCGCTCTCGCGGACCACGCCCGGGTCGAGCATCTTCCGTGCGGCTCGGCCACCCGTGGGGCTCGTCGGGGCCGGTGGCGAGTGCGGCTGCGCGATCCCGGTGCTCGCCGAGCCTGCGGCCCCAGCGGCAGCAGAGCGCTCACCGGTCTCAGCGGACGGGGTCACCGGCCTCGCCGCGGACGCGGGTCAAGGACCGCATCGAGCCGAGGGTACGGTCCGCGACGAAGTCGCCGCCTTCGACCGCGCGTAGCCAGATCCGGTACGGCGCCTGCCCGCCCTCGGCCGGGTCGGGGAACACATCGTGGATCACCAGCGTGGCGCCGCTGGCCACCCAGCGTCCCCAGCCGAGGTAGTCGTTGGCAGCGTGCTCGTCGGTGTGACCACCGTCGACGAACAGCAGGGACAGCGGGGTCCTCCAGTGGGCCGCGACGGTCGTGGAGCGGCCGACGACTGCGACCACGTGGTCCTCCAGCCTCGCCGTGGCGAGCGCGCGCCGGAACGTGCCGAGGGTGTCCAGCCTGCCGGTCTCCGGGTCCACCAGACCGGGATCGTGATACTCCCAGCCCGGCTGGTTCTCCTCCGAGCCGCGGTGATGATCCACGGTGAACACCGTGCCTCCGGTGGCCAGTGCGGCAGCGCCGAGGTAGATCGCCGACTTCCCGCAGTAGCTGCCCACCTCGAGGGCCGGTCCCGGCCGCTGCTTGCGGGAGAGCGCGCGCAGGGCCAGGTGGTAGAGCAGCTCACCTTCCGGGGGCGGCATGAACCCCTTGGCTGCCAACGCCTGCTGCAGCAGGCCCTCCGGCATCTCACTCTCGGCCATAGCGGCCTGCGAAGTTCGCGAGGATCCGCGGTGGCTCGGTCACCAGCGCGGTGGTCAGGCTCGCCACGACGGCCTCGAGCTCCTCGGGCGGAAAGTAGCCGGCGTCGCGGTAGACGCGCACCCGGGTGATGATCCCGGCTACGTCCAGCTCGGGGTGGAACTGGGTTGCGTAAAGGTTCTCCTTCACCCGGAACATCTGGACAGGGCAGGCCCGCGAGCCGGCGAGCCGCACTGCTGTCGGCGGGAGGTCTCGGCAGGCCTCCTTGTGCCCCACGAAGGCATCGAAGGTCTCCGGCACCCCCTCGAGGAGGGGATCGGCCCGACCGGCCTCCGTCAGGGAGATCGCCACCGTGCCGATGGGCTCGGCGTAGCGGTGGTCGATCGTCGCACCCTGCTGCATGCCCAGTGTCCCGATGCCGTAGCAGGCGCCGAGGAAGGGAAAGTCCCGCTCGACGATCTCCTCGAGCAGCGAGCCGAACTCCTGCTCCACCCGTCGCTGCGTGTCCGACTTCGTCTCAGCTGGATCGCTCGCGTTGAACGGACCGCCACCGACCAGGACACCGGACCATTCGTCCAGGTTCACCTCCGGCAGCGGCCCCGCCTCCATCCGGACGCGCACCAGCTGGTTCTCGCCCAGGCCGGTCACCCGCAAGAAGGCGGCGTACTCGTTCTCCGCAGCCTCGTCTTCGGCGCGCGAGGACAGCAGCAGGAACGGCTTCACGCCGCCGATCCTAGAGAGCACGAAAATGGTTCGCCCTGGCGCGCCTTCAGTTGCCACTCTGGTGCCATGGAGATCCGCCGCTTCACCGCCGCTGACCTGGGCACGGTGTCCGCCGCCGTCGAGCTCGGCAACGCCGCCGCCAAAGTGGACGCACCGTTCAGCCATCCGGAGACGGTGCACAGCTTCGCGTCGTGGATGCGCTACGCGTGGGACGGCGAGACTCCGGAGAACTACGCTGCGTGGGACGAAGGGTCGATGGTCGGCACGCTCGCACTCTCGGTCAGCGAGTGGGACAACACCCACGTCGCCTGGGTCACCGTCCTGGTGCACCCCGACATGCGACGACGAGGTTTCGGGACCCGGCTGCTGGAGTTCGCGGAGGCCAGGACCCGCGAGCTCGGCAGGACCAGCCTCGGCGGCGACGGCTGGGAGACGGACGCTGCACGCGGGTTCGCTGACAAGCACGGTTACCCGCAGAAGAGCTCAGCCATCAACCGGCGGCAGTACCTCGACGCAGTCGACCCACAGGTGCTCTCCCGGATGTACGACGAAGCCGCGGCCGCGTCCTCGGCGTACGAGCTGGTCCGGATCGTCGGCCGCACCCCTGACGACATGCTGGACGCGGTGGCGGCGATGACGGCGGCGATCAACGACGCGCCCACCGACGACCTGGACATCGAGGACGAGGTCTTCCCGAGAGAGCGGGTGGCCGCCTATGAGAACGCGCAGATCGCCAGCGATCGTCGCTTCTACCGCGTGCTGGCCCGGCACCGTGTGTCCGGCGACCTCGCCGGGCACACCGTCGTGGCAGTGGAGGCAGAACGGCCGGAGATCGGCGACCAGCACGACACCGCGGTGCTCCATGCACACCGAGGGCACCGGCTCGGCCTGCTGGTCAAGACCGACATGCTCCGGTGGCTCGCCGAGGCGGAGCCGCAACTCGAGACGATCGACACCTGGAACGCCGAGTCCAACGGCCACATGATCTCGGTGAACGAGGAGCTCGGTTACCGGGTGCTCGGTCGGGAGCTGAGCTTCCAGCGCAGCCTCTGACGGCGAGGCGGTCGCCGCGGTTTGCCTGGAGCCGACCCGGGTACCGGCCGCGGATGGGAATCCCCGCGGACGTCACCCTCAACACCGGCGCGACGATGCCGGTCCTCGGCTTCGGCACCTGGCAGCTGCGCGGGGACGAGTGCCGACGCGCGGTGGCAGCGGCGCTCGAGGCCGGGTACCGCATGCTGGACACCGCGGCAATCTACGGCAACGAGGAGCAGGTCGGCCTGGGCATGCGCGACGCCGGCCTGGAGCGGGAGGACGTCTTCGTCTGCACCAAGCTCGCCGGCCGCGATCACGGGCGGACGTCGGATGCCGCCCGGGAGAGCATGGAACGGCTCGGCGTCGAGTACCTGGACTGTTACCTGATCCACTGGCCGGCAGGTCAGACGGCTGACTTCGAGGTGTGGGCGGAGATGGAGCGGCTGCACGCAGACGGGGCCTTGCGGTCGATCGGCGTGAGCAACTACTCGGTGGCCCTGATCGAGCAGCTGCTCGACCGCGGCGACGTGCCGCCGGCCGTCAACCAGGTGGAAATGAACCCCTTCACCCATCCCCGCGACATCGTCAAGCTCTGCCGAGACCAGGCCATCGCGGTGCAGGCATACAGCCCGCTCGGGCAGGCATCCAGGCTCGACGACAGTCGGGTCGCTCGGGTGGCCGACCGGGTGGGCCGTACGCCGGCGCAGGTGATGCTGCGCTGGGGCATCCAGCACGGCGCGGTGGTGATCCCGAAGTCAGCGAACCGGGAGCGGATCACCGCCAACGCCCAGGTGTTCGACTTCGAACTTGCCGAGGCCGACATGGCTGCCCTGGACGAGCTCGGCTGACCCGGCCGCAGCGGCTCAGTAGACCAGCGTGCGGTCTGCCTCGAAGGCGAGCTGCACCAGCTTCTGCGGCATGGCCAGCTCGGCCTGCTTGTCCGCGAGGTCGGCCTCGGTGACGCCGCGGGCCTTGCTCGACATCCCGGACACGTAGAAGCGGCCGCCGGCCGCCGCGA
The DNA here is from genome assembly GCA_902805855.1 of uncultured Nocardioidaceae bacterium. Lineage (GTDB taxonomy): Bacteria > Actinomycetota > Actinomycetes > Propionibacteriales > Nocardioidaceae > Nocardioides_C. The sequence goes on from CADCUJ010000008.1 coordinate 26,029, forward strand.
CGGCGTCGAACGACTCCCGCAGCGACCCGGTCCCCAACCCCACCAGCGACGTGAGCACGGCGTCCGGGATCAGCTGGACGCCGTCACCGGCCAGGAAGACGCTGACGTCGTGACCCTCCTCGGGCCGGTGAGCCCGAGCCTGCCGAGTGGGTCGGCCGCTGGCAAGGGCGGCGTAGACCACTGCTCCGTGGGGTGGCTCGATGTCCACCTCGGCGAGCTCGCTCATGTTTCCTCCGCCGGTGACGCCACCCCCGGAGGCGCGAGCGGGCTGGCCTGAGCGGGTAACGTCGCCGCCATGCAGACCTCGAGCTCAGACCAGAATTCCGAGCAGCCCGACCCGTCCGACTCTGGCGCGGCCGCCGGCGAAGCGATGCTGGGCGCGCCGCGTGAGGGCAGTCCGGGGACCACCGAGAAGAACCCGGATGACTGGGTCACCGGTGACGAGCCGATGACCGGCGCCCAGCGCAGCTACCTGGACACCTTGGCGCGGCAGGCCGGTGAGCAGCTCTCACCCGACCTGACCAAGGCGCAGGCGTCCGAGCACATCGAACGGCTGCAGCAGCAGACCGGCCGTCCGCCCAGCAGCTGAGCCGCTACCAGACGCGGGCCCGCTCACATACGAAGGACCCCCCGCACCAGGTGCTGGGGGTCCTCGGTAGTGCAGGGTGTCGGGTCAGCCGGTGACTTCCACTCGCTGATTGCCGCGGGCGTCGCAGTCGACGAATGTCTGGTCACCCGAGGGTGCGGTGGCCAGGACCAATACGGCGACGTCGACACCGCAGATGTTGGCCGCGACGTTGATCGGCACGGTGACATCCACGTCGTTGTTGTTGAGGACGTTGGAGATATTCACGTTCACCAGGTTCCCGATGTTCACAGGCTGAGCACTCGCCGAAGCGGTGAGCCCCCCGGTTGCGAGCATTCCCGTTGCGATGGTGGCCCCGAGGCCAGCCCGAACGATTGAACGCATGACTTGTCACTCCCTCCGTCACCGGCCCCTCTTGACCGATGACCTTGTTCCTAGGGGCGTACCCGGGCGAGGGGCCCCCAAACGCCTGGTCACCAGCCGCGAGCCCGCCACTCGGATAGGTGAGGGCGCTCGGCGCCGAGCGTGGAGTCGTCGCCGTGACCGGGGTAGAACCAGGTCTCGTCGGGCAGTCGGTCGAAGACCTTGGTGCAGACCTCGTCAATCAACGTCGCGAACGCTGCTGTGTCCCCGAAGGTGTTCCCGACCCCGCCGGGGAACAGCGAGTCACCGGTGAACAGGTGTGGGGTCCCGACCGGGTCGTCGTACAGCAAGGCGATGGACCCTGGTGTGTGTCCGACGAGATGGATCACCTCCAGCTCGCAGCCACCGACGCGGACCCGGTCACCGTGCCGGACCGGGCGCGCGGTCGGGACGGGGATCGCCTCCGCGTCGTCGGCGCCGGCGACCGTGGTGGCGCCGGTGGCGTCGACGACCTCAGCCAGTGCCTGCCAGTGGTCGCCGTGCCGGTGGGTGGTGACCACTGCCGTCAGCCCGTCGTTGCCGACCACGGACAGCAGCCGGTCCGGCTCGTTCGCCGCGTCGATCAGCAGCTGCTCGTCGGTCTGCTGGCAGCGGAGCAGGTAGGCGTTGTTGTCCATCTCGCCCACCGAGAGCTTGGTGATGGTCAGCTTCGCCAGGTCGCGGTGGTCGGGCGGGCCACCCCGCCTCACCTTGCCGGAATAGGTCATCGAGAGCTCACCGCCACCGTCCCAGCCTGGGCAAGACGTCCGCGTCGGTCCGCAGCCCTTCGCCGTCGCCACGTCCGAGCACCCACCAGGCGAGGTCTGCCGATGTCCCGCTGACCTGCGGACCTTGTCCCTGGACGCCGTATTTCCACACCTCGCCGGAGTCGGTCGACCTCAGCACCATGGCCGGACCGTCCGCGCGGTCCTTGATCCCGCGATGCAGCATCAGCTCCGCGAATCCGGGGGTCCAGTCGTGCTGGGTGAACCCGACATCGAGGTCCGCGTGGTGCACCTCGACCTCGATCCGGCGCAGCAGGACGCAGGTACGCGCCTTGAACGTCGGGGCACCCGGAGTCCGCGCCACGATGGCGTCCTGATGACCCTCGTCCAGCTCGTTCACCGCCTGGAGAAATCGCCCCGCCGAGGCGGCGGCGTCCTCGCGGAGCTCGGCTGCCGAGCGGCCGCAGCCTGCCTCGATGTCCGCGTCCCGGGCCTCCTGCGAGGTGTACATGTACCGCGCCTCACCGGTCTGTGCCCAATGCAGCAGGTTGCAGAGCCCGTCGGCGTTCCGGGCGAGGTGGGTGACCAGGTGACCGCGGCTCCAGCCGGGCAACAGCGAAGGTGCCCTCATCTGCTCGTCGTTCAGTTCTGTCAGTGCCGCCAGATACCGTGAAGTGGCGCTCTCCGTCTCGGACAGGTGGGAGATGGCGTTGGATGCCTGCATCACCCCATTCAACACCCGGTCCCACCGCCGGAGCGTCGGCTTGTGCCGGCGGATAGGATCGCGAACACTTGTTCGAACGCACGGCGCGGGACGCCGTGACCGAGAGGAAGGGCTGGGCCGGAGTGGCTGAGCAGCTGATCATCCGTGGGGCCCGGGAGCACAACCTCAAGGACGTCTCGCTCGACCTCCCGCGCGACTCCCTGATCGTCTTCACCGGCCTGTCCGGCTCGGGCAAGTCCAGCCTCGCCTTCGACACGATCTTCGCCGAGGGTCAGCGCCGCTACGTCGAGTCGCTCTCGGCCTACGCGCGGCAGTTCCTCGGCCAGATGGACAAGCCGGACGTCGACTTCATCGAGGGGTTGTCGCCTGCGGTCTCGATCGACCAGAAGTCCACCTCGAAGAACCCGCGCTCCACGGTCGGCACGATCACCGAGGTCTACGACTACCTGCGCCTGCTCTATGCGCGAGCCGGGCGGCCGCACTGCCCCACGTGCGGGGCGCCGATCTCGCGGCAGACACCCCAGCAGATCGTCGACCGGGTGCTCGCCCTCACCGAGGGCATGCGCTTCCAGGTCCTGGCGCCGGTGATCCGTGGTCGCAAGGGCGAGTACGTCGACCTCTTCCGCCAACTCCAGACCCAAGGGTTCTCCCGCGCCCGCACCGACGGCTCGACGCACTCCCTCGATGCGCCGCCCAAGCTCGACAAGCAGCGCAAGCACACGATCGAGGTCGTCGTCGACCGGCTCGCGGTGAAGGCGTCCTCGAAGCGTCGGCTGACCGACTCGGTCGAGACCGCGCTCGGGCTCGCCGGTGGACTCGTCGTCTTCGACTTCGTCGACCTGCCCGAGGACGACCCCGGGCGTGAGCAGCGTTTCTCCGAGCGGATGGCCTGCCCCAACGACCACCCCATCGACACCGACGAGCTCGAGCCCCGCTCCTTCTCGTTCAACTCGCCGTTCGGCGCCTGTGCCGAGTGTCACGGGATCGGCACCCGGATGGAGGTGGACCCCGAGTTGGTGGTCTCCGATCCGTCGGCCACGATCAACCAGGGCGTGATCGGGCCCTGGTCGGGGGCACACGTCGCCGACTTCTTCACCCGGCTGCTCGGTGCGCTGGGAGAGGAGCTGGGCTTCGACCTCGACACCCCGTGGGAGGAGCTGTCCTCGAAGGCGCGCAAGTCGATCCTCGACGGGCACGCGACGAAGGTGCACGTGCGCCACCGCAACCGCTACGGCCGGGAGCGCTCCTACTACACGAGCTTCGAGGGGGTCCGGCCCTACATCGAGCGCCGGCACCGCGAGGCCGAGTCAGACACCAGCCGGGAGCGCTTCGAGGGGTACATGCGCCAGGTGCCGTGCCCGGTCTGCGGCGGCAGCCGGCTGAAGCCGGTCTCCGTGGCGGTGACCCTGGGCGGCCTCAACATCGCCGAGGTCTGCAAGCTGCCGATCAACGAGGCGGCCGACTTCCTGCGCACGCTCGACCTGAGCACCCGCGAGCGGCAGATCGCCGAGCGGGTGCTCAAGGAGATCCAGGAGCGGCTGAACTTCCTGCTGGACGTCGGCCTCGACTACCTCTCGTTGGACCGGCCCTCCGGCTCGCTGTCCGGCGGAGAGGCGCAGCGCATCCGGCTCGCCACCCAGATCGGCGCGGGTCTAGTAGGGGTGCTCTACGTCCTCGACGAGCCGTCGATCGGCCTTCACCAGCGTGACAACCACCGGCTGATCGAGACCCTGGTCCGGCTCAAGGACCTCGGCAACACCTTGATCATCGTGGAGCACGACGAGGACACCATCCGCACCGCGGACTGGGTCGTCGACATCGGCCCGGGCGCGGGGGAGCACGGTGGCCAGATCGTGGTCTCGGGCACCGTCTCGGACCTGCTGGACCACCACGACTCGCAGACCGGCCTCTACCTGTCCGGGCGCAAGGAGATCCCGCTCCCGGCGGTGCGCCGCCCGCGGTCCGCCGGACGAGAGCTGAGGGTGCTCGGCGCGAAGGAGCACAACCTCCGCAACGTCGACGTCGGCTTCCCGCTGGGGACGTTCGTCGCCATCACGGGGGTGTCCGGGTCCGGGAAGTCGACGCTGGTCAACGACATCCTCTACACCTCGCTGGCCAAGCAGATCTACAACGCGCGCACGGTCCCCGGGCGACACCGGGGGATCAGCGGGACCGAGCACGTCGACAAGGTGATCCACGTCGACCAGTCGCCGATCGGTCGCACACCGCGGTCCAACCCGGCGACGTACACCGGCGTCTTCGACCATGTCCGCAAGCTGTTCGCCTCCACGCCTGAGGCGAAGATGCGTGGCTACCAGCAGGGCCGGTTCTCGTTCAACGTCAAGGGCGGGCGCTGCGAGGCGTGCTCGGGTGACGGGACGATCAAGATCGAGATGAACTTCCTGCCCGACGTCTACGTGCCCTGCGAGGTCTGCCACGGCGCCCGCTACAACCGTGAGACGCTCGAGGTGCACTACAAGGGCAAGACCATCGCCGAGGTCCTCGACATGCCCATCGAGGAGGCCGTCGACTTCTTCGCAGCCATCCCGGCGATCGCACGCCACATGCGCACCCTGGTCGACGTCGGCCTCGGCTACGTGCGGCTCGGGCAGCCGGCCCCGACGCTCTCCGGTGGTGAGGCGCAGCGCGTCAAGCTCTCCGCGGAGCTGCAGAAGCGGTCCACCGGCCGGACGGTGTACGTGCTCGACGAACCGACGACCGGGCTCCACTTCGAGGACATTCGCCGTCTGCTGCTGGTCCTGGGGCGGCTGGTGGACCAGGGCAACACCGTGCTGGTCATCGAGCACAACCTCGACGTGATCAAGACCGCCGACTGGCTGGTCGACATGGGTCCGGAGGGTGGCAGCCGGGGCGGCATGGTCGTCGCCGAGGGGACGCCGGAGCAGGTCGCCGCGAACCCCGACAGCTACACCGGTGAGTTCCTGAGGCCACTGCTGGATCCGGCCGCGGTGGCTACGGCCACCAGGCCCACGAGGCCGAGGAAGCCGGCTCCCCGACGGGGCACCAGGTCGGCAACGAAGCGAGCGACGACCAAGCGGTCCGGGTGACCGGCGCGAAGTAGTTTCGAGGACACGACAACTCTGGCTGAGGAGGCACGGTGGGCTACGAGCAGACTGGAGAGTGCAGCCGGAGGGTGCTGCTCCGCGGTGCCGCCGTGGGTGGTGTCGCCCTTCCGCTCCTGACCGCCTGCGGTTCGGACGAGCCGGCGGCCCCGCCCGCGACGGGTGAGGCCCTGGCCAAGACGGCCGACGTGCCTGTCGGCGGCGGTGCGGTGCTGCAGGACCAGAAGATCGTCGTCACCCAGCCGGCCGAGGGCGACTTCAAGGCGTTCACCGCCGTGTGCACCCACCAGGGCTGCGTGGTCGCCAACGTCTCGAAGGGCACGATCAACTGCGAGTGCCACGGGAGCATGTTCGACGCGCAGACCGGCGAGGTGACCGGCGGCCCGGCCCAGTCCCCGCTCGAGGAGATCAAGGTCGAGGTCGACGGCGACCAGATCGTCACCGCGTGAGACGGACGCGCTCGCAGCGCAGTCGAACTGGTCCCACCTGGCCATTGCGCGCAGACGCCCGCCGGGGGATGCTGCCTGTCGTGGGGGTTGTCTCTAGGTGGCTGACTGCTGCCTTCGTGTTCGTCGTGTCGGTGACAGTCCCGGCGACGCCTGCGGGGGCCGCGGAACCCCAGGCTGCGCCGTACCCGACCGTGGTGTCGATCACCTTCGACGACACCTTCGCCGAGCAGGCTGACGCGATGCAGGTGCTGGTGCGCCACGGCATGGGGGCGACCCTGTACGTCAACAGCCCGCGGATCGGCTCGGCCGGCTACCTGAACCAGGAGCAGCTGGACTCCTACGTCGCCGCTGGCAGCGAGGTCGGTGGGCACACGCTCACCCATGCGAACCTCGCCACCTCGACGACCGCCGAGGCGAAGAAGCAGGTCTGCAACGACCGGGTGAGCCTGCTGGAGCGGGGTTATCCGGTGACCAGCTTCGCCTACCCGTTCGGCAGCACGAGCAGTGCGGTGAAGCAGGTCGTCGCCGAGTGTGGCTACAACAGCGCTCGCGGTGTGGCCGGCCTGCTCAGCCCCGGCTACGGATGCACCGGTTGCCCGACCGCCGAGACCATCCCACCTGCCGACCCGTGGAAGATCCGCACTCCGGAAAGCGTCAAGAGCGACACCACCCTCGAGATGCTGCAGAGCTACGTCACACGGGCTGAGGACAGCACTGGCGGCTGGGTGCCGCTGACCTTCCACCGGGTCTGCTCGGGTTGCGCGCCGAACGCGGTCGACCTCGAGACCTTCACTGCGTTCGTCGGATGGCTCAGCCAGCGGCCCGCCACCACCGAGGTCAAGACCGTGCATCAGGTCGTGGGCGGGGACGTCAAGCCGGGGGTACCGTACGTCCCCTCCTCGGAGGACGCGTCCGCCGTCACGGTGGGCGACCAGGTGCACGCGATCGACGGGACCAACACCTATCGAGGCACCGACATGCTGGTCCTCTACAAGCGCGCGCCCGGATCTCGCCGCACCGGCACGAATGCCTTCGGCACGGAGGCCAAGGTCATCGACGGGCAGATCACGCGGGTGGTCGTCGGGGTGGGCAACATGCGTATCCCGCGGGGCGGCTTCGTCCTCTCTGGCCACGGTGCGTCGAGCAAGTGGCTGCAGAGGTACGCCACGGTCGGCTCGCCGGTGGCCGTCTCCTACGGCTCGAGCCGTTGACGCCGCGCGAGATGGCACTCGCTCATCGCGACCCGGTCACCGCGATGTTGGTGAGGCCCTCGCGTGCCCCAGTCTGGGTGTTGCTGGCATAGACCGAGTTCCGCGGGCTCAGCACCCTGATCGCGTAGCCATCGCCGTTCACCGCCGAGGCGTTCCGCCGGAACACGTTGCCACGGCCCCATCCTTTGATCATCACCCGGGTCTGGTAGCCGTCAAGCAGGGTCGTCCCGGAGTTGGTGCCGGTGTTCTCGATCACCGAGTAGTCGTTGCCGGCCACGTCGACCCAGGAGTCTGCATAGTTCGCTCCGGTGAGGCCGGTCCCGTCCATGCTGTTGTCGACGATCCGGCCACCGGTCGTCCCCTCTTTGAGGTCGATGCACTCCGCGGCCGTGTCGAAGATGCGGTTGCCGATGACGACGTTGCGGTCGGACGTGTCCGGTCCACCGCCGGTGCGCGACCGCGGCGAGGACCAGTTCCCCTTGCTCTGGCCGACGTAGACGCCCTCGCCGTAGCCAGGGGACACCAGCCCGGCGTCGTGGATCAGGTTGTTCCTGACAACGTTGTCCCGGCTGTAGTTGCGCAGCAGCACCACCTCGGCGCCGGTCGTGTGCATGTTCATCCGCCGCAGCTCGACGTGGTGCGACTGATCGAGCACCACCGCCTTCTGGCCGTTCCGGACGGTGATTCCGACGACGCGTACGTGGTTCGCCCCGTCCAAGTGCAGCACATAGCCCTGGGACAAGGTGCCGCTGTCCAGCACGGCTCTGCGGCTCCCGATGATCCGGATCGGCTCCGAGCGGGTGCCTGGCCGGGCAAGCTCGAAGTTGCCGTGATACACACCGTCCGCGAGCTTGATCGTCTGACCGGGCACCACATCACCGAGCGCCGTCGACAGCTCGGCTGACGTGGAGACCCGAACAGTGGCGCCGCCGCCCACTAGCCGAGCGGCGGTGGGTGATTCCCCCCCGGCGGAGTCGTTGCCACAGGCCGACGAAGCACCGGCCACCAAGATGATGACGAGCACGAGGGGGCGAGGCCAGCCCATCTCCGCATCCTAGCCGCGCGCGCGGTGGAATCGTCCACTGCGCCTCGTAGGGTTGAGAGGTGGCCGACCCGTCGACGTACCGCCCTGCCTCGGGGTCGATCCCGGCGCACCCCGGCGTGTACCGGTTCCGCGACGAGCATCAGCGGGTCGTGTACGTCGGCAAGGCGAAGAACCTCCGTGCCCGGCTGACGTCGTACTTCCAGGACACCGCGAACCTGCACCCACGCACCGCGACGATGGTCAAGAACGCCGCCTCGGTGGACTGGACGGTGGTGAACACCGAGGTCGAGGCGCTGCAGCTGGAGTACTCCTGGATCAAGGAGTTCGACCCGCGGTTCAACGTGAAGTACCGCGACGACAAGTCCTACCCGTGGCTCGCGGTCACCCTCAACGAGGAGTTCCCTCGGGTGATGGTGGGCCGAGGGGCCAAGAAGCGCGGCGTCCGGTACTTCGGGCCGTACTCCCACGCCTGGGCGATCCGGGAGACGGTCGACCTGCTGCTGCGGGTCTTCCCGATGCGCTCGTGCTCGAACGGCGTCTTCACGAGGTCGGCGCAGATCGGCCGACCCTGCCTGCTCGGCTACATCGACAAGTGCGCCGCGCCCTGCGTTGGCCGGGTGACCCCCGAGCAGCACCGTGAGATCGTCGAGGACTTCTGCGACTTCCTGGGCGGGCAGACCACCGCGTTCGTCAAGCGGGTCGAGAAGCAGATGTACGCCGCCTCGGCGGACCAGGACTTCGAGCGGGCAGCCCGCCTGCGAGACGACCTCGGCGCGCTCAACCGGGCGATGGAGAAGCAGGCGGTCGTCCTCGGTGACGGCACGGACGCCGACGTGATCGCGCTGAGCGAGGACCCGCTCGAGGTGGCGGTGCAGATCTTCTACGTCCGCGGCGGCCGGATCCGGGGCCAGCGCGGCTGGGTGGCGGACAAGGTCGACGACGCGGACACCGGCGGGCTGGTCCAGGGCTTCCTGCTCCAGCTGTACGACGGCGAGGCCGGTGACGCGGTGCCGCGCGAGGTGCTCGTCCCCACCCTGCCGGGAGACGCCGAGGACACGGCCGCGATGGAGCAGTGGCTGACCGGGCTGCGTGGATCGCGGGTCTCGATCAGGGTCCCACAACGCGGGGACAAGAAGGCGCTGATGGCGACGGTCGGGCGGAACGCGCTTCAGGCGCTCGGCCTGCACAAGACCAAGCGAGCGAGCGACCTGACCACCAGGAACCGTGCCCTCGAAGAGATCCAGGTGGCCCTCGACCTGCCCTCGGCGCCGCTGCGCGTCGAGTGCTTCGACATCTCCAACCTGCAGGGCACCGAGGTGGTCGCCTCGATGGTCGTCTTCGAGGACGGCCTGGCGCGCAAGAGCGAGTACCGGCGCTTCGTCGTCCGCGGCGTCGAGGGCCAGAACGACGTCGCGTCCATGCACGAGGTGATCACCAGGCGCTTTCGACGGTTGCTCGACGACCGAGCGGAGTCACCTGAGCTCGCGGCCGGCGAGTCGGACGGTCCGATGCTGGTGGACCCCGACACCGGGCGGCCGAGGAAGTTCGCCTACGCGCCCGGGCTCGTGGTGGTCGACGGCGGACCACCACAGGTCGCCGCGGCCCAGCAGGCCCTCGACGAGCTCGGCATCGACGACATCCCGGTCTGCGGCCTCGCCAAGCGCCTCGAGGAGGTCTGGCTCCCCGCCCGCGAGGATCCGGTGATCATGCCGCGGTCCAGCGAGGGCCTCTACCTGCTGCAGCGGATCCGCGACGAGGCGCACCGCTTCGCCATCACCCATCACCGCTCGCGCCGCTCCAAGAGCATGGTCGAGAGTCTGCTCGACGACGTGCCCGGTCTCGGCGAGGTGCGCCGCAGGACGCTGTTGCGGCAGTTCGGCTCCTTGAAGCGGCTGCGAGCTGCGACCGTGGAGGAGATCGCCGCGGTGCCGGGCATCGGCCCCCGGACCGCCGAGGCGATCGCGGCCGCGCTGGAAGAGCGGCACCAGCCCCGGACCGTCTCGGTGAACACCGCGACCGGAGAGATCGAGGAGTAGCCAGTGGCCCAGAAGACGCCGTCACAACGGACCCTTCAGCCGGCACCGCAGCCGGATCGGCGTGGTGAGCTGGTCGTGGTGACCGGGATGACCGGCGCCGGGCGCAGCACCGCCGCCAAGGAGCTCGAGGACCTCGGCTTCTTCGTCGTGGACAACCTGCCCCCCCAGCTGGTGCCCGACGTGGTGCGGCTGGTCGACGAGTCACAAGGGGTGCTGCAGCCGGTGGGCGTCGTGGTCGACGTGCGCTCCGGGTCGTTCTTCGCCTCGCTGCAGGAGGTCCTCGCGCAGGGCAAGACGGGGCGGCGCACCACGCTGCTCTTCCTCGAGGCCAACGACGACGTGCTGGTCCGCCGGCAGGAGGCGGCCCGGCGCCCGCACCCCCTCCAGGAGGGCGGCCGGCTGCTGGACGGGCTGCGCCGGGAGCGGGTGGTGATCGCCTCGCTACGTGGTGACGCCGACGTGGTCATCGACACCTCGAACCTGAACGTCCACCAGCTCACCGACAAGGTGGCCGAGGCCTTCGGGACCGAGCGGACCACCGCGCTCAAGGCCACCGTGGTCAGCTTCGGGTTCAAGTACGGCATCCCGGTCGACGCCGACCTGGTCGCGGACATGAGGTTCCTGCCGAACCCCTACTGGGTGCCCGACCTGCGGCATCTCTCCGGCCGGGACAGTGCGGTCGCCACGTATGTGAAGGAGCGTCCGGAGGCCAAGGAGTTCATCGAGCGTTACGTCGCGCTGGTCGAGACCGTGGCGGAGGGCTACGCCCGCGAAGGCAAGCGATTCATGACCGTCGCGGTCGGCTGCACCGGCGGCAGGCACCGAAGCGTCGCGATGACCGAGGAGCTGGCGGCGCGCCTGGTCGAGCTCGGCCTCGACGCCCGGCCGATGCACCGGGACCTCGGGCGTGAGTGAGCGATCTCCCGCCCGGCCGGCGGCTGACCCGTCGGTGAAGGTGGTCGCGCTCGGCGGCGGGCACGGCCTCGCCGCGTCCCTGACCGCGCTCCGCAACGTCGTGGCCGACCTCACCGCGGTGGTCACCGTCGCGGACAACGGTGGGTCCTCGGGCAGGCTCAGGCGTGAGTTCGGCGTGCTCCCACCCGGTGACCTACGCCAGGCGCTCGCTGCACTGTGTGGCGACGACGAGTGGGGGCGCACCTGGGCCTCGGTGCTGCAGCATCGATTCGACGGCGACGGCGAGATGAGCGAGCACGCGGTCGGCAACCTGCTCATCGTCGCGCTCTGGGAGCTGCTGGACGGGCACGTCCACGGTCTGGACTGGGTCGGCCGGCTCCTCGGCGCCCACGGTCGCGTGCTGCCGATGGCGACCACGCCGATCGACATGACCGCCCAGGTCCGAGGCCTCGACCCGCGTCGGCCGGAATCGCTCACCTCGGTGCGCGGCCAGGTCGAGGTGGCCTCCACGGCGGGGGAGGTGGTGTCGGTGGCTCTGGACCCGCGCGACCCCCCGGCCTGCCCGGAGGCGGTGGCGGCGCTGCAGAGCGCTGACTGGGTCGTTCTCGGCCCCGGTTCCTGGTTCACCAGTGTGATCCCGCACCTGCTGGTGCCGGACCTGAGGCGTGCGGTGATCGACTCCCCGGCCCGGAAGGCGGTGACGCTCAACCTTGCGCCACAGCCGGGGGAGACCGCCGGGTTCGCGCCCGAGACGCACCTGGACGTGCTGGTCGAGCATGCGCCGGGACTGCGGCTGGACGTGGTGGTAGCCGACGCTCGTGCGGTCGCCGACACCGGCGTACTCCGCAAGGCGGCCGCTGCTCTGGGCGCGGAGCTGATCGTCCTCGAAGTAGGCGCCGGTGATGGCTCACCGAGACACGACCCGTCGAAACTGGCCAATGCCTATGCGGGGTTCATGGTCACCGCATAGGGTGTCGCAGTCGTGTGATCGGGCCACTGGCGGCCGCTCCGCGGCGGTTCCTTCAGTCGGGCAACACATGGCAGGATCGGATGTATGGCGATGACGGCACAGGTCAAGGCAGAACTGGCCAGCACCAGCGTCACGAAGTCCTGTTGCCGCAAGTCCGAGGTCTCCTCGATGCTGCGATTCGCCGGTGGCCTGCACATCGTCAGCGGCCGCATCGTGGTCGAGGCCGAGCTGGACACCGGAGCCGCCGCGCGTCGTCTGCGCAAGGACATCGCCGAGGTCTACGGGCACCCCTCCGACGTGGTGATGGTCTCGGCCAACGGGATCCGCAGGGGGAGCAGGTACGTCGTCCGGGTGGTTCGTGACGGCGAGGCCCTGGCCCGGCAGACCGGTCTGCTCGACGGCCGTGGGCGACCGGTCCGTGGACTGCCACCCCAGGTGGTGTCCGGCGCCGGATGCGACTCGGTGGCTGCTTGGCGCGGTGCTTTTCTGGCGCACGGCTCGCTCACCGAACCCGGCCGCTCCTCCGCGCTGGAGGTGACCTGCCCCGGACCGGAGGCCGCGCTCGCCCTGGTCGGGGCAGCCCGCCGACTCGGTATCTCCGCGAAGGCCCGAGAGGTGCGCGGCGTGGACCGGGTGGTGATCCGCGACGGGGACGCCATCGGTGCCCTGCTGACCCGGCTGGGCGCCCACGAGTCGCTGATGGCGTGGGAGGAACGCAGGATGCGCCGGGAGGTCAGGGCCACGGCGAACCGGCTGGCCAACTTCGACGACGCGAACCTGCGCCGCTCCGCGCGGGCGGCGGTGGCAGCAGGGGCGCGGGTCGAGCGCGCGCTGGAGATCCTCGCCGACGAGATCCCCGACCACCTCAAGCTCGCCGGCGAGCTCCGGCTGCAGCACAAGCAGGCATCCCTCGAGGAGCTCGGCCAGCTGCACGACCCACCGCTGACCAAGGACGCGATCGCCGGTCGGATCCGGCGCCTGCTGGCGATGGCCGACAAGCGCGCCGAGGAGCTCGGCATCCCCGACACCGAGGCCAGCCTCACGCCGGAGATGCTCGCCGAACCCCAGTGAGAGCGAGTCGGGTCGCGCTGTAGGGTCGCGACCATGACTGTTCGCGTTGGTATCAACGGCTTCGGCCGCATCGGCCGCAACTTCTATCGCGCGGTGCGCGCGTCCGGGGCCGACATCGAGATCGTCGGCGTCAACGACCTGACCGACAACGTGTCACTGGCGCACCTGCTGAAGTACGACTCCATCCTGGGCCGGCTCGACGCCGAGGTGAACGCCACCGAGTCCGAGATCACCGTGGGCGACAACACCTTCAAGGCCTTCGCCGACAAGGACCCGGCCAACCTGCCCTGGGGCGATGTCGGCGCCGACGTCGTGGTCGAGTCGACCGGCTTCTTCACCGATGCCACCAAGGCCAGGGCACACGTCGAGGCCGGGGCGAAGAAGGTGATCATCTCGGCGCCGGCGAAGAACGAGGACATCACGGTCGTGATGGGGGTCAACCACTCCGACTACGACCCCGCGTCGCACACGGTCATCTCCAACGCCTCCTGCACCACGAACTGCCTCGCACCGCTGGCGAAGGTGCTCAACGACGAGTTCGGCATCGTCAAGGGCCTGATGACCACGGTGCACGCCTACACCGCCGACCAGAACCTCCAAGACAACATCCACAAGGACTTCCGGCGGGCACGAGCGGCCGCGATCAACGTCGTGCCGACCTCCACCGGTGCGGCCAAGGCGATCGGCCTGGTGCTGCCCGAGCTCAAGGGCAAGCTCGACGGGTACGCGCTTCGGGTCCCGGTCCCCACCGGGTCGGCCACGGACCTGACCGTCGAGGTGCGCCGGGAGACCTCAGCGGAGGAGGTGAACGGCGCCTTCCAGGCTGCCGCCTCCAGCGGTGACCTGAAGGGGCTGCTCAGCTACACCGACGACCCGATCGTGTCCTCCGACATCGTCACCGACCCGCACTCCTGCATCTTCGACTCCGGCCTGACCAAGGTCATCGGGAACCAGGTCAAGGTGGTCGGCTGGTACGACAACGAGTGGGGCTACTCCAACCGCCTCGCCGACCTGATCGTGCACGTCGGCTCCTCACTGTGAGGACCGGGGTCGAGCGAGGTACCAGCGACCCAGCGGACGAGCAAGGGAGACCTGTGCCGGATGCGCACGATCGACTCGCTCGGTGACCTGCGGGGCAAGCGTGTCCTGGTTCGCTCTGACCTGAACGTTCCGCTCGACAACGGCCGGATCACAGACGATGGGCGGATCCGTGCCAGCGTCCCTACGATCCGCACGCTCGTGGACGCGGGTGCTCGCGTCGTGGTGAGCGCCCATCTAGGCCGGCCCCAGGGCGAGCCGGACCCGCGCTACTCGCTGGCACCGGTGGCCGAGCGGCTCGGCGAGCTGCTCGGTCGTGAGGTCGCCTTCGCGAGCGACACGGTCGGCGAGAGCGCGCGGCGGACCAGCTCCTCTCTCGAGGACGGCTCCGCGGCGTTGCTGGAGAACGTGCGCTTCGACAGCCGCGAGACCAGCAAGGACGACGCGGAGCGGGGAGCCCTCGCCGACGAGCTTGCCGCGCTGGCCGACGTGTTCGTCAGCGACGGCTTCGGCGTCGTGCACCGCAAACAAGCCTCCGTCTACGACGTCGCCCAGCGGTTGCCGCACGCGATGGGTGGGCTGGTCGCCGCTGAGACGCAGGTGTTGCGCCGGCTGACCGAGAGCCCCGAGCGGCCGTACGTGGTCGTCCTGGGTGGGTCGAAGGTCTCCGACAAGCTCGGCGTCATCGATGCTTTGCTGGCCAAGGCCGACCGGCTGCTGATCGGAGGCGGGATGGTGTTCACCTTCCTCGCGGCGCAAGGTCACGAAGTCGGCAAGAGCCTGCTCGAGCAGGACCAGGTCGAGACCTGCAGGAACTACCTGCGACGGGGCGAGGACTCCGGTGTCCAGATCGTCCTCCCGACCGACATCGTGGTGGCCGAGGAGTTCCCCGGCGAAGGTACTCACGTGCAGCCGAGCGTCGTACCCGCCGACCAGATGCCCGAAGACGCGCTCGGCCTGGACATCGGACCTGACTCCGGCACGATGTTCGCCGGCTCCCTGGCCGACGCGCGGACCGTCTTCTGGAACGGTCCGATGGGCGTCTTCGAGTACGACGAGTTTGCCGGCGGCACCCGGGCCGTGGCACAGGCGCTGACCGAGGTCGACGGGCTCACCGTCGTCGGGGGTGGGGACTCGGCCGCGGCCGTGCGCAAGCTCGGGTTCGAGGAGTCCGCGTTCGGCCACATCTCCACCGGCGGTGGCGCGAGCCTCGAGTACCTCGAAGGCAAGACCCTTCCCGGCCTCGACGTCCTCGACTAGGAGACAGATGAGCTCACGCACCCCGCTGATGGCGGGCAACTGGAAGATGAACCTGAACCACCAGGAGGCGGTGGTCCTGGTGCAGAAGCTGGCCTGGACGCTCTCGGACAAGAAGCACGACTTCGAGCGTGCGGAGGTGGTGGTGGTCCCGCCGTACACCGACATCCGCAGCGTGCAGACCCTGGTCGACGGGGACCGTCTCGACATCGCGTACGGCGCCCAAGACGTGTCGGAGCACGAGAGCGGGGCGCACACCGGCGAGATCTCCGCGACGATGCTCGCCAAGCTCGGCTGCTCCTACGTCGTCGTGGGTCACTCCGAACGCAGGGAGCAGCACGCCGAGAGTGACGGCCTGGTCAGCGCCAAGGCCGGCCGTGTCATCGCCGCGGGCATGACGCCGATCGTGTGTGTCGGGGAGGGCATCGACGTGCGCCGGGAAGGCCGACACGTCGAGCACTGCGTCGACCAGGTCACCGGCTCGCTTTCCGGCATCAGCGCCGACCAGGTCGCGGACCTGGTGATCGCCTACGAGCCGGTGTGGGCGATCGGCACCGGCGAGGTCGCCACTCCCGATGACGCGCAGGAGGTGTGCGCGTCCGTCCGTGCATGCGTCGCGGAGAACTTCTCCGACGAAGTCGCGGCCAAGGTACGCGTGCTCTACGGCGGATCGGTGAAGGCGGCCAATGTGGCAGGGATCATGGAGAAGCCTGACGTCGACGGCTGCCTGGTCGGTGGGGCGAGCCTCGACGCGGACGAGTTCGGTGGGATCTGCCGCTACTACGAGATGCCGGTCCTCTGAACGCCCCATCGTGAGTTAAGATCTTCCACCGTGGCTATCACCTTCACTGTCCTGCTCATGATCACGAGCATGCTGCTGATCGTGCTCGTCCTGCTCCACAAGGGGCGTGGCGGTGGGCTTTCCGACATGTTCGGTGGCGGTGTCTCGAGCGGGCTCGGCGGCTCGTCGGTCGCGGAACGTAACCTGGACCGGATCACTGTGGGTATCGGACTGATCTGGTTCGCGTGCATCATCGCGTTGGGGCTGTTGCTCAGAAGCGGCAGCTGAGAATCGCCGTAAGCTCTCGAGAAGACGAGGAGTGAGTAGCGTGGCTGGTGGAGGTAGCGCCATCCGTGGCAGCCGGGTGGGTGCCGGACCGATGGGGGAGGTGGAGCGCGGTGACTCCGCTCCGCGACAGCGCGTCGTCTACTTCTGCGCCCACCAGCACGAGTCGGTGATCACGCTCGCCGTCGACGCCGTGGTGCCCGCGTCGTGGGACTGCCCGCGCTGTGGGCTTCCGGCCAGCCTCGACTCCGACAATCCGCCTCCGGCCCCGAAGATCGAGCCGTACAAGACCCATCTCGCCTACGTCAAGGAACGGCGCTCCGACCAAGAGGCAGCCGACATCCTGGAGGAGGCCATCGCCACCTTGCGCATCCGGCGCAAGCGCGGCGACGTCGTCTTCTAGGCCTGCCCGGCTGCAGCCTGGTCGAGGAACCAGAGGGTCTGCTGCCGGCCCCGGGGGCGTCCGGCGGGAACCTCGTGCACGTCGGCCCCGGGCGTCAGCGCGCGGCGCACGGCGTCCGCCTTGTCGGCGCCTGCCACCACGAACCAGACCTCCCGGGTGCTTTCGAGCGCGGGGAACGTCAGGCTGATCCGCCGAGGTGGGGGTTTGGGTGAGTCCCGCACTGCAACCGCGATCGTGTCCTCCACGTCCAGCTCGGGAAAGCCGGGGAACAACGAGGCCACGTGACCGTCCGGCCCGACGCCGAGCATCACCACGTCGAACTCGCCCGCACCGTGGCTGCGGACCTCCTGCCCGTACGCCGCGGCGGCGACCTCGAGATCGTTGCCGAAGGCTCCGTCGGCCGAGGGCATCTCGTGAACCCGCGACGGATCCACCGGGAGGTGGTCGAGCATCGCAATGCGCGACTGGAGTGCGTTGCGGTCAGTGTCGTCGGCTGCGACGAAGCGCTCGTCCCCGTACCACCAGTCCACGTCCCCCCACGCCACGTCTGCGGCGTCTGCGGCGTCTGCGGCGGCCACGACGGCTCGGTGGATCCGGTCCGCGATCGAGCCGCCGGTCAGCACGATGCCGGGGGTCCGCCCTTGGGCCTGGGCGGCCCGGACCACCTCGACGAGGCGGCTCGCGACACTGCTGGCCAATTCGTCCGGGTCGGGGTGGTGCAGGGTCTGCGGCTCGGGGTCCATCTCAGGACTTCTTGCTCTTGCCCCGGGCACCGTCGTGCAGCATAGTCAACCGGCGCACGGTGTCGGCGTAGATGTCGTCCTCGTCGAGCCTGCGCAGCTCCTCGCCCAAGAGCTCCGCGGTCTCGCGTCGCTTCAGCGCCACCGGCCGGTCGGGCTGTCCGGGCGAGGACAGGGTGGCCAGCCGACCGTCGGGACGGTCGATGACGATGGCACCGTTGCGGACCGTCAGGACGACCGAGGTGATCCCGGGGCCGGCGGAGCTCTTCCGCTCCACGGTGACGCGAAGCCGGTCGGAGAGCCACGCGGCGAGCAGGTCCGCGCTGGGACTGATCCGCTCGGCGCTCACCGACGCGGCACTGACCTTGCCGGGGAACTGGTCGAGTGCCGCGGCCAGCAGTGCCCGCCAGCCGGTGATCCGCGTCCAGGCGAGGTCGGTGTTGCCCGGCGTGTAGGAGCGGCACTGGGTCAGCAGGGCCTTGGACTTTCCGCGGGTCGCGGCCGCGGCGTCGGTGATCCGGCGCTGGGCCAGCCTGCCGAGCGGGTCCGCCCCCGGCTTGTCCGGCGCCTTGGTCGGCCACCACACCACCACCGGGGAGTCGGGCAGCAGCAGCGGCAGCACCACGGACTCCGGATGCCTGGTCACCTCCCCGCTCAGCCGGATCATCGCGGTCTCGCCGGTCCAGCCGGAGCCGATCCCCACCTCGGCGTCGACGCGGGCGGACCCACGGCCGTCACCGAGGATCACCCCGAGCACCCGTGCGGGATGCTCGCGGGAGGCGGTGCGGGCGGCGCCCATCGCGTCCTCGGCCTCGTCCTCGTCGACGACGAAGATGAGGGTCATCACCATGCCCATGGCCGGGCTGCCGGCGCGTCGCCGTGCCCGGAGGAACTGCGCGGCGATCGCGCTCGAGCTGGTGTCCAGGAGCTCAGTCATGTCGGGGCCTGCGCGGGACCGGGGGTGAAGCGAGCGGTGTCGTGGGCTGCATTCACGGCCTCCGCCAGATGCGCCCGTCGCGGGCGAGCATCCGCTCGGCCGACTCCGGGCCCCAGGTGCCAGACGGGTACGTGTCCGGCGCCCCGTGCTTGGCCCAGTACTGCACGATCGGGTCCAGGATCTTCCAGGACAGCTCGACCTCCTCGTGCCGGGGGAACAGCGGCGGCTCGCCGAGCAGTACGTCGAGGATCAGCCGCTCGTAGGCCTCCGGGCTGGACTCGGTGAACGTGCCGCCGTACGCGAAGTCCATGTTCACGTCGCGGATCTCCATCGCCGTCCCGGGAACCTTGGCCCCGAACCTGATGGTCACTCCCTCGTCGGGCTGCACCCGGATGACCAGTGCGTTGTGGGTCAGCTCCTCGGTCGACGTCGCGGTGAACGGCAGATGCGGAGCGCGCTTGAACACCACCGCCACCTCGGTCACCCGACGGCCGAGCCGCTTGCCGGTGCGGAGGTAGAACGGGACGTTCGCCCACCGGCGGGTCTCGATGTCGAGCCTGATCGCGGCGAACGTCTCGGTGCGCGATCCGCGGGGGATGTCCGCTTCTTGGGTGTAGCCGTTCACCTTGTGGCCGCCTGCCCAGCCCTCGGTGTACTGGCCGCGCGCGGTGGCGAGGTCGAGTCGCCGGGGGAGCACCACGGCCTCCAGCACCTTCTGCTTCTCGATCCGCAGGTGCTTGGCGTCGAACGAGGTGGGCTCCTCCATCGCGATCAGCGCCATCAGCTGCAGCAGATGGTTCTGGATGACATCTCGTGCCGCACCGATACCGTCGTAGTACCCCGCTCGCCCGCCGATGCCGATGTCCTCGGCCATCGTGATCTGCACGTGGTCGACGTAGTTGGAGTTCCAGATCGGCTCGAACATCGCGTTCGCGAACCGCATCGCCAGGATGTTCTGGACCGTCTCCTTGCCCAGGTAGTGGTCGATCCGGAACACCGAGCCGGGCGGGAAGACCTCGGAGATGACGGTGTTCAGCTCTCGAGCGGTCTTCAGGTCGCTGCCGAACGGCTTCTCGACCACGACCCGCCGCCAGGACTCCGCATTCTGCTCGGCCAGGCCATGCTCTTTGAGCTGTCCGATGACATCGGAGAAGAAGCGCGGTGGGATGGAGAGGTAGAAGGCGGTGTTCCCACCGGTGCCCCGCACCCGGTCGAGGTCGTGGATCGTCTGACGAAGGTTCTCGAACGCGAAGTCGTCGCTGAAGTCACCGGGCACGAACCGGAATCCCTCGGCGAGCTGCTGCCACACCTCCTCGCGGAAGTCGGTGCGGGAGTGCTCCTTGACCGCGTCGTGCACGATCTGGGCGAAGTCCTGGTCGGCCCAGTCCCGGCGAGCGAACCCGACCAGGGAGAAGCCCGGCGGCAGCAGCCCCCGGTTGGCCAGGTCGTAGACCGCCGGCATCAGCTTCTTGCGGGACAGGTCGCCGGTGACACCGAAGATCACCATCCCGCAGGGACCGGCAACCTTCGGCAGGCGGCGATCCTGAGGATCACGAAGCGGGTTGTCCCGCATGTTCATCGCGGTCACCCGAGGGCACCGATCACCAGCGGGATGGCGGCCTCGGGGTCGGTGAGGTGCAGCCGCAGCACCGGGCGAGCATGGTCGGCGAGGACCTGTGCGTCGCCTGCGGCCTGTGCCGCGATCAGACGGCCGAACGAGTAGTCCTTGCCGGGCACCGGCAGGTCCTGCTCCGGATCCGCGCTCACCTGCACGTAGACACCGTCGGCGGGACCGCCTTTGTGGAACTGGCCCGTGGAGTGCAGGAAACGCGGTCCCCAGCCGAAGGTCACGGGCCGCATGGTCCGCACGGCGAGCCGGCTGCGCACGTCGGCCAGCTCGGGGTGCTCCAACCGGTTCACGTAGGCCATCACCGCGACGTAACCCCGCTCCGGGTCGATCTGCCGCAACAGCGCCTCCACGGCCGCCCCGACGGTGTCGACGCCGTGCAGCCAGTCACCACCCAGTCCGCGGACCTCGACGGGTCCGTCGACGAAGTCGGGCTCGGTGCTGTCCGGTGGTCCCTCGAGCATCTCGCGGGCGGCTACCTTGGCGCTCTCCACGTCTGGCTGGTCGAACGGGTTGATGCCCAGGATCCGACCGGCGGTCGCCGTGGCCACCTCCCACAACAGCAGCTGCGCACCGAGTGGCCCGGCGACGAGGACGTACGAGCCGTCGGCCAACAATGCGCCGGCAGGTTCGGCGGTGCCCGCGACCAGATGAACGTTGGTCACGTCGTGGGGTGGCAGCGTGGCTTCGGGCGCCGTACTGTCTGCGACCACGACAGGCAGCAGTCCGGTGCCGCTCTTGCCGGTGCTCTCGGCGATCAGCTGCTCGGCCCAGTCCGGGAAGCCGGGCAGGCCCGAGCCCTCGTCGGCGATCACCAGCTTGTCGCGAAGCGGCTCCGTCCCGGCGACCGCTGCGCCGAGGCGCAGGCCCGGGTTCTGCTCCGAGTCGGTGCTCAGGTCTCCTGCGAGCGAGGCCGCGTCGTCGAGCAGGGTGCCGATGTCCGCGCCGGCCAGTCCGCTGGGCACCAGGCCGAAGGCGGTCAGGGCGGAGTAGCGACCACCGACGTGGGGATCGGCGTTCACCACTCGGTAGCCGGCGTCGCGGGACTCCTTGTCGAGCGGACTGCCCGGGTCGGTGACGACGACGAGCCGTCGCGCCGGGTCGATGCCGGCGGCCTCGAAGGCGGCTACATAGGCGCGCCGCTGCGCGTCGGTCTCCACCGTGGAGCCGGACTTGCTCGAGACCACCACCACGGTGCGTTCGATCCGGTCGCCGAGCGCGGTGCGTACCTGGTCGGGATCGGAGGAGTCGAGGACAGTCAGCTCCACCCCCGAGGTAGCACAGATCACCTCCGGTGCCAGCGAGGAGCCGCCCATGCCGCAGAGCACCACGTGGTCGAGGCCCTCGTCGACGAGCTCGCGCCGCAGGACGGCGACCTCCTCGACCAGGGGTCGGGATCCGTGGTGCAGCTGCACCCAGGAAAGCCGGATGGCAGCCTCGGACTCCGCCTCCGGCCCCCACAGGCTCGCGTCCTGTGCGAAGAGCCGGCTGGCGAAGCGCTCCTCGACGAGCGTCGGCACGACGCGGTCGACCGCGACTCCGGCCGACCCCTTGGCGACGACCTCGACCGGCCCACTCACCGGGCCGCACCCTCCAGGCTACTCTTGACCGTGTCGGTCAGCTCTTCCCAGGACTTGGCGAACTTCTCGACGCCCTCCTTCTCCAGAGCCGCGATGACGTCGTCGTAGTCGATCCCCAGCTCGGCCAGCGCGTCCATCACCTGCTGCGCGTCGTCGTAGTGGCCGCTCACCTGGTCCCCGTGCACCTCGCCGTGGTCGGCGAAGGCCTGCAACGTCTTCTCGGGCATCGTGTTGACGGTGTTCGGTGCCACCAGCTCGGTGACGTACATGGTGTCGGAGTAGTCGGGGTTCTTCACACCGGTCGACGCCCACAGCGGCCGCTGCTCACGCGCTCCGAGGCTGCGCAGCTCCAGGAACCGGTCGTCGCTGAAGACCCGCTCGAACCGCTGGAACGCGAGCCGGGCGTTCGCGATGCCGGCCTTGCCCTTCAGCTGCGCCGCCCGGTCAACCTTGGCGGGGTCGTCGATTGCATCGAGCCTCTTGTCGATCTCGGAGTCCACCCGGGAGACGAAGAACGAGGCCACCGAGTGGATCTGGGAGAGGTCCTTGCCGTTCTCCCGCGCCTGCTCGAGCCCGGCGAGGAACGCGTCCATCACGCCCTCGTAGCGCTCGAGGCCGAAGATCAGCGTCACGTTGACGCTGATCCCCTCGGCCAGGGCCGAGGTGATCGCCGGGGCACCTTCGGTGGTGGCCGGGATCTTGATGAACAGGTTGGGACGATCCACCGCCTGCCACAGCTTCTGGGCCATTGCGGTGGTGCCGTCGGTGTCGTGGGCGATGTCGGGCGACACCTCGATGGAGACCCGCCCGTCGATCCCGTCGGTCGCCCGCCAGGTGTCGGCCAGCACGTCGCAGGCCTCGCGTACGTCGTGGGTGGTCAGCTCGAAGACCGCGTCGTCGATGGACGCGCCCTTCTTCGCCAACGCGGTGACCTGGTCGTCGTAACGCTCACCGTCGCTGAGCGCGGAGGCGAAGATGGTCGGGTTGGTGGTCACGCCGACGACCGAGTCGTTCTTGATCAGGTCGGCGAGGTTGCCGGTCTCGATGCGCTCTCGGGACAAGTCGTCGAGCCAGATCGAGACACCGGCCTCTGCCAGTGCGTTGAGACGTTCGGACATCGTTTCCTCCGGTGGTGCTGCACTTGTCGTTGTGTTCGTCGTGGACTGCCTGGGCTGGTGCGTGGTCAGGGTGCGGCCAGGGCGACGCTGGCCTGCGCTGCCCGGGCGACCGACTCGGCGGTGAGGTCGAACTCCTCGTAGATTCGCTGGTAGTCGGCCGAAGCCCCCCAGTGCTCCAGCGAGACGATGCGGCCCCGGTCGCCGACGACGTCGCGCCAACCCTGGGCGACGGCAGCCTCCACGCTGACCCGCGCCTTCACGATCGGCGGGATGACCGTGTCGCGGTAGGACTCGTCGGCGGCGTCGAACCACTCCCGGCAGGGCATGGACACCACGCGGGCGCGGATGCCCTGGTCGGCGAGGATCCCCCTGGCGGCCACCGCCAGCTGCACCTCGGAGCCGGTGCCGATCAAGATCACGTCGGGCTGCCCGCCGTCGACGTCGAGCAGGACGTAGCCGCCGCGCTTGACGTTCTCCGTGCTGGAGAAACCGTCCTCGCCCCGCGGGAAGACCGGCAGGTTCTGCCGGCTCAGGCAGAGCCCGGCGGGCTGGTCGGGATTCTCCAAGATGTTCTGCCACGCGGCGACGGTCTCGTTGGCGTCGGCGGGACGTACCACGGCCAGCCCGGGGATGGCGCGAAGGGCCGCCAGGTGCTCTACGGGCTGGTGCGTGGGGCCGTCCTCGCCGAGACCGATCGAGTCGTGGGTCCAGACATAGGTGACCGGCAGCCGCATGATCGCGGCCAGGCGGACGGCCGGGCGCATGTAGTCGGAGAAGGTCAGGAACGTACCGCCGTACACCCGGGTGCCGCCGTGCGAGGCGATCCCGTTCATGATCGCCCCCATGGCGTGCTCTCGGATACCGAAGTGCAGCACCCGGCCGTAGGGGTTGCCTTTGAACATCTTGGTGGAGTGCTCGGTCGGGATGAACGACGCCTCGCCCTCCGGCGTGGTGTTGTTGGACTCGGCCAGGTCCGCCGAGCCGCCCCAGAGCTCAGGCAGCACCGGCGCGATCGCCTTCAGCACCGCCCCGGAGGCCTTGCGCGTCGCAACGCCCTTCGGGTCCGCCTCGTACGAGGGGAGCGCGTCCGTCCAGCCGTGGGGCAGGGTTCGGGTCTCCATCCGCTCCCACAGCTCGACGTTCGAGGAGCCCTTCTTCGCCCAGGCGGCGAAGTCCGAGTCCCAGTCGGCATGAGCCTGCTTGCCTCTGGCCACCGCCTCCCGGGTGTGGGCGATGATCTCGTCCTCGACCACGAAAGCCTTGTCGGGGTCGAAGCCCAGGATCTGCTTGGTCGCGGCGACCTCGTCGGCGCCGAGCGCGGCGCCGTGCGCCTTGCCGGTGTTCTGGGCGTTGGGGGCCGGCCAGGCGATGATCGTGCGGAGCAGGATGAAGCTGGGCCTGTCGTCGACGGCGCGCGCCTTGTTCAGCGCCTTCCACAGCGCCTCGACGTCCTCCTCGTACCGCTCTCCGCCGTTGGTCCAGTCGACGGTCTGCACGTGCCAGCCGTAGGCCTGGTAGCGGGCGGCGACGTCCTCGGTGAACGCCACGTCCGTGTCGTCCTCGATCGAGATGTCGTTGTCGTCGTAGATGACGGTCAGGTTGCCCAGCTGCTGGTGGCCGGCGAGCGAGGAGGCCTCCGAGCTGACGCCCTCCTGGAGGTCGCCGTCACTGGCGATGACGTAGATCTGGTGGTCGAAGGGGCTCTCGCCGGGTGCCGCCTTCGGGTCGAACAGGCCCCGCTCGCGACGGGCCGCCATCGCCATCCCGACCGCGTTGCCGAAGCCCTGCCCCAGTGGGCCGGTGGTGGTCTCCACCCCGGCGGTGTGCCCGTACTCCGGGTGGCCGGGCGTCTTGCTCTCCCAGGTCCGCAGCGACTTCAGGTCGTCCAGCTCGAGGCCGAAGCCGGCCAGGTAGAGCTGGATGTAGAGGGTCAGGCTGGTGTGCCCGGCGGAGAGCACGAACCGGTCGCGGGCGGGCCAGTGAGGGTCTGCGGGGTTGTGCCGCATCACCTTCTGGAACAGCAGGTACGCCGCGGGGGCGAGGCTCATCGCGGTGCCCGGGTGACCGTTGCCGACCTTCTGCACAGCGTCCATCGCCAGGACCCGGACGGTGTCCACCGCTCGGTCGTCGATCTGTGACCATTCCAGCTTCGTGGTGCTCATCTTCGGCCCGCTCCCTCTCCGTCGCAGTCGTCCGAGGTGGCCTCCCACCTCGACCCTACCCATGGGCGGCGCGCTCACCTGCAACGCTTGTTCCCGAATCGGCCGCGAGGATGCATGCACCGGGGACGGCCGACGCGGACATGCCACTAGACTCGGATCGCTCATCGCCCAAGGTCAGCTACCACAGTCGAACCCGAGGTACCCGTGACGGCGCTCGATCCGCAGGTCTCTGTGGCCGATGCCACCCTCGACGAGCGATCCCGACCGGCGACGCTGCGCGACGTCGTGGGTGCCTACGTCGGCCTGACCAAGCCTCGGATCATCGAGCTGCTGCTGCTCACCACGGTGCCGGTGATGTTCCTCGCCGAGCGTGGAGTCCCGCCCCTCGGGCTGGTGGTCGCGACCGTGGTCGGCGGAACCCTCTCGGCCGGCAGCGCGAACGCGCTCAACTGCGTCTACGACCGGGACATCGACGAGCGGATGCGCCGCACCCGCCGCCGCGCGCTTCCGCGCCACATCGTCAGCCCCGGCTCCGCGCTCGTGTTCGGACTCGTGCTCGGGGTGGTCTCCACCCTGTGGCTCGGCTACCTCGTGAACTGGCTGTCCGCAGGCCTGGCGCTGGCGGCCAACCTGTTCTACGTCGTCGGCTACACGATGCTGCTCAAGCGGCGTACCTCCCAGAACATCGTCTGGGGCGGAGCCGCCGGCTGCTTTCCGGCGCTGATCGGCTGGACCGCGGTGACCGGTCAGGTTGCCTGGGCTCCGGTCGTGCTGTTCCTGGTGGTGTTCTTCTGGACCCCGCCGCACTTCTGGGCGCTGGCGATGCGCTACCGCGAGGACTACGCGGCTGCAGAGGTGCCGATGCTCCCCGTCGTGGCCGACGCCCGGACCGTGGCCCGCCGGATCCTCGGCTACTCCTACGCGATGGTGGCCACCTCACTGTTGCTGTGGCCGGTCGCCTCGACCGGTCTGCTCTATCCCGTCGCCGCCGCCATCCTGGGCGCGGCGTTCCTGGTGGAGGCGCACCTGATGCACTCCCGCGCCGGCACGCGTGACGACGTAGCCGGCCTCAAGCCCATGCGGCTGTTCCACTGGTCGAACATGTACCTGTCGCTGCTGTTCGTCGCCGTCGCCCTGGACCCCCTGCTCACTCGCTGAGCCCCAGCGGCTCCGGTCGAGTTTGGTTCGGGCGGGCAATGCCGTCAGGTCAACCGCGAACTTTGCGGGTCTGCGCAGGATCACCTCATAGAAGCCTTGGCCCTGTTCC
>CADCUJ010000009.1 GCA_902805855.1 uncultured Nocardioidaceae bacterium
GCGAGCGCTCTTCGACGAGATGCGTAGAGTCCGCGACGGCCGAGAAGCGGTGGTGGCGATGGACA
The DNA here is from genome assembly GCA_902805855.1 of uncultured Nocardioidaceae bacterium. Lineage (GTDB taxonomy): Bacteria > Actinomycetota > Actinomycetes > Propionibacteriales > Nocardioidaceae > Nocardioides_C. The sequence goes on from CADCUJ010000009.1 coordinate 66, forward strand.
TGATGGCCGCGGCCCGGCTGGTGTCGATCAGCCAGATGCGGGAGTACTGCTCGGCACGATCGGCCTGGAAGCGCACCCGGAGGTTGTTCTCGGCGTTGCAGCTGGCGAGCGAGCGCAGCCGCTCTCCCAACGAGACCAGGATGCGGCTGATCTGGGAGCTGGACGCGGGCTTCCCCCGGCCCTTGGTCAACCAGCCGATCTTCACCCGGCAGGGGCGCCTGCTCGGAATCGCCGACATCCTGGATCCCGTGGCCGGCGTCGTCGGAGAGTTCGACGGCGCGGATCACCGCTCGGCGACACAGCACAGCAAGGACGCCGCGCGGGAGGACGGTCTCCGCCGTCATGGGCTCGAGTACTTCGCCGTCACCGGGCTCGACCTTCGAAACCGGCGGGCGGTGGCGGCCCGGATGGCAGGCGCACGCTCTCGCGCCAGGTGGCTGGCCGAGGACGATCGCGCCTGGACGCTGGACTCCACTGGCGCGTGGACGCCGCCGGGTCTCACCGGTTCGTAGCCATCGGCAGGACGCAGGGCTCGGGAAAGCTGCAGTCCGCTACGAACCGGCCACCGGAGGCGTGAGGTAGCGGTAGTGGTGGTGGGTGGCGAAGCCGAGCCGCGCGTACGTCGCCAGCGCGGCCGTGTTGTCGTCGCGCACCTGGAGGTAGGCAGTGGTCGCGCCACGCTCTGCGCCCCACTCCAGCAGCGCGCGGACCACCACGCTCGCCAGCCGCTGACCCCGGTGTTCGGGGGCGACCCACAGGTTGGAGATGGCGACCCAGTCGTCCGCGAAGGTACTTCGGCCCGCGGCGAGCGGGGTGTCTGGCGTCTCCGGATCGGGCACCGTCGCAAAGCACACGTGCTCGGGCCCCTCCAGCACCGCGCGGGCGGTCTCGCCGAACGCCAGCGCCCGGGCGTCGCTGCGCAGCCACATCGCGGTGGCCGTCGTACTCGTCGAGACCGCGGGGAGCTGCTCCGCCAGCCCGGCCCTCGCCGCCCGGACGGCCCGCGCGACGGAGGCGATCTGGAAGGCGGTGTCCTCCTCGCCAGGTCGCGCGGGCTGCCATCTCGCCTGCTGGAAGCGACGGTGCGCGTCGGAGCCGACGACCACCTGTGCCCAGGCGGGAAGCGACCGCCGTGCATAGAAGTCCTGGACCTGCTCGAGCGCCCGGGCGAACGGCGCATCGGGCTCACCGACGGCGAGCACGGAGTTCGCCCGCGAGCTGAACCCGCCGGACGCCCGCAGCAACCAGGAGCCCAACGCCTCGGTCTCCAGCGCCGGCCACGAGACGTTCGCCCTGGTCTCGGCGTCCTCGGCGGAGATCCGGTGCCGAACCGCAGGTCGTGGCGGGACGGCCTTGCCGGAGACGATGTCGGCGATCGCGATCCGGGCCACCTGACCGCTCTCGGTCCGCACCGTGGTGACGCCGTCCGCCCAGGACTCCATCACGCCCAGGGTGTCGGCGAAGGCGGGGCCGCCCGATGGTCCGGCCTCCCCGCGCAGGATCCGACGCACGACGACGCGCCGGCCGAGCAGGTGCGGGCCCAGACCCGGCGGGCGGGTGGTCCGGCCCGCGCCGGCCGATCCGCCTGCTGGACCAGGCTCGGGCATGGAATCCACGAGAGGTGATACTAGGCTTTCGACGGGCCTGACCAGGCAAGCGTCCAGAGCCCACGCACCGCACAGCTTTCGAGGAGGAACCAGGTGACCTACGTCATCGCCCAGCCCTGCGTGGACGTCAAGGACCGGGGCTGTATCGACGAGTGTCCCGTCGACTGCATCTACGAGGGTTCGCGGATGCTCTACATCCACCCCGACGAGTGTGTGGACTGCGGTGCCTGCGAGCCGGTCTGCCCGGTGGAGGCGATCTTCTACGAGGACGACACCCCCGAGCAGTGGAAGGACTACTACACCGCCAACGTCGACTTCTTCGACGACCTCGGGTCCCCCGGCGGCGCGGCGAAGATGGGCGTGATCGACAAGGACCACCCGATCATCGCCGCCCTGCCGCCGCAGAACCAGGAGTGACCTACCCGGTCTCCGCCCTCCTTCCGGCGTTCCCGTGGGATCGCCTCGTCGAGTACGGCGACCGGGCCCGTGCGCATCCGGACGGAATCGTCGACCTGTCCGTCGGCACCCCGGTGGACCCGACCCCGGCAGTCGTCCAGGACGCTTTGGCGAAGGCGGCTGACTCGCCCGGGTACCCACTCACGGTCGGCCGGGCGGAGACCCGGGCCGCGGCGGTGGACTGGCTGGGACGGCGCTTCGGCGTCACCGGCCTGGTGACAGATGCCGTGCTGCCGGTGATCGGGTCCAAGGAGCTGATCGCCTCGCTGCCCTCGCACCTGGGCCTCGGCGCGGATGATCTGGTGGTGTACCCGGCCTTGGCCTACCCGACCTACGAGGTGGGCGCCCGGCTGGCCGGCGCCCGGACGGTGGCGACCGACTCGCTGACCGCACTCGGACCGGAACGTGCCTCCTTGGTGTGGCTGAACTCGCCGTCCAACCCCACCGGGCGGGTGCTGCCCGTCGAGCACCTGCGCAAGGTGGTCGCCTGGTGCCGTGAGCGCGGCACCCTGCTCGTGTCCGACGAGTGCTACCTGGAGCTGGGGTGGGACCCCGAGCCGGCGCCGGTTTCGGTGCTGCACCCCGACGTGTGCGGCGGCGACCACACCGGGATCTTGGCGATCCACTCGCTGTCCAAACGCTCGAACCTCGCCGGCTACCGGTGCGCCTTCGCCGCCGGGGACCGCAGCGTGGTCGCCGAGCTGCTCGCGGTGCGGAAGAACCTGGGCCTGCAGATGCCGGGTCCGCAGCAGGTGGCGATGAAGGCCGCGCTCGATGACGACGAGCACGTGGGTGAGCAGCGTGCGCGCTACGCCGCTCGACGTGCCGCCGTGAGGGATGCGCTCGAGTCGGCCGGCTTCCGGGTCGACCACTCGCAGGGGTCGCTGTACCTGTGGGTGACTCGGGACGAGCCGTGCTGGGACACGGTCTCCTGGTTCGCCGAGCGAGGGGTCCTGGTGGCGCCGGGGGAGTTCTACGGCTCCGGTGGCGCTCGCCATGTCCGGGTGGCGTTCACCGCCTCGGACGAGCGGGTGGCGCAGGCCGTCGCCAGGCTGAGCGTCGGCTCGCCCTGACCCACCGGGCTCAGACTGCGGGCAGCGGCTCCGCCGGGTCGAAGTTCAGGCGTGGCCCGGGCATCGGGCGGGCGCCGGCCGCGATCTGCCGCCGGATCGGTGCCGGTGCGCCGATCTTGACCGCGGACACGCTCTCGATCCGTACCACCGCGTGCTGGTGGTCGGCTGAGTCCAAGACGATGCCATGGCCGTCGACGGCCACCACCTGACCGCTCAGCCACTGGCCGGCGACCAGGATCTCCACGTCGATCGAGTTGTCCCTGGCTCGGTTGAGTGCCGTGCCGATCGTGTACAGGGTCGAGTCGCTGTTCATTCCCCCACCAGATCCCCAGTCAGCGGTTGCCGCAGCGACCGCAGTTGCAGTTCCCCGAGCCCCAGAACCGTTCTCCTCATATGGTGATGGAGGGGACAAGGCGGGTCAATCACCTTTACCGCCTATTTACCCTGCTACTCCAGTACGTCGACGTGCACGTGGTCGCGGTGCTCGAGGGTGGCCCGGACCGCGGCAGAGGCTCCGGACCGGTCCGGCGCGTCGTACTCCCGCCAGCCCTGCTCGGAGCGCTGCCCGGCGGACCAGATCCGGCCGTCGAAGATCACGTGGTCCACCTGCAGCCGCGTGGCGTGCGCGGTCAGGTAGTGGGCGAGCGCCCAGCCGGCGCGCTTGCTCTGTGGGCTCACCGGGCGGAAGAAGACGTCGACGGCGCGTCCGTCGTAGTGGGCCGAGCCCGGCATGTGCCCGGTGCTGACCCCGCCCGGGGCGAACCCGCCGAGCTCCTGCTCGCCGAAGGCGCGTTCGAGGTCCTGGCGCACCCGGTCCGCGCGGGGGGTCAGTCCGTTGTCCCCGATCTGCTCGCTCGCCGCCGAGTCCGCGCTCGTGACGCAGCTGAACTGCGCCTGGCTGTAGCCGGTCAGCGCCGAGGCGAGCGCCCGAGCGTCCTCGGCGTGCTCCTCGTACGCCTCCGGGAACCCGGACCGCTGCACCAGCTGGGCTGCCTCGGTGATCCGCATGACCTCGTAGCCGTCGACCTCGACCAGCTCGTCGTAGAACCGGTTGCTCGCGTAGTAGGGGTCTGCGATCTGCTCCGGCGTGCCCCAGCCCTGCGACGGACGCTGCTGGAACAAGCCGAGCGAGTCCCGGTCGCCGTAGTCGAGGTTGCGGATCTTGCTCTCCTGGTAGGCGGTGGCCAGTGCGATCGACACCGCACGTGCGGGCAGGCCCCGGCGTACCCCTACGGCGGCGATCGTCGCTGCGTTCTCCGCCTGCTCGGTGCTCAGGTCCACCTCGACGCCGCCGACCTCGGCGCGACATGAGTCCGGGTCCGGGAACGGGCCCACCCCGCGGTACATCAGCACCCCGGTGACGGCCACGGCGGCGAGCACGAGGAGACCGACGAGCAGGATCCGCCCCGACCAGCGCCTAGTCGTTGGCATGCAGGGCGGCGTTCAGCGCGATGCCCTGGCCCTGCCACGGCACGGCTTCGACCGCGCCGCTGACCGAGTTGCGGCGGAAGAGCACGTTGCTTGCTCCGGACAGGTCCGCAGCCTTGATGATCTTCGGCTTGCTGTCGAGGTCCTTCACGGTGACCTTGGTCCCCGCGGTCACGTAGCAGCCGGCCTCCACCACGCAGTCGTCACCGAGCGAGATGCCGAGACCGGCGTTGGCGCCGACCAGGCAGCGCTTCCCGATGGAGATGACCTTGCTGCCTCCTCCGGACAGGGTGCCCATGATGGAGGCCCCGCCGCCGATGTCCGAGCCGTCGTCGACGACCACGCCGGCGGTGATCCGGCCCTCGACCATCGAGGCGCCGAGGGTGCCGGCGTTGTAGTTCACGAACCCCTCGTGCATCACGGTGGTGCCGGGGGCGAGGTGGGCGCCGAGCCGGACCCGGTCGGCGTCGGCGATGCGTACGCCGCTCGGCAGCACGTAGTCGGTCATCCTCGGGAACTTGTCGACCCCGTAGACGCCGACCCGTTGCCCGTCGGCCGCGAGCCGCAGCCGGGTCGCCTCGAAGCCCTCGACCGGGCAGGGACCGGCACTGGTCCAGACGACGTTGGTCAGCACCCCGAAGATGCCCTCCAGGTTCATGCTGCGCGGAGCGGCCAGCCGGGTGCTGAGCAGGTGCAGCCGCAGCCACGCGTCGTGTGCGTCCGCCGGCGGGGCCTGGAGGTCGTCGACCACGGTGCGTACGACGGCCTTGCGCACGCCTCGCAGCTCGTCGACGCCCTCGAGCTTCGAGAGCACGGCCAGCTCTTCGCTGCCCTCGTCCTGGGTCGGGGGCGACCCGACCCGAACGGCGGGGTACCAGGTGTCCAGGACCGGGCCCGTCGACTCCTCGGCGGTGCCGGCGAAGGTGGCGATCCCCAGGCCCCAAGCGCGCGTGGGAGCCGAGGCGCTCGAGGCTGTCTGCGGGTGCTGGTTGCCGTCGCTCACATGTGCAACGCTATCGAGTTGGGCAAGCCGGAGAAGGGATATCCGGCCTGGGTCGGGACGGGGTCCGGGGACGAGAGCAAGGAGCCGCGAGATGACCGCGAGAGCACGGTGGAAGGAGCTCTGCATGGACACGGCCGGGGACGACACCCTGGGTCGCTTCTACGCGGAGGTCTTGGGGTTGGACTTCGTCGGCCAGCAGGGCGACGTCGGCGCCGTCGTGGGGGATGTGGAGGGCAAGGGCATCGCGATGTGCAAGGTGCCGGAGCCCAAGAGCGTGAAGCATCGGGTGCACGTGGACGTCTACGCCGACTCGGTGGCCGAGCTGAGCGCGCTCGGGGCGAGCGTCGTACTCCCGGCCGAGGAGTCCGGCTTCGAGTGGACGGTGATGCGCGACCCCGAGGGCGGCGAGTTCTGCGTGTTCCCGCGAGACCCGGTCCCGGACTACCGGTTCTTCCAGCTCGTGGTGGACGCGGTCGACGCCCACGAGATCGCCCGCTGGTGGGGCGAGGTCTTCGACGCCACACCACGCAGCCACGACTCGGCCGACTGGTGGGGAGTGGAGGGGATCCCGGGCCTGCCGTTCACCGCGCTCACCTTCGGTGCGGTGCCCGAGCCGAAGACGGTCAAGAACCGGATCCACTGGGACGTGTACGCGGACGTCGGTGACATGGAGGCGGCCGGCGCCCAGGTGCTCCGCGCCCGCGACGATCAGATCGGGTGGACGGTGATGGCCGACCCGGAGGGCAACGAGTTCTGCGTGTTCTCTGGTTGAGACCGGAGGCGGGGAGACCTCGCATCCGGCCCTCTCGACGATCGAGCGGTGTCCGCTGGTTGGATGGCGGGCATGGCTCTAGATCTCAGCGTCGACGCCGTCCAGCTCACCGAGGACCTGGTCAACATCGAGTCGGTCAGCGGCAACGAGGCGGAGATCGCCGATGCCGTCGAGGCAGCGCTTCGTCCCCTTGCGCACCTCGAGGTCGAGCGGTTCGGCCATACGATCGTCGCGAGAACCCACCACGGTCACGCCGAGCGAGTGGTGATCGCCGGCCACCTGGACACCGTCCCGGTCAACAACAACCTGCCCGCCCGCCGTGACGAGCACGCCCTGCACGGTCTCGGCAGCGCCGACATGAAGGGCGGCTGCGCGGTCGCCCTCCGGCTTGCGGCCACGCTGCCGAGCGCCACCCGCGACATCACGTACCTGTTCTACGACTGCGAGGAGGTCGAGGCCGAGCGCAACGGGCTCTTCCAGCTCTCCCGACGGCGACCGGACCTCCTCGAGGCCGACTTCGCGATCCTGATGGAACCCTCCGACGCGATCGTGGAGGCTGGCTGTCAGGGCACGATGCGCGTCGACGTGACCGTGCACGGTGAGCGCGCTCATGCCGCCCGCTCCTGGATGGGCAGCAACGCGATCCATGGCGCGGCCGACGTACTGGCCCGGCTCGGCGCCTACCAGCCGCGGCGACCGGTGATCGACGGCCTGGAGTACCACGAGGGCCTCAACGCGGTCTTCATCGAAGGGGGCGTGGCCGGCAACGTGCTGCCCGACCGGTGCTGTATCTCGGTGAACCACCGCTTCGCCCCGGACCGGTCCGAGGCCGAAGCGCTGCGGCACCTGCGCGAGGTGTTCGACGGCTACGACGTCGAGGTCAGCGACTCCGCGCCCGCGGCGATGCCGGGGCTGTCGGTCCCGGCGGCCGCCGCGTTCGTCGAGGCAGTGGGAGGCGCGGTGAAGCCGAAGTTCGGCTGGACCGACGTGGCGAGGTTCAGCGAGCTCGGGGTCCCCGCGGTCAACTTCGGTCCCGGTGACCCGCACCTGGCCCACAAGGCCGACGAGTTCGTCCCGGTCGAGCACATCCGGACCGTCGAGGAGCGGATGCGCAGCTGGTTGCTCGCCGGTGCGGACCTGGCACCATCGAAGCCATGACCTGGTTCTTCGCCATCGTGATCGTCGCGCTGCTCGGCGTCGTGGCCGTGGTCGCGAGCGGATGGGGTGGCTCGATGGCGCAGGTGTACGACGACCGCCCGGACGTTCGCGTCCAGGCGGAGGGACCGCTCACCGCCGACGACCTGCGCCAGGTCCGATTCTCGACGGCGTTCCGCGGCTACCGGATGTCGGAGGTGGACGCGCTGCTGGACCGGGTATGCGCCGAGATGGAGGCCGGCGAGGGGCGGGAGCACTGATGCGGGCACTCGTGCAGTGCACCGTCGAGGTGGCCGCCCCTGCCCAGGTGGTGTGGCGCTACGTGACCGACTGGGGTCGCCAGCACGAGTGGGTGCCGCTGACCCGCGTCGAGCCGGTGGGCGCCGCCGCGGGCACCGGCGGGAGGTTCCGCGCCTGGACCGGTCTGGGACCCGTGGGCTTCTGGGACACGATGACGATCACCGGCTGGGACGAGGGCGAGGACGGTTCCGCGAGCTGCGAGGTGCTGCACACCGGACGGGTCGTGCGCGGCGAGGGCAGCTTCACGGTGGCGGCTCGTGGTCCGGACCGGTGCAGCTTCACCTTGGCGGAGCGGGTTGAGGTGCCCGGTGGCCCGATCGGTGCGCTCGTCTGGAAGCTGGCTGCTCCGCTGGTCCAGGCGGGCGCGCGCCGCACCCTGCGCGCGATGGCCGCGCGAGTCGAAGCCGGAGCCCCCGCCGGCTGAGGAGCCGAGCGCAGGACACCCCGGGGTTTCGAGACGCTCGCAGGCTCGCTCCTCAACCAGCGAAGTTGGAGACGCCCGCTCCGCACGCGGTACTCGGTGGTTGAGGAGCCGAGCCGCTAGGCGAGGCGTCTCGAAACCACCTTGGGTTTCGAGACGCTCGCTTCGCTCGCTCCTCAACCAGCCAAGCGTTAGAGGATCAGCGTGGCGGCTGCGGCCGGGGTGGCCGTGGTCAGCGCCCCACTGAACTCCGCGGTGTTGGTGAGCACACTGCCGGTGGCGGTGCCGGAGTTCACCTTCACCCGCAGCTGCACGGTGCCGTCCTCCAGCACGTCCACGGTCCCCAGGTTCCAGGTCACCGTCCGGGTCCGGCTGTTGTAGCTGTCCGGTCCGGTGGCTCCCACGAAGCTGACGCCTGCGGGGAGCTTGTCGGTGATCTTGGCCTGCTGGGACGCGGCCGGGCCGAGGTTGGCGTAGTCCAGGCTGTAGGTGATCGTCTCACCCTGGTCGGCGGTGACCGGCCCGGCCTTGGTGAAGGCCACGAACGGGTCCTGCGGGGTGCCGGAGCCGCCACCGCCCTCACCGCCCGCGGAGAACACCTGGAGCTCCGCTGCCCGGACTGTCTCGTCCTGGGGAGCCAGAACTACCTCGTCCGGGGAGAACGGGAACTCAGCCGAGCTCGTCCGGCAGTCGGAGTCGACCAACGGGTCGTTGTCCTGGTCTCCGTGGTACTCCGGGTTGCCGGTGCACTGGTTGTCCAGGACGACCATCCGCACGTGCGTCGCCTGACGGTCCGGCACGTCGAACTGCTGGAAGATCAGGTTCGGCGACAGCGGCCGCGGCACCGAGCCGGGGAACGCGTTCTCCGCGCTGGTGAAGATCCGCGCCCAGCCGTCGCCGGCACCGCCCACGTTGCTGCGGTCACCACACTGGTTGTTGGCCGCGGCCTGCGTGCAGACCTCGATCGCGAACTGACGCAGCGCGGAGAACCGGCTCTGGCTGAGGTCTTGCGGGTCACAGCCAGGCTCACCCTCGTTGCACTCGCCCTGGTCCGCCGCGTTGGAGCGGAGGAGAGCACTCACCTTGACCACGTCCACCAGCTGCCGCCCACCGGCCAGGTCGACGGTGACCTGACGGCCTTGCACCTTCTCCGGACCCGCCGGGTCAGCCGGGAACCCAGAGACGAAGTTGGTGGCCTCGGTGTCGTCGATCAGCTGTTCCAGGTTCCCACCGTCACCGGTGATGGTGGCGCCGTTGTGCACCGACGCGTGGTTGCTGAGCAACAGGATGCCCACCAGGTTGCGCGTGGTGTCGGCCCGGAAGGTCCGGGTGAACCTGGTCAGTCCGCGACCCGGCGCCTGCACCACGAAGTCGTAGGTGCCGGGGACGAACTGCGCTGTGTCACCCAATGGCGTCCCGGGGCGGGTGTCGGTGATCGGAGTGATCCGGCCCTCGTAGTCACCCACGTAGGTCCGGGTGTTGGCGACCGGGTCACCGTTCTCGTCGACGTACCCGAACCGCACCGTGGCCTCGTTGTTCTGGACGGCCGACTCGAAGCTCGGTGTCGGCTGCGGGTCGTCGGTGCCCTTCGTGCTGGCGTCGTGTCCGAAGCCTCGCTCGGCGAACTCCCGCCACAGCAGGGTCTGGTTGTCCGGTCCGGGGGCCGTGCCGCCGTAGCGCATCAGGTCCGCAGCCAGGTAGGCGTCCCGGGAGCCGAGCATGCTGACCGCGGGCGGCATCAGCAGGTAGGCGTCGAACACCATCTGCATCCAGCGCCGGTTGCCCGGGCACTTGTCCGCCGGGAGGATCCCGTCGGCGCAGCGCTTCTGAAGGCGCTCGCTGCCCGCCGGGAAGCTTCCGTTGTACTGCGCGATCATCGCCTGCCGGATCTGGTAGTTGACCGCACTCCAGATCTCACCGTCGTCGTGCGGGCTGCCGACACCGCTGCCGTCGTAACCCTGCACGTCGCTGAAGTTCAGCGGGCTGGCGTTCATCCCGTAGTTGCGGATGCCGCGCTCGTCGCTGCCAGTGACGTACGGTCCGACCGCGAACGGGTTCTCGCCACCGGTGGGCACGTAGTCGTACTCGTTGAGGTACTCCACGGCGGTCAGGTCGCTGTAGCTCTCACCCATGGCGCGGGCCTGGCCGTCGCTGCCGGAGGTCAGTCCGGCGTCCGGGCCGCCCACCATCCGGTTGGAGATCGCGTGGGTGTACTCGTGGCCGATGACGGACTGGTCGAAGTCGCCGTCGGTGCAGGAGGCGTAGAACGCGCCCGGCAGCGGCTGCCACAGGTACATGTTGGTGATCCCGGGGACGCCGTCGTTCAGCGTGATCTGGTTGGCGTTGTCCCGCCCGAGGAAGCTGGGGAACCCGCCCGTGATCGCGCCGGCCTGGGCGCCACCGACCTCCGGGTCGCCGTCACCGAGACCGGGGACCGCGCCGTCGGCGTCGTTGCCGAAGTTGGACACCTGCATGTTGTAGTTGCGCTCGGTGAAGCCGAGGAAGTACGACCAGTCGTGCATCCGGTTGTGGTTGGAGAACAGGCTGGTGATCGCCGCGTCGATGTCGTTGGCGGTCTCCGGGGACGTGACCGGTGGGCTGCTGGGCGCGCCCGCGAAGACCGTCGGGCTGCACTTCGCGTTCCGCCACTCGTCGTTCCACGGGAAGAAGTAGCGCCGGTTGGTAGCGACCGGGCTGTAGTTGTCTCCAGCCGGCGGCGCGAGCGGGCTGAACCAGGCCTCCATGGTCTGTGCGGAGTTGCCGCGGGTGGTGAACGTCGGCTGCAGCCCGATCGGGTTGAGGTCCCAAGGCAGGCGAGCAGCGACGTTGCCCTCCTCGCGGTCACACCCTGCAGGCAACGGCCGGTTGGCGGTCTGGCCGTCGGCGCCGGTGAAGCACCCGCGGATCCGGGTGTCGGTGTCATTGCCGTTCAGCAGCGGGTTCGCCAGGAAGTACTTCCACCGCGGCGGGAAGGGGACAGCGACGCTCGAGTCGGCGTTCGAGGTCACGTAGGAGCCGGCGTAGTTGTACGGCGGCGCCACCTGGGAGGCGGCGTCGAAGGGGCAGACCTGGGCCTCGTAGGTCCCGGTGAGCGGGGTGCCCCCCTCGTCGTAGGTGCTGACCTCCGGCGAGGTGCCGGTGTCCCCGGGGCCACCGACAACCGTGCCGTTGCGCAGAATTTTGACCACGATGTCGTTGGCCGGGTTCGAGGCGGTGGCGAAAACGTAGATGGACTTGGTGTCCGGGTCGGTGTCGATCGGGTGCTTCGGGCCACAGGCGGTCGGGGTGTAGCTGCCGGTGAACTCGCCCGCGGTCGGGGCCATCGAGGGAGCGACCGCGCCATCGGCGAGGTGGTTGAGCCGGTTGGTGCGGAAGAGGACGTCGCCATTCTGAGCGTCGATGAAGTACGTGAACGCGTACACCTCGGCGCCGTTGCTCTCGTAGACGATCGTCTCGTACGCCGGCCGTACGCCGTCGTTCGGAGTGGGCATTGCCACCAGGCGGACCCGCTGCGGCTTGGTGAGACCGGCCACGTCGAGGACCGTCCAGCTGTCGTCCTGGCTGACCCCATCGATGGCGGGTGTGCCGATACCCAGGTGCGTGGCCGCCTTGTTCCAGGCCGCCTGCGCCGTGATCAGCCCGGTCTGGGCGGGGCTGTTGCCGGTGCCGGCGGCGGAGGACGAGACGTAGGCGACCTTGCCGTCGACCACGCCGACGGTGATCATGCCGTCCTGGGCGGCGGACAGGCCGCCGAAGGTCTGCCGGAAGAGCACCGCGTGGCCGCGGCTGCCGGTCATTGCCGAGTCGCTGACCAGC
>CADCUJ010000010.1 GCA_902805855.1 uncultured Nocardioidaceae bacterium
ACGGCGCGGTTCCCGGTGGCCAGGCCGAGTACCTACGGGTCCCGCAGGCGCACTTCGGGCCGATCAAGGTGCCCCACGAGCACTCCGACCAGCGCTTCCTCTACCTCTCCGACATCTTGCCTACTGCCTGGCAGGCCGTGGCCTACGCCGACGTACCTCCCGGCGGGACGCTCGCGGTGCTCGGTCTCGGCCCTGTCGGACAGCTCTGCACGAGGATTGCGCGACACCTGGCGGTGGAGCGCGTCATCGGGGTTGACCCGGTGCCCGAGCGCCGGGCGCTGGCGCGCCAGTACGGCGTCGAGCTGCTCGACCCCGACGACCTCGACGACGTCGCGGAAACGCTGGTCGAGATGTGTGGGGGACGAGGTCCAGACGCAGTCGTCGACGCCGTGGGCATGGAGGCGCATGGCTCGCCGAGGGGGAAGCTCGCCCACGCCGCGGTCGGGCTGCTACCCGACAGGCTCGCCAGGCCACTGGCCGACCGAGCCGCCGTCGACCGGCTGGATGCTCTGCACACGGCGATGAAGGCCGTGCGCCGTGGCGGCACCGTCTCCGTCAGCGGGGTGTACGGCGGAGAGCTGGACCCCATGCCGGTCATGGAGATGTTCGACCGCGGGGTCCAGGTGCGCATGGGCCAGTGCCACGTCAAGCGCTGGATCGACGACCTCATGCCACTGGTCCTCGACGCCGGCGATCCGCTGGGCACCGAGAACCTCGCTACGCACCGACTGCCGCTGGTGCAGGCGCCGTACGGCTACGACATCTTCCAGCGCAAGCAGGACTCCTGCGTGAAGGTGGTGCTCTCTCCCTGACCTCCGGCCAGGCGGCGTCTCAGGCAGGAAGTCGCAGGGTGCGGATCTCGACTCCCCGTGTCAGCCGGCCCCCGGCGACCCGGGTGGCGGACTGGCAGAACCGCACCCACATGTTCAGCTGGATCTCCTTGGCCAGCCGGAGGTGGGAGTAGAGCAGGTGACTCAACCTGCCGCTCGGCCTGGCCCAGGCCTCGATCTCGAAGACCAGCTCCTCGTCGTCGTCGTAGGCGCGGAACTCGATCTGGCCGGCTTCGAGGTGTCCGCGGCGAGTGGCCAGCCGAAGCAGCGTGCTCTCGACGCAGACCACCCGCACGGGGCCGTTCCACGGACCGGGCATGTCGACCACGAAGTCGTCGTTGACTCGGAGCTCACCGGGCCGCTGGTGTGTGCGAACCCGCACCACCTCGGTGGGCACGAACCGCTCCAGGTCCTCGCGCACGACCCGCATCAGCGCGACTGCGTCGAGCTCGGCCTCCGCGATGCGAACTCGGAAGCGCCGGCGGAACAGCTGGCCGACACCTTCCTCGGCGGGCAGCAGGTCGTGTCGGTCGACCTCGTCGCCGATCTCCGGCGGCCGTTCGCCCGTGTCCAGCTCGGCCTCGCTACGGTGCAACGGTGTGGTCGACCACAGGTAGCGCCAGGTGACCAACGTCATGCCGATCGCCCAGCGGGACACCAGGACGGGTAGGGATACCCGCTCAGCCATGGAGCGCCTTCCTCGAGGACCCGGTTCCGCGCGGGTGGTGCCGACGCCGGCGCCGCGTGCAGAGCAACATCGATGGGTAGGTACCCGTGGGGCCGGGACGTTACACGAGGCCTCGCCCACGGGCTGCCGGAGCGTGGCCCCATCGAATCCGGAGCAAGACCGAGTGATCAGGAGACGACATGATGACCAGCGCCATCTATCGGGCCGGTCTGCGAGCGGGGCACCTGCACCTGATGTCGATGAGTGCCGTCGGCTTGTGCCTCGGCCTCTGGGTGCGAGCCAAGACGCTGGACCAGGAGGAGCGCGGCAACGCCGAGCGTCGGGCGCTGTTCGTCGGACTGTGGCCACCCACGTTGTGGCTGATCGGTGACTCCTTGAACCAGTTCGAGTGAGCCGCGCTCGCCTGCTCGATCGGGTCGAGGCTGAGCCGGTCCTGGTGCAGCTGGGCCGGCAAGCGGTGAACTACCGCGCCGACGAGGTCGACCTCGCCACCTGGACCACCGACACCGTTCGCAGCGACCTCCCGGGGGAGGCTCCGGGACCTCCGGAGCCCCGGGGATCCTGGGAGACCGCTTGCCGCCTGCTGGATGCCTACGAGATCTCGGACCCGGCGTTGATCCGGGCCGTCTACCGCGCCGATGCCCCGCTGCTGTCGCGGGACATGCTGCTCGAGGGCCGCTTCGCCGTCCTCCGGTTCTACATGGGAGTGCGGATCACCGCCGTCGTCGACGAGGACCGGCCCACCGTGGATGAGCAGCGGCACGGTGCGGGGAGTCGTGACCGGGTGTGGGGATGGTCCTACGAGACGCTCCAGGGCCATGTCGAACGCGGACGGATGGCCTACGAGGTGGTCAAGCACGAGGGGTCGGGCGAGGTGGAGCTGGTGATCACCGCCTACTCACAAGGTGCGCCTTCACTCGGCCCGCTCACCCGGCTGGGCTGGCGGCTGTTCGGCAGGCGCACCCAGCTTCGCTTCTACCACCACTGCGGCCTTCGGCTCGCGCGAGCGGTGAGCGCACGGCGCGGTCAGCCACAGCCGGTCCCGGATCGCCGGATGGCGGGCGGGCTGGTGCTGGCACCCTCCGACGCCGAGGTCCGCTTTCCGGACGCCTTCGCCGTACGGCGCAACCAGCCCGGCTGAGGGTTTGTTATCGCCCACTTCGGGCACTACCGGGCATGTCTACTTCGCCATCAACTGCCAAGCGCAGTCCAATCCAGCAGGCCGCCGCGTTGGTGGGGGCCGTGTTCCTGCTCGTCGGCGTGCTCGGCTTCGTGCCCGGCGTCACCAGCGACTACTCACAGATGGAGTTTGCTGGCCATGAGTCCGGCGCGATGCTCCTCGGTCTGTTCCAGGTCTCGATCCTGCACAACATCGTGCACCTGCTGTTCGGGGTCGCCGGGCTGGCCATGGCGCGTACCGCCGCCTCGGCGCGCACCTACCTCATCGGCGGTGGCGCGATCTACCTGGTCCTGTGGGTGTACGGCCTGGTCATCAACATGGACTCGACAGCCAACTTCGTGCCGCTGAACACCGCCGACAACTGGCTCCACCTGGTGCTCGGGATCGGCATGATCGCGATCGGTGTGCTCCTCGGCCAGCGGAACGCCTCGTCTCGGCCCGCAACCCGCTAGTACCACCTCGTTCGTCAACCGAGCAACGGCCCCGGCAGCGCCGGGGCCGTTGCTGTTGTGCCGGTCAGCGGAACGCCGCTGTGTCGAAGTAGGTGGAGAAGCGGCTGACCAGGTCGCCGTCGTCGAAGGTCAACAAGGAGACGCCGCGGTACTCGATCGGGCGGCCGGTCGTCAGCTCGCCCTTGGACTCCCACTCCAGCACCGCCAGGGAGTCGGCCGCGTCGACGTGGGTGAACTCGGTGTGCACCGTCGAGAACGGTGAGAGGTAGCTGTCCCAGAAGCTGCGGACGTCCCCCTCGTGCGGGTCAGCCTTGTCCACCTCAGGTCTGATCAGCTCGGCCCCGTCGGCGAACTGCCCGCACAGGTCCGTTGCGTCTCCGGTCTCTTCGAATCGCTGCAGGGCCGACGCGAACGCGTCGGCGCGGTGATGGGAGGTCATCGCCGCGGGTGCCCATCCCGCGCAGGCCTCAAACCGGGACGGTGCGGGTCACCTGCGTGTGCCCAGGGCCGGTGGCAGGGCGCCCCAGTCGGCACCAGGGTCCTGCCCGGTCGGCGGGAGCTGGGCGACCTGCGCGGCGCACCACGGGCTGATGTCGCGCTCGCCGGCGAGCACCTGGACCCGAAACGTCGCCCAGTCCACCCAGGCGACGGCGTCGGTCTCGTCGGGCTCGGCCCGCACCGGAGCGGTCACGGTTGACAGGAAGACCGGACACATCTCGTTCTCCGCGGTGCCGTCGGGCATCACGGCCCGGTAGCGAAAGGCCGGCAGGGCGAGGGTCAGCTCTGGAAGGTCCAGGCCCAGCTCGGTCTGACCCCGGCGGCGCACCGCCGACGCGATGTCCTCGCCCGGCGAGGGGTGACCGCAGAAGCTGTTCGTCCACACGCCCGGCCAGGTCTTCTTGTGCGCGGCCCGGCGGGTCAGCAGGAACCGCCCGTCGGAGTCGAAGACATAGCAGGAGAAGCCGAGGTGCAGGGGGGTCTCCCGGTGGTGCACGCTCGCCTTGGGCGCCGATCCGATCGAGCGACCGTCCTCGTCCAGGAGCACCACGAGCTCCGCTGCCGCTGTCCCCGCGCTGGTCGCTGCGGCGCTCACGCCGGCCGAGCCAGGGCGTTGACCGCTGCGGCGAAGACACCGGGCATGGCCGCAGCGGCCGGGACTATGCCTCGGCGAACCGCGGGAATCCGGGTCGAGGACACCAAGGCGGTGGTCATCAGCCGGTAGCGACGGGTGATCCGCTGCCAGTCCCGCTCGTAGTCGTGCGGGCGGTCGGCCGCCACCGCGGCGACGGCGGCTCGGGCCTGCATCAGTGCGAGCGAGATGCCTTCGCCGGTCAGCGCGTCGACGTAGCCGGAGGCGTCGCCGACCAGGAGCACCCGGCCGGCTACGCGGCAACGTGTGGTGCGGCGCAGCGGCCCGGCGCCGCGCACCGGCCCCGTCGAGTGCCCCGTCATCTTCTCGAGCAGCTCCGGGAAGGCGCTGACCTGCTGGGCGAACGACGCCCGCTCGGAGGTGAGCAGTGCGACGCCGACGAGGCGAGCCGAGACCGGGGTCACGTACGCCTCGCAGGTGGGCGACCAGTGCACCTCGACGTACGACGTCCACGGCTCGGTCTCCACGTGGCACCGCAGGCCGAACCTTCGGTTCGCGGCCGGCCGGCCCTCCAGGTGCAGGGCGCGGCTCATCCTCGAGTGCAGACCGTCCGCTGCGACCAGGTACCTGGCCGGGACGCCGTCGACCACCACGTGCGAGCCGGTCTGGGTCGCGTTGGTCGCTGCGCGTTTGACCAGTGGTACGCCGGCGTCCTCCGCTGCGCCGCGCAGTGCGGTGTGCAGCGTCGTACGACGCACCCCCCGGCCCTCGCCGAGGCGGAACCGAGCCTGTGCCCGGTGCGCGGGGGACAGGTAGCGGATCCCGGTCAGCGGCTGCCCCTCGGGGTCGACGCCGAGCGCGGTGAGCGCCGAGACGGCACCCGGCATCAGTCCTTCGCCGCAGGCCTTGTCGATCGCGGGCCCCTGCGGCTCCCAGACCTCGACGTCGAGACCGGCCCGGGCGGCGTGGATCGCGGTGGCCAGGCCGGCGGGACCGCCACCGACGACGAGCAGGTCGCGCATCACACCGCCTGGCGCGTCGGACGGGACGCGGTGGACAGGGCCCGGTCCTCGACCCGGATCCGCACCGTGAGCAGCGCTGCGTTCAGCACCGAGAACCCGATCGCGGTCACCCAGGCAGAGTGGACCAGTGGCAGGGCGAACCCCTCGACCACGACGGCTACGTAGTTGGGATGGGGAATCCAGCGGTAGGGCCCCCTCCGGACCAGCGGCAGCCCCGGGACGACGATCACCCTGGTGTTCCAGCGCTCACCCAGGGTGAGGATGCACCACCAGCGCAGGGCCTGGGCCGCGAGGACCAGAGCGAGCATGGTGAGGCCGAGGAGCGGAGCGAAGCCGGGACGCAGCGTCCAGACCTCCACCACCGCGCCCACCAGCAGCGCGGTGTGCAGCACGACCATCACCGGATAGTGCCCGCGGCCGGTCTCCACACCGCCGCGTCGCAGGCTCCGCTCTGCGTTGCGCCGCGAGACGCGAAGCTCGGCCACCCGTTCCAGCCCGACCAGCACCACCAGCGCGGTGAACAGGACCAGGCTGCTGCTCATCGAGGCGGCTCCGGCGCGCGGAGCAGCACCAGCTCGGAGCAGAAGCCTGGGCCCATGGCGAGCATCAGGCCGTAGGAACCCGGCCGGGGAGGCCGGTCCCGCAAGGTGTCGGCCAGCACGTGCAGCACCGAGGCGGAGGACAGGTTGCCGATCTGGCCGAGCGAGCGCCAGGTCACACCGAGCGCCTCCCGATCGACACCGAGGGAGGCCTGCAGCGCCTGGAGCACCTTGGGCCCGCCTGGATGCGCCACCCACCATTCGATCTGGTCCCGCCCGAGGTCATGGGCAGCGAGGAAGCGGTCGACGTCTCCGCCGACGTGGGCCTCGACCAGCTGCGGAACCTGAGCGTCCAAGACGATGCGCAGTCCACCGGCACCCACGTCCCAGCCCATCGCTCGCTCGCTGTCCGGGTAGAGCCGGCTGCTGCTGGCCAGCACCTCCGGTCCCGGAGCGCTGTCCGGTCGAGTCGTCATCTGCTCGGCGTGGTCGCGGGCGCGCCGGCTCCCGGCTGCCACGACCGCCGCCGCGCCGTCGCCGAAAAGGCCGCTCGCCACGAGGTTGGGCACCGACGCGTCGTCACGCTGCACCGTCAGCGAGCACAGCTCCACCGCCATCAACACAGCCACCGCGTCGGGGTGACCGGTCAGGTAGTCGTGCAGCCTCGCCACCCCGGCGGCGCCGGCCACGCAGCCGAGGCCGACCAGCGGCATCCGGACCACGTCCGGGCGCAGACCGATCTGCGCGGCCACCCGTGCGTCCAGGGAGGGTACGGCGATCCCGGTGACGGTGGCCGAGACGATCAGGTCGACGTCGTGTGGGGTGAGCCCCACCGCCTTGAGCGCGTCGACCACGGCAGCTGCTCCGAGCTCGACGCCGGCCTCGATGAAGACGTCGTTCGCGGCGCCGAAGTCGCCGAGGCCCCGGTAGTCCTCGAGCGGCATCGCGAGATGGCGGAACTCGACGCCCGAGTTGGCGTGCAGGCGTTCCAGAACGCTCCGGTTGACGCTCTCGCGCAGCATCTCGTCGGCGAAGGCGGCGGTGATGTCCGACTGGGAGTACCGATGGCGAGGCAGCGCACCGCGCACACCGAGGATCTGCATGTCCTCGAACCTACCCGGCAGTGCGACGCGCATGCGAAGCCGCGAGGGCCGGCACCCCGAGCGCGATCTGCCGCAGCAGCCGCGGCGAGATCCGGCCGTGCGCAAGCCCCATCTCGACGAGGTCGTCGAAGACCCGCTGGTCGCGCTGCGCGGCGCGAAGACCGGCGCGTAGCACCGCCGGGTTCTCCACCAGCCGAGAGGCCACCGCGGTGTGCCGCAGGTGACGTGCGAGCAGCGCGCGTACTCGGCGTCGGTGTCGCTCGCCCGCACCGGTCGGGTCGCCGGCCCGGATCGCCTCCACCGCCGTGCGTCCGGCGAGGATGCCGGTCGTGACCGCGTAGAAGATCCCCTCTCCGGTCACCGGGTTGACCAGGTTCGCTGCGTCCCCCGCCAGCAGGATCCGGCCGTCCGGCTGCTGCCAACGCCATGAGGACAGCGGCAGGTGGTGGCCCCGCCAGGCGGTGCCCTCGCGGGTCGAGCCCGGCAGCAGCGTCTCCAGCTGGTCCAGCATGGCTCGTCGAGACGGTCGGGGCCGGTGGGGTCGCAGCAGCTCGCCGTACCCGACGTTGGCCAGGCCGTCGCCGCGGTCGAAGGACCAGGCGTACGACGGCTGCCGCTGCTCGCCGAAGATGATCACCTGCTGCTCGCGGCGCTCGGCCGGCACGGGCGCGTACCCACGGATCGCGATCGCCGGCTCCTCCGCGGGCGCGAGACCGGCGGCGCGCCGTACCAGCGAGTGGGCTCCGTCGGCTCCGATCACCACCTGTGCCTCGACGCCGTCGGCCACCTCCACCGAGGCCTGCTGCCGACTGACCGAGCGCACCCGCAGTCGACGCAGCCGCGCACCGGCGGCAGTCGCCTCGGTGACCAGCCGAGCGTCGAAGACCTCACGGGGCACGACGTAGGCCGGTCGGCGCATCCTGCGGTCCACCTCGCGCGCGCCGTCGGCCAGATGCAGCCGGTGTACCGGGGTCCAGTCGTCGAGCAGCCCGGTGACCCCGACGTCCGCGAGGGCGTCCAGCACGTGCGGCGCGATCCCGTCACCGCAGGACTTGTCGCGCGGAAAGTCCGCGCGGTCCAGCAGCAGCACCGAGGCCCCCGGGTCGGCCGACAGCGCGCCGAGCGCTGCCGCTGTACCGGCGGGTCCGGCCCCGACGACGGCGATGTCCCACATGCTCGGTTTCTATCCCGTCGGCTCCCTGGTACGACGGCCGGGGCACCCTGCGGGGTACGGTGCCCGCCGGGAGGTTGCCATGTCGAAAGTGTCCGTCGCGCTGTTCACCCGGGACCTGCGCGTGCACGACAACCCGGTGCTCGTCGAAGCGGCCCACCGGGGCGAGGTGGTGCCGCTGTTCGTGGTCGACGACGCCGCGCCGATCACGTACCTGCGGCCCAACCGCGCGGAGTTCCTCGCCGACTGCTTGCAGGACCTCGACGGGCGGCTCCGCGAGCGCGACGGCCGACTCGTGATCCGTCGCGGAGCCGCCGTCGACGAGGTGAGCGACGTGGCGCGCGAGGTCGGTGCGGACCAGGTGCACGTGGCCGTCGACGTGAGTGGCTACGCGCAGGCAAGGCACGAGGCGTTGGCCGAGGCGCTGCGCGCAGAGGGCAGGCAGCTGGTCGCACACAGGTCGTCGGTGAACGCGGTCTCCCCGGGGGAGGTCACCCCGGCCGACAAGGACCACTTCGCGGTGTTCACCCCGTACTACCGCAAGTGGGCGCAGCACCCGCTGCGGCGACCTCTCGCGGCGCCCAGGAGCCTTTCTGTGCCGCCGGTGTCCTCGGAGCCACTGCCCCGAGCCGCTGACCTGTGCGGCGGTCACCGCTCGCCGCAGCTGCCGCGAGGCGGGGAGACCGCGGGCAGGGAGCGGTTGGCCGCCTGGAAACGACGGGTGGACGGGTACGCCGAGCACAACGACTCGCTGTCCGGCGACGGGACGTCTCGCCTCTCGCCGTACCTGCACTTCGGCTGCCTGTCCCCGGTGGAGGTGATCCACCGGCTCGGCCACCGGTCCCCGGGCTCGGACGCGTTCCTCCGGCAGCTGGCCTGGCGTGACTTCCACCATCAGGTGCTCGCGGCGCGCCCGGACGCGGCGCGCCGCGACTACCGAGATCGCGACGACCGCTGGCGCGACGACCCGGACGCGCTGGAGGCGTGGCGCCGAGGGCGAACCGGCTTTCCCGTCGTCGACGCCGGGATGCGGCAGCTCGCAGCCGAGGGGTGGATGCACAACCGTGCACGTCTGATCGTCGGCAGCTTCTTGACCAAGACGCTGTATCTCGACTGGCGGCACGGCGCTCGGCACTTCATGGACCTGCTCGTCGACTACGACCTGGCGAACAACCAGATGAACTGGCAGTGGATCGCCGGGACCGGGACCGACACACGTCCGCACCGGGTCCTCAACCCGCTTATCCAGGGCAAGCGCTTCGACCCGACGGGAGACTACGTCCGCAGGTACGTCCCTGAGCTGGCAGGCGTTGAGGGGCCCGCCGTCCACGAGCCGTGGAAGCTGGAGGTCGCGGTCCGAGAACGGCTCGACTACCCCGCACGCATCGTCGACCTCGACGAGGGCCTGCGCCGGTTCCGCGCCGCGCGCGGGCGAGACTAGCCCGATGGCCGCGTCGGCGGACCAGACCCCGCTGTGGCTGTTCGGGGACCAGCTCGGCCCGCACTTCCACGCAGGTGAGCACGCCGGCCGCGAGGTGCTCCTCGTCGAGTCCCGGTCCGCACTGCGCAGGCAGCGGTACCACCGACAGAAGCTGCACCTGGTCCTGTCCGCCATGCGCCACGCTGCGGACGGGCTGGGCGAGCGGGCGACGCTGATGCAGGCCGACGGCTACCTCGACGCGCTGCGGCGGTTCGGAAGGCCGGTGCTGGTCTACGAGCCGACCTCGTTCGCGGCCGAGGAGCTGGTGCGCCGACTGGCGAAGGAGCAGATGGTCGCCGAGATCCTGCCCACACCGGCGTTCGCGCTGTCGCGAAGGGACTTCGAAGGGTGGGCCGGGAACCGCGAGCAGTTCCGGATGGAGGCGTTCTACCGCGACCAGCGTCGTCGCTTCGGTGTGCTGATGGACGCCGACCAGCCGGTCGGCGGACGGTGGAACCTCGACGAGGAGAATCGGGAGCCACCGCCCAAGGGACGGCGCGACCTCGGCGTCCCGGCGCCCTACCGGCCCCGCGAGGACGACATCGACGAGCAGGTGCGACGCGACCTTGACGCAATGGGTCTGGACACCGTGGGAGCAGACGGCCCGCGACGGTTCGCCGTGACGCCGGCCGAGGCCAGGCGCGCCCTGCGGCGCTTCGTGGAACACCGGCTGGCTCACTTCGGACGGTACGAGGACGCCATGATGGCCGACGACCCGACGATGGCGCACTCGATGCTCTCGGTGCCGCTCAACCTCGGGGTGCTGCACCCGCTGGAGGCCGTGCACAGCGCTGAGGATGCCTACCACGCGGGCGACGTGCCGCTCACCTCTGCCGAGGGTTTCGTCCGGCAGGTGCTCGGGTGGCGGGAGTACATGTGGCACCTCTACTGGCACTTCGGCAAGGACTACCTGCACAGCAACCGGCTCTCGGCACACGGCAGCCTCCCGAGCTGGTGGCTCGAGCTCGAACCCGACGCGGTGCAGGCGGCGTGCCTGCGTGAGGCGCTGGCCGGCGTGCGCGACACGGGCTGGGTGCATCACATCCAGCGGCTGATGGTGCTCGGCAACCACGCGCTCCAGCGCGGCTACGACCCGCAGCGCCTGTCCGACTGGTTCCGCTTCTCGTTCGTGGACGGCTTCGGCTGGGTGATGCCGCCGAACGTGGTGGGGATGAGCCAGCACGCCGACGGCGGTCGGCTCGCCACCAAGCCCTACGCCTCGGGCGGCGCCTACATCAACCGGATGAGCGACTATTGCGGCGGCTGCGCATACGACCCGCGGGTTCGTGTCGGCGACAACGCGTGCCCGTTCACCGCCGGCTACTGGGCTTGGGTGCACCGGCACACCGACGTGCTGGAGACCAATTACCGCACCGCCCGCGCCGTCTCGTCGATGAACCGGCTGGGCGACTTGGACGACGTGCTCGACCAGGAGCGGTCCCGCGACTCGTTCTGAGGCCTACCTGTCGCGAGGCCGGTCCCGTTGCGGGGTGTCGACGTAGCCGACCACGCGGTTGAACAGGCTCATCGCCCGGTGCAGGTCGGGGGAGGCCGGAGGGGCCGAATCGTCGAGCATCTCCGCCACCTCGGTCAACGGCTGGTCGAAGGAATCGCAGAGACCGACGCAGATCTGGGCGGCGTCGCGCACCGTCGGGGGGTCCAGGGTCCACAGTGCCTCGTAGCGCCGGCCGAGCTGGTCGGCACCGTCTTGCCCCGGTAGCTCCCAGCCGGCCAGGCAGGCCGGGTAGTCGGGGGCCTCACACACGAGCAGCCACTCGCGCGCCAGTGGCGCGTCGGAGGGCACCCTGACCCGGGTGACCCGGTCCACCGAGCCGGGATCGTCGAAGTCCGCGAAGACCGTGACGTGCTGCGCGGTCCTGGCCAGCTCGTGCCATCGGGCCTGTGACTGGCGGTAGAAGCGCTTGCTCTGGAAGCTGGCGAACAGGATCGGCTGCGCCGCGCGGGCGCAGCATTCGTCCTCGATCGCCCGGGTCACCGCCAGCAACGTCCGCTTGGTCAGGATCCGCGGTGCCAGCTCGGGATGCCGTTTCCGCAAGCCGGCGAACACCGACGGCTCGGGTTCGGCGCTGACCGCGGCGGCGCGTGCCACCGCAGTCTCGAGGCTGAGGCCCATGGAGCGGTGCGCGAGCACCCTCTCCACCAAGGCGACGTCCCGCTCGGCGTAGCGCCGGTGGCCGCCCGGGAGGCGCCGAGGCATCGGGGCGCCGTAGCGGGCCTCCCAGGTGCGCAGGGTCGCCTGAGGGACGCCCGTGCGCTCGGACAGGTCGCTGATGGTGAACCCGGTCACCGACGTGCCCGGTACTGTGTCCTTCACCATGAGTGGGATAGTCTCCGCATAGGATTCAAGTTACCGTCGAGTGTGCGCTAGGGATACCCCGACGGCGAGGAAGTAGGCGGGCGGAGGACCCAGATGCTGGTACTGGTCACCGGCGCGTCCGGCTTCGTGGGGCGCCGGCTCGGCCCGGAGCTCACTGCGGCCGGGCACGACGTGCGTGCGATGACCAGGAGCCCGGAGAAGTACCACGGTGTTGGCAGCCCGGTCTACGGCGACGTGCACCAGCCGTCCAGCCTGGACGCCGCGCTGGCCGGTTGCGACGTGGCCTACTACCTCGTCCACTCCCTCGACGCCGCGGACTTCGAGCGACGCGACGCCGAGGCGGCCTCAGCCTTCGCGGCTGCGGCGTCGAGGGCGGGCGTGCGCCGGATCATCTACCTCGGCGGACTGGGCAGCGACTTCGACCAGCTGTCCCAGCACCTGCGCAGCCGACGCGAGGTCGAGGGGCTGCTCGGTTCCGCCGGCGTGCCGGTGACCACGTTGCGCGCCGGGATCGTTGTCGGGCATGGCGGGGTTTCCTGGGAGATCACCCGCCAGCTCGTCGACCACCTCCCGGCCATGGTCACCCCACGCTGGGTGCGCACGCGGACACAGCCCATCGCGCTGGCGGACACGGTGCGCTACCTGGTCGGTGTGCTCGAGCTCGACGAGACCGAGGACCGGGTCTTCGAGGTAGGCGGACCCGAGGTCCTCGAGTACCGCGAGATGCTGCAGCGGGTCGCGGCGATCCAGAAGCGCCGGATCCTCATCGCGCCCGTCCCGGTGCTGTCCCCGCGGCTGTCTTCGAGGTGGCTGTCGCTGATCACCGATGTCGACACCCGCACCGGCCGAGCCCTGGTCGACTCGATGACCAACGAGGTCGTGGTGGAGGACGACAGCATCCGCAAGCTGGTTCCCTTCGAGCCGATGGGTTTCGACGAGGCGGTGGCCGCGGCCTTGGCCGACCGTTCCCGGGAGAGGTCGCGAGTAGTCCGGTGAGTCCGGGGCTGGAGGGCGTAAGCGCCGCCGTCGCCGCGCGTTGGCCGAAGCCGTTGCTGGCACACGAGCCGGTGACGCACCCAGAGACCGACGCGGTGCGGCGACGGCGCCGGCGCGTGGTGACCGGGGTGTGCGCGCTCGGATCCACGCTGCTGGGAGCGTCGTTGTCCACCCGACCCGGGTCCGGCCGCTTCTACGCCTCGACCCTGGTCGTTGCCGGGACCTGGGCGGGCGGGGGAGCGCTGTCCGGACCGCTGCACCTGGGCTGGATCCGAGGTCGGGACGAACAGCCGCGCCGTCCCCTGCTGACCCCGGTGGTGACCGGGGTGGGCGCCTTCGGCTTCTTCTACGCCGCCGCCCTCGTCGCTCGCCGGGTTCCGGTGCTCGACGAGGCGCTGGTTCGAGTGCTGCGGTTCGCCAACGAGGGTGCGACCCCACTCGTGCTGGCCTCGGCCTGCGTCAACGGCCTGGCCGAAGAGGTCTTCTTCCGCGGCGCCCTGTACGCCGCTGTCGAGGAGCGGCACGCGGTGGCGGTGTCGACGACTGCTTACACGCTTGCCACGGTCGCCACCCGCAACCCCGCGCTGGTGCTCGCCGCCGGTGTGATGGGCACCCTCCTCGCCTTGCAGCGGCGGGCGTCCGGCGGCATCCAGGCGCCGATCCTGACGCATCTCACCTGGTCGGTGCTGATGGTGCGCTACCTGCCACCGGTGTTCGCAACGGCATGGGACGAGACGAGGCGGGGTAGCACCTCGGGCACTCGGCGAAACGACGAGGAGGAACGGACCGGAGATGTCTGGAGCTGACTTTCGCAAGGGTGACAAGGTGACCTGGCGCAGCCACGGCGGCGAGGCGGAGGGGACGGTCGAGCGCAAGATCACCGAGGACACCGAGGCAGGCGGTCGCACGGTGCGGGCGAGCAAGGACGAGCCGCAGTACCTGGTGCGCAGCGACAAGAGCGGAGGTACGGCGGTGCACAAGCCGTCGGCTCTGAAGAGGCGCACCGAGCGGGACGGGGGATAGGCATGGCCGATGTCGACGAGGTGTGGGACGACTGGCAGCGGGCGGTCAACATGACCGCCAAGGAGCTGCGCGAGTGGCTGGACACCGACGAGGCGAGGGCGGTCGGGGACACCTCTGGATCCGGCTCCGAGTCGACCGGCCACAAGTCGGGCAGGCGGATCGTGGAGATACTCGGCAGGAACAAGGGTGATCTCAGTGATGCGGACGTCGCACACATGCGCAAGGTGGTTGGTTACGTCAACCGGCATCTCGCACAGCGTCCGTCCGGTGCCGTGGTCGACACGCCCTGGCGGTACTCGCTGATGAACTGGGGCCACGACCCGCTCAAGGCCTGAGAAGGCAGCGGTGTCGCGGGGGCACGCGCCTGACCGAGCGGGCTGGGTGCGCGCTGCGCCGTGACCGGTGGCTACTGCGGGCGTGCGGTGTGCCCGGGCTCACCGTGGCTGCGACGCTGCTCCTTCAGCTGCGCCTCGTGCAGGTGGCGCCGACCGTCGGTGAGCTGGTCGCGGACCTCCTGCTCGAGGCGGCGGAAGGCACTCCAGTACCCGTCGTCGTACTCCTCGAGGACCTGGAAGCTCCACCGGCCGTCCAGGACGTTGCGCCCGACCAGCTCGTCCGCGAGCCGGGCGGCGATCTGATCGTGACCGGCTCGACGGAGCAGCTCGACCGCGTCCCCTAGCTGGAAGTCGGCCTGGCCGGTCAGCTGGTGGAACGCGTAGAGCTGGCCACGGGCACGCTCGGTGGTCTCGAGCGCCTCCGTCAGCCGCCCGACGGCCTCGACGGTCAGGGCGTCGAGGCCACTCGGCGGCTGATGCTGAGGCGAGGGCCGGTCGGCAGCCACGGGCTGGGTGCCGGCTCAGCGGCCCCGGACGAGGCCGGCTAGGGGCCGCTGCTGCTCACCCTGCTGCGCGCCGAGGACCAGCAGCGCACCGGTGAGTGCGGGCGTGACCCACTGCAACAGCTGGAGCTGCTTCTGCGCGGAGGCCAGGTCCGAAGAGGCCGTGGGCGAGGGTTCGGTCGCCCCCTCGCCGCCTTCCTCGCTGAGGGCATCGACCTTGCGGCCGAGCGCGCCACTGTAGGCCGTGGTGGCCATCGCCGCGACCGTCAGCAACGTCTTGACGGCGGTGTTGGCGCGCCCCTCCTGCTGGCGGGCGAGCCGGGTGGCGTTGCCGGCGATCAGGCCGACTCCGCCCAGCAGGTGTACGCCGATGGCAGCGGCGTTCACCGGAGCCCACCGGGCCCAGCCCACCGACGAGAGCCTGGTCCGCTCCTCAGGGTCACGTGCCTTGGCCGCGGCTCCGTTCAGCCCGACGGCGCCCATCAGGTTGCCGCCGAACCAGGCGGCCAGGCCGAGATCGTGCATGCTGCGCACCAGGGTGTTTCGCTGGGACATCGTGAAGCCTCTCTGTCTTTGAGTCTGGGACACCGGCCAGTTGCTCGGCGTCTCGTTCGGGATGCGGGTGCGTACCCTCACGACCCGCGGAGAAACGTGAGGGGACACGCGTTCTCACCGGCCGCTCACAGGCCCCGGAGCACCTCGCCGAGCTTGCGTTCGGCGTCGTCACCGAGCTTCTTGAGCGGAAGCGACATCAGCGGCTCGGTGGCCTTGGCCGCTCCCTTGAACTCGAACTCGGCCACGTAGCGAACGGTGGTCGTCGTGCTGTCGCCTTCGAAGGACAAGGTGTCGTGCACCGTGACCGTCTTGTTCTCCCCGCGCAGCTCGAGTCGGACTTGAGGCTCGACATCGACGACCGTGTAGACGATCTGCGTCTCCCGGCCCAGGAACTTCGAGGTGTTGTCGTAGACGGTCCCTACCGCGCCGGTCCCCGAGCGCCGTTCGGTCCGCACGGTCCCGGGATCCCATTCGTTCGTGCTGGTGAAGTCCGACAGGTAGTCCCAGACCGCGGCCAGTGGACGGTCGACGGTCACGCTACGTTCGATCCTCTTCATGTCTGGCTCCAATGCTTTCGGGGTCAACGGACTCGGTGCCCACTGTCGGGTTCGCTCACACGGTCGACGCCGTTGGCATGCCCGTCGCCGTGGTGTGCCTCCTCGAGCTCCTCGCGGGTCGGCTTCGCAACGTCGTGACCGGACAGGAACCGTGACATCGCAGTGCGCAGCCGGTCGCCGCGTGCCCCCGGCCGGGGTGCGCCGTTCCCGTTCGCCGCGGGGCCGATCGCAGGCACCTCCGGGGACTCGTGCGCGGTCAAGCGCCACTGCTCCTCGATCGACAGCGGCGCGTGCGACTCGACGTAGCCACCGGTCGGGAGTCGCCGGATCACGCCGGTCTCCGAGCCGTGCAGGACACGGTCGCGGTCGGCTCGCTGCAGGCCGATGCAGATCCGCCGGGTGAGCACGAACGCGACGACCGGGGCGACGAAGATGAGCACCCGGAGCACGACGATGAGCGTGTTGATGCTCAGGTCGAAGATGATGGCGAGGATGTCGTTGCCGGCGCCGAGCCAGAGCACCCCGTACGCGGTGACCCCGGCGACGCCCAGCGCGGTGCGGGTCGGGGCGTTGCGCGGCCGGTCGAGCAGGTGGTGCTCGCGGCGGTCACCGGTGACCCATCGCTCGATGAACGGGTAGGCACCGAGCAGGCCGAACAGCAGCGGCAGCAGGAGCAGGCCGGGAACCAACACGTTCCAGCTGATCGTGTAGCCGAACAGCTCGCTCTCCCACGACGGCATCAGCCGAAGGCCGCCGTCGAGCCAGCCCATGTACCAGTCCGGCTGGGAGCCGGCGGTGACCTGGGAGGGGTTGTAGGGCCCGTAGGCCCAGATGGGGTTGATGGTCAGCAGCGCACCCATCAGCGCGGTGACGCCGAAGACGATGAAGAAGTAGCCGCCGGCCTTGGCGGCGTAGACCGGCATCATCGGGAAGCCGACGACGTTCTTCTCGGTGCGGCCGGGACCGGGCCACTGGGTGTGCTTGTGGTAGACGAGCAGCAGCATGTGCAGCCCGACCAGCGCCAGCAGCAGGCCGGGGATCAACAAGACGTGCACCGTGTACAGCCGGGAGATGATGTCGTCGCCGGGGAACTCCCCGCCGAAGACGAAGAAGGCGACGTAGGTGCCGACCACCGGGATCGACTGCATCAGCGCCTCGGCGATCCGCAGCCCGGTGCCGGAGAGCAGGTCGTCCGGCAGCGAGTAGCCGGCGAAACCCTCGACGATGCCCAGCATCAGCAGCCCCAGACCGATCAGCCAGTTCAGCTCGCGGGGCTTGCGGAAGGCGCCGGTGAAGAAGACCCGGAGCATGTGGACCATCATCGCGGCGATGAACAGGTTGGCGGCCCAGTGGTGCATCTGCCGCATCAGCAGCCCGCCGCGCACGTCGAAGGACAGCTCGAGGGTCGAGGCGTAGGCCTCCGACATGGGGATCCCGCGCAGCTGGTCGTAGGAGCCCTGGTAGACCACCTCGCCCATGCTCGGCTTGTACCAGAACGTGAGGAAGACGCCGGTGACCAGGACCACGACGAACGACCACAGCGCGATCTCGCCGAGCATGAACGACCAGTGGTCGGGGAAGACCTTGCGCAGGTGCTTGCGGGCCACCCGGGCAAGGCCGAGCCGGTCGTCGGCCCAGCCGGCGACCTGGCCGGTTCTCGTCGCTCGGGCGACCACTGGTCTGCTCATCATGTAGAACAATACCTCTACATGATGAATAGCAAACCTACTCAGCCAAGGTCAGTGCTTGCGGAGCTCGTCTCCCGCGACGTCGTGGCGGCCGTCGTACTGGTGGCCGTCGGCAGGGTGGGCCTCGCCGGCGTGCAGGGCCAGCTCGCGATCCGTGTCGCCGTGACCGGCCACGAGCTCCTCGCGCGTCGGCTTCTGCACGTTGTCGGCGAACCAGAACTCCGAGAGGCGGGCGCGGACCTTGTTCTTCAGCGAGCCGCGAGCAGCCACGCCGTTCCCGTCGGCGCCGGCCGGAAGCTGGTAGACCTCGTCCCGGTCCCGTGCGGTGAGGATGTAGGCCCCGGTCCGGTCGATCGGCAGGTGGCGCTCGGAGTAGGAGCCCTCCGGGGAGCGCATGATGACACCGGTCTCGTAGCCGTGCAGCAGCCGCTCCTCGTCCTGGCGCTGAAGCGAGATGCACCAGCGCCGAGTGAAGACGAAAGCGATCGGTGGACCGACGAAGATCGCGACCCGCATGAACCAGGTGATGTAGTTGAGGTTCAGGTTGAACGTCACCGCGAGTAGGTCGTTCCCACCAGCCGCCCACAGCAGGCCGAACAGCGTCATCATCGCGACCAGGAAGGCAGTGCGGGTCGGTGCGTTGCGCGGCCGGTCGAGCAGGTGGTGCTCACGCTTGTCACCGGTGATCCAGGCCTCGATGAAGGGATAGAGCATCACCATGGTGAAGATGATCCCGGGAGCCACGACACCCGGCAGGAAGACGTTCCAGCTGATCGTGTAGCCGAACAGCTCCGACTCCCACCCCGGCATGATCCGGAGCAGCCCTTCAGCCACGCCCATGTACCAGTCCGGCTGGGAGCCGGCGGTGACCTGGGAGGGGTTGTAGGGCCCGTAGAGCCAGATGGGGTTGATGGTCAGCAGCCCGCCCATCAGCGCGGTGACGCCGAAGACGATGAAGAAGTAGCCGCCGGCCTTAGCGGCGTAGACCGGCATCATCGGGAAGCCGACGACGTTCTTCTCGGTGCGGCCGGGACCGGGCCACTGGGTGTGCTTGTGGTAGACGAGCAGCAGCATGTGCAGCCCGACCAGCGCCAGCAGTAGGCCGGGGATCAACAAGACGTGCACCGTGAACAGTCGGGAGACAATGTCGTCGCCGGGGAACTCTCCGCCGAAGACGAAGAACGACACGTAGGTGCCGACCACCGGGATCGACTTCATCAGCCCGTCCGCGATGCGCAGCCCGGTGCCGGAGAGCAGGTCGTCCGGCAGCGAGTAGCCGGTGAAGCCGTTGAGGATCCCCAGCATCAGCAGCAGACCGCCCACCATCCAGTTCAGCTCGCGGGGCTTGCGGAAGGCGCCGGTGAAGAAAACCCGCATCATGTGCACGAACATGGCGGCGATGAACAGCATCGCCGACCAGTGGTGGATCTGCCGCATCAGCAGCCCGCCGCGCACGTCGAAGGAGATCTCGAGGGTCGAGGCGTAGGCCTCCGACATGGGGATCCCGCGCAGTTGGTCGTAGGAGCCGTGGTAGACGACCTCCGCCATGCTGGGCTTGAACCAGAAGGTCAAGAAGACGCCGGTGAGCAGCAGGATGACGAAGCTCCACAAGGCGATCTCGCCGAGCATGAACGACCAGTGGTCGGGGAACACCTTCCGGACGTTCTTCTTGGCCAGTGCAGCCAGGCCGTGCCGGTCGTCGGCCCAGGTCGCGACTTCGCCGACCTTCGACGGCTTTTGCGCCTTCGCGGGTTCACGCCTGCCGAGCCTGGTGGCACCCATCAGCTTTCACCTCGTTCCCAGTAGCTCGGGCCGACCGGCTCCTGGAAGCCGCTCATCGCAACCAAGTATCCCTCGTCGTCCACCCCCAGGGGTAGCTGCGGCAGCGGCCGGTCGGCCGGGCCGAAGAGCACCCGGGCGTTGTCGGCGAGGTCGAAGGTGGACTGGTGGCACGGGCAGAGCACGTGGTGGGTCTGCTGCTCGTAGAGCGAGATCGGGCAGCCCACGTGAGTGCAGATCTTCGAGTAGCACAAAATCCCCTGCACTCCCCAGTCCTCCCGGGCGGGGAGCGGGCTGATCTCGCTCGGCTCGATCCGCACCAAGATCACCGCTGCCTTCGCCTTCGCGGCCTGCAGTTCGTGGCCCTCGTAGACAGGTTCGCCCTCCTCGTCGGTGGCGAAGAAGACTGCGGGCTCGGCGTTGACGAGCTGCCCGATCTCTACCTGCTCGGGGCGGATCGGGGTGCCCGAGACGTCGTTGACGATCCGCATGCCCTTCCTCCACACCGTCTCCTCGAGCGAGGAGCCAGGCAGCTCTCCGAGGTCGCGCAGCGCCACCACGGCAGGCAGACCGAGCGCCGCCACGGCACCGAGCATCGAGTTGCGGATCAGTGGACGACGACCGATGCCGGAGTCGTCGACGCCCTGCTTGAGCGCGGCGACCGTATCGGCGCGGTCTTCCTCGGAGGAGGCGACCGCGTGGCGCATCTCGACGATCTCGTGGTCGCTCATCAGCTTGCGCGCCCACTGGATCGCGCCGACGCCGAGCAGTAGCAACGCCAGTCCAAGGGCAAGTCCCAGAGCGAGGTTCTGTGCCCCGATGCCGCCGAACATGTCCGGTTCCGAACCGATGTCGAGGGCGAAGTACGCCACGCAGAACAAGACCGCGCAGACCGCGGACAGGCCGAACATCGCGGCCACCTGTCGCTCGGCCCGCTTCTCCGCGGCTTCGTCGACGTCGGTCGGTCGGGGCTGGTGGGCCGGCAGGCCGGGGTTGTCGATCGGGTCGCCGGGCTGTGAGGCGTGCGGGTCTAGGGCAGCGTCCTCGTTCCCGGGGACGGCCATCTCGTTGTCGCGCCGGTCGGTCACGCCTTCGTCCTCTTCTTCGAGCGCACGGAGTTGGCGGCGATCCAGACGGCGAAGCCGACCAGAGCACCGATGCCGAGCAGCCAGGCAAACATACCTTCGGCGACCGGGCCGTACGAGCCGAGCGCGAACCCGCCGTACGACGGGTTCTCCTCCAGGCTCTGGATGTAGGCGATCACGTCCTCCTTGTCCTCGGGGGTGATCACCTCGTCGGAGAAGACCGGCATCTGCTGCGGTCCGGTGAGCATCGCCTCGTAGATGTACTTCGGGTCGGTTCCCTGCAGCGGCGGCGCGTACTTGCCCTCCGGCAGCGCGCCGCCGGCTCCCGCGAAGTTGTGGCACGCGGTGCAGTTGGTCAAGAAGAACTGGCCCCCGCGCACGACGCCCTCCTCGTCGACGCCCTCGAGGTCGTACTTCTCCGCCTCAGGGATGGCCGGCCCGGGACCGAGTGAGGCCACGTAGGCGGCCAGGGCGCGAGTCTCCTCGTCGTCGTACTGCGCCGGCTTGTCCGGGGCCTGCACGCCGGGCTCGGCCAGCGGCATCCGACCGGTGCCCACCTGGAAGTCGACGGCTGCTGCTCCCACGCCGACCAAGGACGGCCCGTACTGGGTGCCGTCGGAGGTGACGATCCCCTCGGCGTTCGTGCCGTGGCAGGAGGCGCAGCCCACCAGGAAGAGCTGTCGACCGCGGTCGACGAGCGCCTCGTCGGCGGCCAGGTCGTCTTGTGCGCTGGCGGGTGAGAGTACGGCGTAGGCGCCGCCGGTCAGCAGCAGCGCAGTCAGCAGCACGACGAAGCCGGCGATCGGGCGGCGGCGGCTGGAGGAGAGCCTCGCGAGGACCCCGGCCGGACGTGGCCCTCGTCGGGCTCGGTCTCGCGCACTGCTAGCTCGCACGGCGGTCCTCTCCGTCACTGTGTTGCCACCGCTGTGGGCCACTGGTTGTCATCATCGAAGGCACGTCACTGGATCACGTAGATGGTGAAGAACAGCCCGATCCACACGACGTCGACGAAGTGCCAGTAGTAGGAGACGACGATCGCGCTGACGGCCTGTTCGTGGGTGAACTTGCGGGCGACGAGGGTCCGGCCGATCACGAACAAGAACGCGATCAGCCCACCCAGCACGTGGATGCCGTGGAAACCGGTGGTCAGGTAGAACACCGATCCGTAGGGCGAGGACGGGATGGTCAGGTTCTCGGCGATCAGCTCGGCGTACTCGAGTGCCTGACCGGCGACGAAGATCGCTCCCATCAGGTAGGTGAGTGCGAACCACTCGCGCAGTCCCCACCCGCCGACGCCGAGCACGGAACCGCTGCGGCCGACCTGACCGCGCTCGGCGGCGAAGACGCCGAGCTGACAGGTCACCGATGAGAGCACCAGGATCGTGGTGTTCACCGCGGAGAACGGGACGTTCAGCTTCTCGGTCTCCTGGATCCACAGCTCGGGACTGACCGCCCGGATCGTGAAGTACGCGGCGAACAGGGCCGCGAAGAACATCAGCTCGCTGGAGAGCCAGACGATGGTGCCGACGCTGACCATGCTGGGACGGTCATGATGCCCGTGCAGCCGGGATGCAGGGATCGCTGAAGCTGTCGCCACGGCGTCATTATGTCGAGGATTCGCGTGTGTCGGCACCCCGCCCCCCGGAACTGCGGTGACTTCTTTGTCACATCTTCTCGCCACCGGCGCGAGCACGCGGGGCACCGAGACGGCGGGTGGACGGCCGGGACCACTCCCGAGTCGACTCCGGCCCACGTGCCTAGGCTTGCCGGGTGCACGTCCTGGCCGCCGGTTCCGACGCCGTCTCGAACCTGCCGCCGTTCTCGCTCACCACCGTGCTCACCGAGTGGAGCATCGCCCCGGTCCCGCTGGTGGTGACGGTCTGGGCGGCCGGGCTGTACCTGGCAGGCGTCTGGCGGCTTCGCTCCCGCGGCGACCGGTGGCCGGTCGGGCGCACGGTCAGCTTCGTCGGGCTCGGCATGGGCAGCTTCTACCTCGTCACGTCCTCGGGCCTGGCGGCCTACGACACCGTCCTGCTCAGCGTGCACATGGTGCAGCACATGGTGCTCAGCATGCTCACGCCGTTGTTCCTGGCGCTGGGCGCCCCGGTGACACTGGCCCTGCGAACCCTGCCGCGTCGCCCCCGAGACGTGCTGCTGAGGCTGCTGCACTCACGCGCGGCGAGCGTGCTGTCGTACCCCCCACTGACGTTCGCGCTGTTCGTGGTCAGCCCGTGGGCGCTGTACTTCTCCGGGTGGTACGAGGCCTCCCTGCGCTCGGTGTTCTTGCACGAGACGCTGCATCTGCACCTGGTCCTGGTCGGGTCCCTGTTCTTCTGGCCACTGCTGGGAACCGACCCGGTCCCCGGACGGGTGGGCTACCCGTTCCGGCTGATCCTGGTCTTCTTGACGCTGCCGTTCCACGCCTTCCTCGGCGTGACGATCATGGCCAGCGAGACGCTGATCGCCGGTGGCTGGTACCGCTCGCTGGGCCTGCCCTGGCTGCCGGAGCCCGCCGTCGACCAGAACCTGGCCGGCTCGATCCTCTGGGGCGCGGGAGACCTGGTGGGGTCGGTTTTCTTCGCCGTGCTGTTCGTGCAGTGGGTGCGGCAGTCCACCCGCGAGGCAGCGCGGGAGGACCGTCGCCTGGACCGGCTGGAGTCGAAGGCGCCGCAGGAACAGCTCCATGGTGAGGTCGCGCTCCCGCCCACGAAGCGGTCGGCAGGCGGGCGGTAGCATCACGCTAGTGAGCCCAGCCGGTAACCGAGACGACCCCGCCGAGCCGCTACGGGTGCTGGTCTACAGCGACGACGTGAACGTCCGCAGCCAGGTCATGATGGCGCTCGGCAAACGGCCGCACCCGGACCTGCCGGCGCTCGAGTACGTCGAGGCGGCCACCGAGCCGATCGTGATCGAGCAGATGGACACCGGCCTCGTCGACCTGGCGATCCTGGACGGCGAGTCCGTCCCGGTCGGCGGCCTGGGCATCGCCAAGCAGGTCAAGGACGAGATCTTCGACTGCCCTCCCATCTTGGTGCTGACCGGTCGGCCGCAGGATGCCTGGCTGGCGACCTGGTCGCGTGCGGAGGCCGCCGTACCTCATCCGCTCGATCCGCTCCAGCTCGCCGAGGCCGTCACCCGGCTGCTGCGCGCACGCGCGGCCGTCTGAGCCATCCGCTCACCCACCTTCGTCGAGAACGCCCCCGGAGACCCGATGACCCATTCCTGGCCGGAGGTGCTCTCGGCGCTGGTCGCCGGCCATGACCTGGCCGCTGACCAGAGCGCGTGGGCGATGCGCGAGATCCTCTCCGGCGAGGCCAGTCCGGCCCAGATCGCGGGTTTCGCGGTTGCGCTGCGTGCCAAAGGGGAGACCGTCGAGGAGCTCCACGGGTTGGTCGAGGCGATGTACGCCTACGCCACGCCGTTGACCGTGCGGGGCCGCGTCCTGGACGTGGTGGGGACCGGTGGCGACCGGTCCATGTCGGTCAACATCTCGACGATGGCGGCGATCGTCGCGGCCGGCGCAGGAGTCCCGGTGGTCAAGCACGGCAACCGCTCGGCGTCGTCGAAGTCCGGAAGTGCGGACGTTCTCGAGGCGCTCGGGATCCGGCTGGACCTCGGGGCCGCCGCCGTGGCCGAGGTGGGGGAGCGCGCGGGGATCACCTTCTGCTTCGCCGCCGCTTTCCACCCTGCGCTGCGCCATGCGGCAGTCCCTCGCCGCGAGCTCGGGGTCGGCACCACGTTCAACTTCCTGGGGCCGTTGGCGCACCCGGCGAAGCCGGAGGCCCAGGCCATCGGCTGTGCCGACGTGGAGATGGCTCCGGCGATGGCCGGGGTCTTC
This sequence comes from uncultured Nocardioidaceae bacterium, assembly GCA_902805855.1. Taxonomy (GTDB): domain Bacteria; phylum Actinomycetota; class Actinomycetes; order Propionibacteriales; family Nocardioidaceae; genus Nocardioides_C. The sequence continues at coordinate 24,253 of CADCUJ010000010.1, forward strand.
GCGCGCCGCGGCGTGGACGCGTGGGTGTTCCGCGGTGAGGACGGGCTCGACGAGCTCACCACCACGACCACGTCGAGACTGTGGGCGGTCGCCGGCGGTTCGGTCACCGAGCACGTGGTCGACCCCGCCGCCTTGGACATCCCTCCCGGGACGGTCGAGGGCCTGCGTGGGCAGGACGCGGCCTACAACGCGGACGTGGTACGCCGCCTGGTGGCAGGCGAGCCGGGTCAGGTGCGCGACGCCGTGGTGCTCAACGCCGGAGCCGCGCTGGCGGTCCACGCGAACGAGCCGGGCAGCATCGAGGACCGGCTGACGGTGGGACTGGAGCGAGCCCGCGAGGCCCTCGACTCCGGCAGCGCACAGGCGACCTTGGAGGGGTGGGTCGAGGCCAGCGCCTCGGCTTGACGCGATGCAGATGAGCCCCGAGATGCGCAAGCTCGCCCAGGTCCACGGTGTCGCCACCGAGTACACCGGCTGGCAGGGCGAGGCGGTACAGGTGCCCGCCGAGACGGTCACTGCTGTCCTCGCCGCGATGGGGGTCGACGCGTCCAGCGCTCCAGCGTCCGCCGACGCCCTCCAGGCCCACCGGGAGCGGCGGTGGGCTCGGATGCTGCCTCCCTGCGTGGTGACCAGGCAGGGGTCGGCATCGTCCTGCTGGGTGCACATCGCCCCGACCGAGCCCGTCGAGGTGCTCCTCGAGCTGGAGACGGGCGAGACCGTCGGTGAGCTGAGGCAGCTTGGTGAAGCGACCTCGCCGCCCGACCTGCCAGGTGGCCCGCTGGTGGAGCGGAACTTTGCGCTCGAGGCCGATCTCCCGCTCGGCTACCACCGGCTGCGCGCGCGCAGCGCAGGGCGGGAGTCCTTCTCGACGGTGATCGTGACACCCTCGTGCCTGGGGTTGCCCGAGCGACTCGGTGCCCACCGGACCTGGGGTTTCGCGACCCAGCTCTACAGCGTGCGCTCGAGTGGCTCATGGGGCATCGGGGACCTCGCCGACCTGACCGATCTCGCGGTCTGGTCGGCCGCTCGGCTCGGCGCTGGGTTCGTGCTGGTCAACCCGCTGCACGCCGGCGAGCCGGTGGCCCCGATCGAGCCATCGCCGTACCTGCCCGCCTCTCGGCGCTTCGGCAGCCCGCTCTATCTGCGGGTGGAACGGGTCCCGGAGTACGCCGCCCTGGGCCCGGAGCAGCGCGAGCGCATCCAGCTTCTCCTCGACGACCTGCGGCACCGACTCGGTGCCACGGACCTCATCGACCGGGACGCCTCGTGGGCGGCCAAACGCGAGGCGCTGCGGCTCGTCCACGCCGTGCCGCGCAGCGCCGGCCGGGAGCTGGACTACCGCGCTTTCCGGGCTCGCGGGGGTGCGGCCCTGGACGGCTTCGCCACCTGGAGCGCGATCGCCGTGGTGCACGGCGGCGACTCGAGCACCTGGCCGGAGGAGCTGCGTGACCCGTCGTCCCCAGCGGTGCACGCCCTGGCCGAGGAGCTCGCCGGCGAGGTCGACTTCCAGTGCTGGTGCCAGTGGGTGCTCGACGAGCAGCTGCAGGTGGTCCAGGCCAAGTCGGTCGGGGCCGGCATGTCGCTCGGTGTGATGCACGACCTCGCGGTCGGTGTGCACCCCGGTGGAGCCGATACCTGGGCGGCGCCCGGGGACTACGCGAGCTCCATCCAGGTGGGCGCGCCTCCGGACGCGTTCAACCAGGTCGGGCAGGACTGGAGCCAGCCGCCGTTGCGGCCGGACCGGCTCGAGGAGCTCGGCTATGCGCCGTTCCGCGAGCTGATCGCAGCGGTGCTCCGGCACGCGGGGGGGATCCGGGTCGACCACGTCATCGGCCTGTTCCGGCTGTGGTGGATCCCGGCGGGGCGGCCTCCCTCGGAGGGCACCTACGTGACCTACGACCACGAGGCGATGGTCGGGGTGCTCGCACTCGAGGCGCATCGGGCGGGCGCGGTCGTCGTCGGTGAGGACCTCGGGACTGTGGAGCCTTCAGCGCGCGAGTACCTGCTCGAGCGGGGGATCTTGGGCACCTCGGTCCTGTGGTTCGAGCGCGACCAGGAGGGAGAGCCGCTGGCCGCGGAGAGGTGGCGGGAGCTGTGCCTGGCCTCGGTCACCACCCACGACCTGCCGCCGACTGCCGGCTACCTCGCCGGCGAGCATGTCCGGTTGCGTGACCAGCTGGGGCTGCTCACCCGGCCGGTCGCGGAGGAGGCTGCGGCCGACGCACGCGAGCGTGAGTCCTGGCTCGACGAGGTGCGGTCCAGGGGTCTGCTCGAGTCCGATGACACCGACCAGACGGTGCAGGCGCTGCATCGCTACCTCGCGCTGTCACCGGCACGGCTGCTGTGCGTGGCTCTCGCCGACGCGGTCGGGGAGCACCGCACGCAGAACCAGCCGGGTACGACCGACGAGTACCCCAACTGGCGGGTGCCCCTGTCCGGCCCCGACGGTCAGCCGCTCCTGCTCGAGGACGTGCTCGGTTCGGAACGAGTGGTGGTGCTGGTGCGTCAGGTCCAGACCGGCCTACTGCGCCCGCACGCTCCATGACGTCGCGGCGAGTGCGTTCCCGCTGAGGTCGGTGATCGTCGAGCTGAGCTTGACGGTGTAGGTCTTGCCCGCCCGCAGGTTGACCGCCGGGTCCAGGGTCGCCGTCTTCTTGTCCGCGCTCAAGGTGACGGTTGCCGAGAGCGGTGTGGTCTGACCACCCAGGAACAGCCTCATGGTCTTCGGCCGCACCCCTTGCACGGGCTCGCTGAACGTCGCCTTGAAGTTCGTCGCCCTGCTCGCGCTGGACGTCGGCGACTTCGAGACCACCGTCGGGGGAGTCGTGTCGGGCTGGGGGGTGCTGACGGTGAAGGACCGCCAGGCGGACGAGCCGACCACCGACCCGCGGGCATCCAACGCGGTGACCCGCCACTGCCACGACCCGTCGGGGATGGTCCTGGTGGGCGCCCAGGCGAGCGCCACCGTGTTCTGGTTCTCGGTGAGCATCGTCGCCCCGGCGGCCCGACGCTCGAAGCGGTACGAAGCAGCGCCGGCGGTCGGCTCCCACTCGAAGAGCGCCTCGTTGCCCCTGACCACGGCACCCTCAGTCGGTCCACCGACGTTGGGGCCACGACCGGTGACCACGAACGACTGCCACGAGGACCAGGCGCCCTTGCGAAGGTCGGCGTCCACCCGGCGCACCCGCCAGACGTAAGGGGCGCTGGAGACCGGCAACGGCGAGGTGGTGGTGTACGCGACCTGCTTGCTGTTGGCCGACACGACCCGGTTGGCCAGCGACGCGGTCTCGTCACCGTTCTTGTAGAGCTCGAAGTCGTAGCTGGCGGCGAAGTTCAGCGGCTGCCAGCGGAACGGAGGCGTCGTCGCGGTCGACACCCCGTTGACCGGACTCGTCAGGGTAGGACTCGGTGAGGCCTTGGTGAACGACCAGGGCTGGCTCCAGGTGAGCTTGTTGCCCGCTCCGTCGACGGTCTGGACCCGCCAGAATAGCCGTCCCTCGGGGTAGGTCTTGTTCCAGGCCGTGTAGGTGCGCTGGTCGACGGTCACGTCGTCGACCAGGGTGCTGAAGGCCTCGCTCGTGGACACCTGGAGGTGGTAGGACTGAGCCGCCTGCGACGACTGCTCCCCGGTGGTGACGTCAGCGTTGGCGAGGTCCTGGTTGGTCGCCAGGTAGTCGCCCCACTCGAAGGTGACGTCGTCGGCCACGGTCGCACCGTTGGCCGGAGCCAGGTGCTGGACCGGGTGCGAGCGCTTGTCGAAGGCGTGGGTCGCAGACGTCGGGTCCGGCGCGCACGCGCCCAGCGCCTTGCACGGCCGGATGAACCAGTAGTACGCGTCTCCGGCCTGGCTGTCCGCCATCGCGGCAACGGGGTTCCATCTGGTGTTCTGGGTGGTCGGGATCCTGCTCGGCTCCGACTTCGACCCGTAGACCATGTTGGTGAACTCGCGGTCCCGGGACACATAGACCATGTAGTAGCCGGCGTCGGGCACCGACCTCCAGTCCAGGACCGGCGTGCCTCTCATCGCGGTGCAGATCCTCGGCTCCCCGACCGGTGCGCTCAGCGCGCGCTTGCACGGAGTGCCTTCCGCGGAGAGGCCGGACCCGTCGAGTGCGACCTGCTGCCCGGTCACCGAGCGCAGGTCACTGATGTCGAAGGTGCCGACCTCGTCGGCGATGGCGATCTGCGCGCCGCCGCTCGCGTGAGCAGTGACGAACCAGTCGTAGGAGCCGGGCTGCAGGTACGTCGAGGTGATGTCCGATCCGGCCGGGTAGGGGAACTCGTCGGCCAAGGTCTTGTAGAACTGGCTGCCGTGGGTGGCCACGTGGACCTTGTAGTAGGAGGCGGTCGGGTGTGGTTCCCACGTCAGTGTCGGGAAGCGCGGCGAGGCAGCGTCCGTGGGGGTGGGGCTCAGCGGCGTGAGCGGGGCGGCGCCGGTGACGGGCAGCTGGCCGCTGAGCGAGAAGCCGCGGGAGGAGAAGGGCAGCGGTGAGGCATCACCGTTCCGGTCGACCGACTGCACCCGCCACTGGAAGGGGCCCTTGGCGGGATCCAGCTTGGCGAAGCCCGTCGGGGTCCATGAGTAGGACTTGGTCGTCTCCGTCCGGCTGCCCGTGGCCCAGCTGAGGGTGACGTCGTACTCCACCGCGTCCTGGGCGGGCTGCCAGGTCAGCGTGGGCACGTCCACGGTCGCGCCGTTCATCGGCGAGGACATGATCACTCGGCCGGGGTCGTAGACGAACTTGCGGATCTGCGAGTAGATGCCGTTGACCTGGGGGGACCGGGCACCGTCGAGGGCCTGCACCCGCCAGTAGTACGTGTCGCCGGGCTCCGGCATGCACTTGTCGAAGCTGCCGCCGTTCTCGATCCGGCCGGCCGCGTAGGTGGTCTCCGTGGTGTAGCAGGACTCGTAGCTCGCCGGCGAGAAGTTCGCGTCGCTCCCCACGTCGAGCCGGTACCTGGTGGCCAGGCGGACGGGGGTCCACTGGTAGTAGAAGTCGTCCACGGCTGCCGGGGTGATGGCGTCGATCGGGTGCAGCAGCGTCGGCGTGGGCGACCATGCTCGCCGGAACTGACGCACCGGCACCTCCGTCCACTCCTCCGCCTCGCCGAAGATGTTGCGCGCGCGAACGCGCCACCAGTACTGGTCGTTGTCGTAGGTCAGGGACGGTGAGTAGCGCGTGCCCTTGACCGCGCGCGTGTCGATGGGCGCACTGAACGAGTCGTCGTCGTCGACCTGGATGTCGTAGGTGATCGCCCCGGGCACCGGGTCCCAGTCGAACACCACGTCCTCGACGGTGGTGTCGGGGTCGTTGGCTGGCGTGGCGTCGGCCACGGTGGGGAGTGGGCCGATGGCGTAGTCACGCGGCTCGGACCACTCTGAGTTGATCCCGGGGCCGAGCGTCGCCCGTACACGCCAGACGTAGACGCCTTTCGCCTGCGGGTTGGGCACGGCAAGGGACGTGGTCTGCGTCGCAAAGGTGCTGGCGTCGATGAAGTCCCCGGGGCTGAGGTCGATCTCGACCTGGTAGCCGGTGGCCCCACTGGTCGGCTGCCACCGCAGCACCGGTGGGTTCTGCGGCTGAAGGAGCGGTGTGCCGGGGTCCGGGCTGACCGGAGCGGGACCGTTCAGCGGGCTCTTGTCCCAGCTCGCTGCTGCCCAGTCACTCGCGCCGGTCGAGCTCACGCTGCGTACTCGCCACCAGAGCGGACCGGTGGGCAGCTGCGTGTGCGGGGTGACTCGGCGGTTCGTCGTGGTCGCCGAGTAGAGCAGCGAGTCGAACGCGGCCGAGCTCGCCACCTCGACGTTGTAGCTGGTGGCCGCAGACACGTGCGACCACTCGAGAACGGGACTGCCGGAGACGGAGGAGCCGTTCGGGGACAGACCGGAGGGAGCCGCTGGCGCGGCAACGGCAGGTACGACGCCCAGGGTGCCGCCGACCAGCGCGGCGACGACGCCGAGGATCAGGCCCACTCGGATGGAAAGTTGCTTCGTCACGCTGAGCCACGCCCCCGTCATTCGCTTTGAGTACTCGGCGTTCAGGCTAGAACGCGGCGATAACGGACGTGCGCGAACAAACCAGGCTGGCCCTATCAGACCAGGAGAAATGATCCGAAGTGACCAGGCCGACTATTCGAGACCGAGCGAGAAGGCCGACTCGAGGTCGTGTTGTGAATACGCGCGGAACGCGATGTGCGTCTCGGTCTCGAGCACCCCGGGCACCTTGTTGACCTGGTCGGCGACCACCGCTGCGACGTCCTCGTGCTGGCGCACCCGCACCAGCGCGATCAGGTCGATCTGCCCGGTGACCGAGTAGACCTCGCTGACGCCTTCGAGAGCCGCGATCTGCTCGGCAACCTCCGGGATCCGGGCTACGTCGGCCTTCACGAAGACGATGGCGGTGATCATGGGCCGAACGCTAGCGGACCGGCTGGTGCACGGGGCGCAGTGATCGCCGGTCCTCGAACGGGACGAGTGCCGCGCGGCTCAGGTCGACCGCGTCGTGCACCTGCAGGTGGCTGCCCGCGCCGCCGACCGGGCAGGTCCACTCGCCTTCGATGTGCACCAGCCGTACTCCCTCGGACTCCAGCCAGCGCAGGATCTTCTCCGACTCCTCTGCGGACGCAGCCGGGGTCGGGCCGGGACCTGGGGTGACCGTCTCTGCGCCGAGCCGAAGAGCCGACACCCACTCTCCGGCATGGGCTCCGGGCGGGATCACCCCGGCGGCGGCCAGCCGGCCGTGCCGCACGACGTGCACCGCCCACCGACCGTCGTCCTGGCGACGGGCCGCCACCACCTCGGGACACCGGGTCAACGCCAGCAGCCGCTGGGTGCGCGCCGCGCCGCGGAGGAACGCACTGAGCCGGTCCCGGTAGGTCCTGGCGTCCTCGAACCGCTCGGCAACGGCGAGGCCGGCCATCTTGGCGCTCAGCGTGTTGACCACCGCATCGGCTCGCTGCGACAGGGCTAGCCTGAGGTCGGTGACGACGCCGGCGTACGTCGTCGGCGTCACGCTCCCGTCGCACGGTGACAGGCAGCGCCTCATCTCGGCCAGTACGCAGGGGCTCAGCGAGGGCGTCTTGGGCATTCGGCCCCCGCACTGACGGACCGGGAACGACTCGTGCAGGGCGGCGATCGACCGCTCTGCCACCTTCCTCGAGCCGTACGGGCCGACATACTCCGCCCCGTCGTCGACCACCTGGCGCACCAGCGACAGCCGAGGCCACGGCTCGACGGTCAGCTTGACCCAGTGGGCGCGCTCGGGGAACCGGGACCGCCGGTTGTACTTCGGCTTGTGCTCGGCGATCAGCCGCAGCTCACGCACCTCGGCCTCGAGCGTGGTCGCGCAGGCGATGCCAGTGACCGACTCGGCCAGACCCACCATCTCGCCCATCCGCGAACGCGTCTCCGAGGCGGTGAAGTAGGACCGGACCCGGGTCCGCAGGTCCTTGGAGGTGCCGACGTACAACACCTGCGACCGAGCGTCTCGGAAAAGATAGACGCCCGGTGCGTGGGGCAGCTGCTCGGCGAGGTGCCGCTTTCGTCGCTGCGCCTGGCTGACCCGGGCGGAGAACGTGTGCAGCTCCTCGAGCGTGTGCACACCGAGGCCACCGAGCCGGCCGATCAGGCCGTGGAGCACATCGACCGTGGCCCGGGCGTCCTCGAGCGCCCGGTGGTTCGGGGTGGTGGCCGAGCCGAACGTCACCGCCAGAGAGCTCAGCTTGCAGTTCGGAGACTCGTCGCGGGTGACCACCCGTCGGGCGAGCCGGGCGGTGTCGAGCACCTCGAACTTCGGCCAGGAGCGCCCCTGCTCGGCGGTGAAGTGCCGGAGGAACCCGATGTCGAAGGGTGCGTTGTGCGCCACCAGCACGCAGCCCTGGGCGAACTCCAGGAACTGGGGCAGCACCTGCTCGATCGACGGGGCCGAGACCACCATCGAGTCGGTGATCCCGGTGAGCAGGGCGATGAACGCCGGGATCGAGGTGTGCGGGTTCACCAGCGTCTGGAACTCACCGAGCACCTCGCCCCCGCGCACCTTCACCGCGCCCACCTCGGTGATCATCGAGCCCCCTTGTGCGGACCCGCCGGTGGTCTCCAGGTCGACGACGCAGAAGCTCACCTCTCGCAGCGGCCGCCCGAGCTCGTCGAAGCTGCGCTGTGACTCCCAGCGAGACTCGTGCCCGGACGTCGGTCGGGAGGCGATGCCCGCCGCGGGTGTTCCTGGGCGCATGTCGGGGACGTTAGAGGCGGCCACCGACGATTCCGGGTAGCCACGCACCCGAGCCTCCCGAGACCTGCCCGAAGACCGGCCCGAAGACCGGCCCGAAGACCGGCCCGGGACCGACACCTGGGCGACCCAGCGGACCCAATAGAATCGGCGTCCGTTCTAAGGTGAGGACTTCCGGTGGTCGCTCCGCTGCCCGACGACGTCAGTCGCTGGCGATGTGGTGCCTGCGGGAACCTCACTCGTTTCGACGTCGCCCGCACCCGGCGTACCACCGAGTTCTGGCACTTCGACCTGGCCGGCTCGCACCGCGTGGAGGAAAGCGAGACCCGCGACGAGCAGATCGAGTCGGTCACCTGTCGCTGGTGTGGTCGCTCGGACGCGATCGAGGTCGTGGCGCGCACCGGGTCGGATCCGGCTTGAACGACCCGGGGACGCAGGGCCTCGAGACGCTCCCGGAGGTGGTGCGGGCGCGTGTGCTCACCCTGGCGGCGGATGCCCTGGGCCGGATGCCTGCCGACCAGCTGCCACCTGCACTCAAGCGGGTCGCCTCGTTCACCCCGGCGCGCCGCGCACGGCTGGCGGGCAGCCAGATCGCGCGGGCGCTGGACTGCGACCCCGACTTCCGCGAGCGCCTGGCAACCCAGGTGCGAGCCCGGGTTCCGGAGCTGGCCGGCAGCCTGGAGGACACACCGAACCTGCCTTCCTCGCCCGAGGCAGACCCGGTGGATCTGGCAGCCGCCGCCTACCTGCTGCGACCTGAGGGTTGGGAAGCAGTGGTGGCCGACGGAGCCAAGGTCGTCGCCGAGCGGTCGAGCGGTTCGCTGCCGCAGTCGCCGGAGGAGGCCAACCGCCGGCTCCGCCGACTCCGCGACCTCGAAGCCACCATCGCCCAGCTCCGGAGCACCCGGGAACGCAGCCGGCAGCAGGTCGCCGACCTGAAGGCGGACAATGCCGCTCTGCGGCACAAGCTCGGCGCTGAGCGCACCAGAGCCCGGACAGCCGAGCAAGATCGCGACCGGCTGCGGGCAGCCGCCGAGCAGTCGGTGTCCTCGGCGGGCTCAGCGGTCTCCGCCGCCGAGGCCGAGGCGCGACGACTCGGCGCCCGGGTCCGAGAGCTCGAGCGTGAGCTGGGCCTCGCGCGCCGCGCCGGTCGTGTCGGGAAGGAGGAAGGCACCTTGCGGACGCGGCTGCTGCTGGACACGCTCCTGGACGCCGCTCAGGGTCTGCGCCGCGAGCTGGCTCTGCCGGCCGTGCCCGGCGTCCCGGCCGACTCCGTGGAGGCGGACATCGCCCAGGCGGGCAGCCGCACGCCCTCTGGACACGGCTCGCTGGCATTGGACGACCCCGCGCTCCTCGACCAGCTGATGAAACTGCCGCGCGTGCACGTCGTCGTCGACGGGTACAACGTCACCAAGACCACCTGGCCGAGCTCGTCGCTGGAGACCCAACGCGATCGGCTGATGTCCGCCTTGGCGCCGCTCGCCGCCCGCAGCGGAGCCGAGGTCACCGTCGTCTTCGACGCGGCGGACGTCGCCGAGCGTCCGTTGGTGAACCGCCCGCGAGGCGTCCGCGTCCTGTTCAGCCCGGTCGGGGTGATCGCAGACGACGTGATCCGGGAGCTGGTCACCGCTGAACCGAGGGGTCGCCCGGTCGTGGTGGTGTCCAGTGACCAGGAGGTGGTCGCCGACGTCTCGCGCAGCGGCGCCCGGGCGGTCGCCTCGGATGCGCTGGCGCGACTGCTCAGACGGTCCTGACCGACCGGCTCAGGGCTCAGTCGGAGGCGGTGACCGAGGTCTGCCGGGGGTAGAACATCTCGCTCTGCACGTAGCGCTGCCCGATCGACAGGTCGTACTGGACGAGTCGGTAGTCGCGCAGCAGCTGCCGGGCTCGCGGGGACAGCTCTGCCTCGAGGACCCGGGTGTTGTCGGGCCCGACGATGACCTCGTGCTCCAGGGCCGGCAGGTGGTTCTCGAGCTTGCGCAACAGCACCTGGTACGGCGGCAGCGGTGCGCCGGCAGCGTCGAGCAGATGGCCGCCGAAATGCGTGGGGCTGGTGGTGGGCAGCTGCTGCGCCGCCTGCTGGCCGAAGTTGGCGTAGACCAGGAAAGGGGTCTCCCGCATCCGACGCGTGCCGTTGGCAGCACGCACCGACATCGGCCAGAACGGCGGCAGGTGGTCGCCGTAGTACACCAGCACGGTCTTCTCGTCGGAGCGCTCGAGCGAGCCGATGAAACCCTCGAGCGCCTCGTCGGAGTAGCGCAGGCCGCGGACGTAGTGTGCGGCGTTGGCGGCCGCCTCCCCGTCCGCCAAGCCGGCGACCGGCACCGGGTCGTCGTACTTGCCCGCCATCGGGAAGTGGTTCTGCATCGAGACCAGGTTGACGAACACCGGGGGGTCGGTGCGCTCGATGTGGTCCTCGACCTCGCGGAACGCCGCTCGGTCGGAGATGAGGTCGCTGTCCTCCAACCGCTCCTGATGGCGCATCTCCTCGTCGAACTTCACCTGGTCGAAGCCGAAAGTGGGGTAGACCGTGGAACGCCGGTAGAGCGTGGGGCGGAAGGGATGGATGGCGACCGTCTGGTGACCCAGCTGGTCGAAGTAGCCGACCAGCGACGGGAAGGAGTCGTAGTCGGGAACCAGCATCTGGTACGGCGTGGTCAGCTGCGGCTGGAACAAGGCCAGGGACATCCCGGTGAGCGCGCTGAACTCCGCGTTCGCGGTGCCGCCGCCGAACCGGTTGGCCAGCATGTTGCCCGACGTGGTCCGCTCCATCAGCGAGCGGGTGAACGGGATCGGGTCCGCGGCCACGTCGATCGACTTCAGCCGCGTCGGGTCCGTGAAGGTCTCGCCGAGCGCCATCACGACGTTCACGTCGTCGAGGGCGTGGGGGTCTCGGTGTCGGTTGATCGCCGCCGCCGCGGCGTCGTACTTCTGGGCGATCGAGCGCATGGTCTGCGCGGAGTAGCCGGGAGGCGTCACCATGCCGGGGACGTCGGTGTTGTAGAGCATGCCCGCGACCAGTCCGTTGCTGGCGTAGTTGGCCCGCTGGTGCCACGACCTCCACTTGGCACCCGAGCCTTCGTAGGCCGCCCGGAAGGCGTTGCCGGGGGTGTTGAAGTCGCTGGCGTAGAACCCGCCCGCGATCAGGAGTACGACGGTGCCGAAGCGGACGGCCAGAAGCCCGTGTCCGAGACGGGGATGGGTCCGACGCCGGATCCGGGGGAACCACCTCTCGGCGAACCGCCCGGCCAGCACGGACACGGCCATGACAACGGCGAGGCCCGCGAGCAGACCCAGTGTGGTGCCCCAGCCGATCATCTGCCGCAGGAAGGCCGGATCCATGGCCACCGCGAGGTCGCTGGGGAAGATCGGCTCGAGCCGCAGCTGCAGCTTCTCGTGCTGGGCGAAGCCGAGCGCCGCGGTCGCGGCGACGACGATTCCGACGGTCAGCCACAGCCGCCCGACCACGGCCAGCACGAGCACCACCGCGAGCCACACGACGCCCGTGCTGAGCCAGAACAGGGAGGGTTCCGCGCCGATGCCGCGCGCCCAGAGCACCTCGGTCTCGCTGTCGAGCTGCCACAGCTCCAGGGTGAGGTGGGCGAGCGTCGCCACTGCCATGGTGACCAGGAGCGACCCGGTCAGCACCCACCCAGGCGACCGCGAGGACCCGAGGTCGGGGATGCGCACCACGACACCTCCACTGGATGGGTAATCGCTCAACGGTAGCGGCGTCCCCGGCAGGTCCCGACCGATCACGGTCACAGCTCGGCGACAACTTGCCCACCGCACCGACCGCGACTGTCGGTGGCCCCTGCAAGGGTCTGCACCGACGGCTACCAGGAGGACGAAGATGAGCGTGCACATCGACTGCGACACGTGCGTGGTGCGTGGGCTGGCCTGCGACGACTGCGTGGTGACCGTGCTGCTGGGCCCCCCGCCCGAGGTGGGCTTCGACGAGGACGAGCAGCGCGCTCTGGACGTGCTGGCCGGCTCCGGCCTGGTGCCACCGCTACGGATGGTGCGACCGGTCTCCACCCCCGATGTGTCCCAGGACACCTCCGAGACCGAGGGGGGCGGGTTTGCCGCTCTCTAGAGCGCCCGTTAGCCTCGAGGACCGTAGGTGCCTGTAGCAGTCGGCCAGACCGGGTCGGCGCAGGCGCCGCGTCGAGTTCGGGAACCGACCAGCACCAGTGGGGGTGTCGGGTCCCGGAGCCGGGGAACCAAGTTCCTGGGGTGAATCGCGCCCGCTGTTCTGCCGCCGACGCGGTCGGAACGGGCGCGTAGGGTCTCCTTTGCCGCCCGAACCCGTCAGCTCACCTGGTAGGCGTTAGACAAAGAGGAGACCGACCGCGCGTGTTCGACGGCCGGAAGCGTATTCACCATGTCATCGCAGGTCTGGGTCTCGCCGCTCTCGGCGGGTCGGTCCTGCTCACCACCCCGAGCTATGCCGATCCGGAGATCGAGGATGTCCAGGTCCGCGTGGACGCGCTGTACCACCAGGCCGAGCAGGCCTCGGAGCGCTTCAACGTGGTCCGCGAGGAGCTGACGCAGAAGCGGGCACGGCTCGCGACCCTGCAAGAGGGTCTGGACCGCCAGCGGAACCGGGTCGAGACGGTGCGACAGCAGGTCGCGGCCAGTGTGATCGCGCAGGCGCAGGGACAGAGCCTCAACTCGACCAGCCAGGTGCTGCTCTCCGATGACCCGGACCAGTTCTTGTCCCAGCTGTCCACGATCTCGGCGTTCAACGACCAGCGCACCCAGATGATGGACGACTTCGCGCTACAGGCGGACCGGCTGGCCAAGCGCGAGGGTGCTGCTCAGCGCAAGGTCGTCAAGATCGCAAAGGCGAAGCAGACCCTCGCCAAGGAGAAGGCGGAGATCGACGAGAAGGCGAGTGAGGCCGCCGCGCTGCTCGCCGAGCTGGAGGCCGAGGAGCGGGCGAGGCTCGAGGCTCTGCGTGAACGTCGCGAGGAGGCCGCAGCGGCACGGGCCGCCGCGGCACAGGAAGCAGCCAGCCGCAGCACGGAGCGGGAGCCGGTGGCGGCCGCTCCCGACACGGCTCCGGCTCCGGCTCCGGCTCCGGCTCCGGCTCCGGCTCCGGCTCCGGCTCCGGCTCCGGCTCCGGCTCCTACTCCTGCGCCGGCTGCCTCTGGCGGGTCAGCCGCAGCGGTCGACTACGCGCTGGCTCAGGTCGGCGACTCCTATGTCTACGGCGCCACCGGTGAGAGCTCGTTCGACTGCTCAGGACTCACCATGCGCGCATGGGCACAAGGCGGGGTCTCGCTGCCGCACTCCTCCAGCGGACAGATGGGCTCGGGTACCTCTGTCTCGAGCTCCGCGCTGCAGCCGGGGGACCTGGTCTTCTACTACAGCCCGGTCAGCCACGTCGGCATCTATGTCGGCAACGGCCAGATCGTGCATGCGGCGAACCCGGACACCGGGGTCTCCACGGCACCGGTGAACTCGATGCCGCTCTCCGGCGCGGTCCGTCCAGGCTGACATCGGGACCGACCGTTCGGTGACACCACGCACCTGGACCGGCCACCCACGACTGTGGGTGGCCGGTCTTGTGCTGCTGCTGGTCTGCGCAGGCGGCTTCTTGGTGCTGCGAGGAGATGGCAACCGAGTGGTCCCACCTGGCAGCCCCGGCCAGCAGGCGGCCCGGACCAGGGACGATGCAGCCGCCGAGCTGGTCAACGCTCTGCAGACCCGGCTGCGGGCTGGCGACCGGTCGGCTGCAATCGATCTCGCGGCGCCCGGTGACGCCGAGGCACGGGCGGAGCTGCGCACGATCTTCGACAACGTCCGCCAGCTGCGGCTGACCGAACTCACGCTGCGCTACGTCGACGAGGACACCGGTGTCGGTGGTGGGGACACCTTCGGTGCCGACGTCCAGCTCTCCTGGCGGATTGCCGGATTCGACTCCTCGGCGAGCCGGATGGAGGTCCAGCTGCTGCTGACGCAGACGCCCCGGGGAGCCGCCTTCGTGTCCGCCCGGACCGCGGCCGGCGATCGGCCTGGCAGGGGCGAGGACCCGGTCGGCGCTCCGGTCGGTCAGAGCGCGGACGGGACACCGCTGTGGCTGCTCGGTGACCTCGGCGTCGAACGCAGTCCCCGCGCGCTGGTGATGGTCGCCCGTCAGCAGGGCGCGGTCGACCGGTACGCGATGCTGGCCGACCGGGCCGTGGCGGACGTCAAGCGAGTGCTCGACGGATGGGGCGGCAAGATGGTGGTCGAGGTGCCCGCCTCGCAGGGCGACCTCGAGCAGGTCCTCGGAGTCGCCGCGGACAGCTACCGTTCGATCGCAGCGGTCACCTCGACGGTCGACGGGTCGACGCGCCCCTCGTCGCCGGTGCACATCCTGGTCAACCCGAGCGTCTTCGACCGGCTCAGTGGTGACGGTGCCCAGATCGTGATGAGCCACGAAGCCACCCACGTGGCCACGCGGGCCGCTACCTCGTCGATGCCGATGTGGCTGCTGGAAGGCTTCGCCGACTACGTCGCCCTCGACGACATCGAGCTGCCGGTCTCGGTGACCGCGAGCCAGATCCTGGCCGAGGTGCGCAAGGACGGTTCGCCACGGCGGCTGCCCACGGCGTCCGAGTTCGACCCGAGCAACAAGTCCTTGGGCACCTCCTACGAGGCGGCGTGGCTGGCGTGCCGCTACATCGGGGCGGAGTACGGCGAACGCACACTGGTGGCGTTCTACGATGCGGTGGACGAAGGCCTGCCCGTCCGGGACGGCTTCCGCCGTTACCTGGCCACCGATCGCCGTGGGTTCACCGAGGCCTGGCAGGGGTATCTGACCCGCCTCGCCGCCTGACCGCCCGGCAGCTCCCCCGATGGCAGGCCGTGGCAGGCCGATGGCAGGGCGATGGCAGGGCACCTGGTGGGGCGCGTGGCAGGGTTTGCACCGTGACCGAGCGAGCCGACCGTGCGCGACTCGCCCGAAGGCCGGCCGCCATCACCGGGCTGGTGGCGGCCATCGTCCTCGCGGCCGCCGCAGCAGTCCTGGTGCCCTGGGACTGGGTGCCGGGCGGAGACCTCGAGCCGTTGGCCGCGACCGAGGTGTTCACCCGTGCGGAGATCGCTCGCGCCGAGGAGTACTCCTCGGTTCGGCGGTACCTCGGCTGGGCGTCGTACGCGGTGTCCCTGCTGGTGGCTCTGACGCTGGGGCTCACCGCGGCCGGTTCACGGCTGCTGCATCGGGCCCAGGGTCGGCTGCGCTGGTGGCTCGCCGTGCCGGTCGGGACGCTGGTGCTGCTCATGGTCGGTCGGCTGGTGACGCTGCCCCTGTCGGTGATGATCCACCAACGGAACCGGGACTACGCCCTGTCCGACCAGGCCTGGACAGGGTGGTTCCTCGACGTGGCCAGGTCGGTGCTGGTGTCCTGGGTGTTGACCACGCTGCTCCTGCTGGCCGTCGTGGCCGCCGCCCGGCGTTCTCCGCGCTACTGGTTCGCTTGGGCAGGCGGCATGGCGGTGCTGTTGACGCTGGGCGCGTCGTTCCTCTACCCGGTCCTCGTCGAGCCGCTGTTCAACCGCTTCACGCCGATGCAGGCCGGGCCGTTCAAGGCCTCGGTGTTCGCACTGGCGGAGCGACAGGGCGTCCGGATCGACGAGGTGCTGGTGGCCGACGCCTCCCGGCGGACGACGACGCTCAACGCCTACGTCTCCGGCTTCGGCAGCACCCGGCGGGTAGTCGTCTACGACAACCTGCTCGCCGACCTCCCGCCCGGCCAGGCGCGGGTGGTGATCTCGCACGAGCTGGCACACACCGAGAACCAGGACGTGCTGGTCGGGACGTCGCTCGGTGCGCTGGGCAGCGTGTCCGGCGTTTGTGCCCTGGCCCTCGCCCTGGACGCCCGATGGCTGCAGCGCAGGTCCGGCACCGAGGGTGCGGCCGACCCGACCGCTCTGGCTGCCGTGCTCGCGCTCGTCGCGCTCGGCGCGGCAGTCTCCAGCCCGCTGCAGAACACGATCAGCCGCGCGGTCGAGGTCCGGGCCGACCGGGAGTCGATCGCGGTGACCGGCAGTGAGGACAGGTTCATCGAGATGCAGCGTGAGCTCTCGACCTCTGCGCTGAACGACCCGACCCCGCCGGCGTGGAGCCAGCTCTGGTTCGGCTCGCACCCCACCGCCCTCCAGCGGGCGGGCCTCCCGGCCTCGCTGCGGCGGGCTGCGCAGTGAGCCGACTGCTGTTCGTCACCAACGACTTCCCGACCCGGCGAGGCGGAATCGAGTCGTTCGTGCTTTCGCTGTGCCAGCACCTCGACCCCGACGAGGTGGTGGTCTACACCGCCTCCATGCCCGGCGGCCTGGAGTACGACGCCACCTTGGCCTTCCCGGTGCACCGCGACCCGTCCTCAATGCTGCTTCCACTGCCCTCGGTTGCCAGACGGGTGGAGCAGGTGATGCGGGAGCACGGCTGTGACCGGGTGGTGTTCGGGGCATCGGCGCCCCTGGGCCTGCTCGCCCGGCGGCTCCGGCGCGCCGGCGCGCGCCGGATCGTCGCACTGACCCACGGCCACGAGGTGTGGTGGGCGAGGCTGCCGGTCACCCGGCAGCTGCTGAGGCGCATTGGCGACTCGGTCGACGTGATGACCTTCGTCAGCCAGTGGTGCCGCGAGCGGATCGTGCCCGCCCTCTCGGCCGCTGCGGCGGCGCGGATGGAGCGGCTCTCACCGGGTGTGGACACCGGCCGCTTCTATCCGGGCTGCGGGGGAGCGGAGGTACGCCGCCGGCACGACATCCCGCCCGACGCACCGGTGGTGGTCTGCACCGCCCGGATGGTCCGACGCAAGGGACAAGACACCTTGGTCCGTGCCTGGCCGACGGTGCTGGACGCGGCGCCTGGCGCGCGGCTGTTGTTCGTCGGGGACGGGCCGAACCTCGCCAGGGTGCGGCGCCTGGCGCGCTCACTCGGCGTGGCGGGTTCGGTGAGCTTCCTCGGCTCGATGCCCTGGCATGAGATCCCGAGCTACACCGACGCCGGTGACGTCTATGCGATGCCGTGCCGCACGCGGTGGTGGGGACTGGAGGCGGAGGCGTTGGGGATCGTGTTCCTGGAGGCCCAAGCCTGCGGGCTGCCGGTGGTCGTGGGGTGCTCCGGGGGGGCCGCGGAGACGATGCCGGCTGACGGGCGCTCGGTGCTGCTGCGCGACATGACGCCCGATGTTGTGGCAGCGGCTTTGGTCCAGCTGCTGAAGGATGCGCGTGCCCGAGAGGGGTCCGCCGGTGTGATGCGTGGGGTATCGAGTGTCAGTGACTGGGGTGCGGTGGCTGCTCGCCTCAGGGTGCTGGTGTTCGACTAGCCGGGACTAGCAGGGGTTGCCGGCGGCCGCACGCTGTTCGCAGGGTTCGTCGAACAGTCCGGCCGTCGTCGCTCCAAGGGTGAGGACCGCGCCGACGATGACCGCAGCGATCAGCGCGATGAGCAGTGCATACTCCACCGAGCTGGCACCCAGTTCGCCACCTCTACTGTGAACCACGATTGCCTTTCAAAGCTCATGAGACGTGATGGCCGTGCGCCTCGGGCGCACGGCCATCACGTTCGCGACCAGGTGTGACCGGTGAGGGTCAGTTGGCCTGGGCGATGCCGGTGTTCGTGTCCGTGAACGCGCCCTGAACCGTTCCACCGAGGGTGAAGACGACGCCCACGATCACCGCGGCGATCAGAGCAACGAGCAGGCCGTACTCGACGGCCGACGCACCCCGCTCGGAAGTGCGAGCGCGGAGCTGGATGGCGATGTACTGCAGCATGAGATTCTCCCAGGAGTTGACTGAGCCGGAGTCATTGGCGATCCCGACACAGAGATCATGACCGATTTGCGCCACTTGTCGCTATCGGTGGAACGGCTGTCTCAGCACCCACGGTCGGGTGGCACTCGCCTGGGCCGAAAGTACTATTTGCAATGAATCAGACATGAGGCGAGAACTCGTCTGCTAGCAGTCCCGCCCGGATCGCGTGCATGATCGCCTGGGCTCGGTTCGCGGCTCCGAGCTTCTCGTAGATCTTCGAGATGTGGGTCTTCGCCGTGGACTCGCTCACGTAGAGCTTTCTCGAGACCGCAGAGACGCCCAGGCCCTGGGCGAGCAGCTCGAGCACCTCGACCTCGCGAGGCGAGAGCTGAGGACCGCTCGGTGTCATCTTCCGCCGCATCGCGTTCGCGAACTCCGCGGAGGTGAACGAGCGCGGCGCTACGACAGAGTGGCGTGCTGCCGCCACCACGTCGTCCGCAGGAGCATCCTTGGCCACGAAGGC
This sequence comes from uncultured Nocardioidaceae bacterium, assembly GCA_902805855.1. GTDB lineage: Bacteria > Actinomycetota > Actinomycetes > Propionibacteriales > Nocardioidaceae > Nocardioides_C. The sequence goes on from CADCUJ010000010.1 coordinate 42,748, forward strand.
CGAGGCGCCGGCCTGTAACGCCGCGAACAACTGCTCGTCCCCGGCGTACATCGTCAAGACGACGAGGCCGATGACCTCGTCGTCCTGACGCAGGGTGCGCACCAGGTCGAGACCGGTGCCGTCGGGCAGCCGGACGTCGGTGACGACGACAGTGGGCGCGAAGGTGTCAGCCATCCGAAGCCCTTCGGACACCGAGGCGGCCTGGCCGGCGACGACGAAGTCCGGGTGCCGCTCGAAGGCACGAGCCAGGCCCTGTCGGATCAGGTCATGGTCGTCGACGAGCAGCACGCTCGAAGGCTCGGGCGGGGTCATCTGGGGCTCCTCTCGACCGACACTGCGCTGGGTGGGTGACTCGACTCCTGGCCGACGGAGAACGTCACCAGCGTGCCCGCCGGCTCCTGTAGACCGGGACGGTCGCCGACGCTGAGAGTCGCGCCGATGCGGCTTGCCCGCTCCTGCATGATCCTGAGCCCGAACGAGTCGTCTCGTGCGGTCCGCAGACCCAGACCGTCGTCGCTGATCTCGAGCCGCGCGAAGGGCGGGCGGACGCGGCAGTCGACCCACAGGTTGCTTGCCTTGGAGTGCTTGCGAGCGTTGGTGATCGCCTCCTGGGCGATCCGGAGAAGCTCCGCCTCCACACCGGCGGTCAGGCGCGTGGCGGATTCGTCCAAGGTGAGGTGCACCGTCATGTTCGACCTCGACCCGACCTGCCGCACGTAGTCCGACAGCGCCTCACCCAGCCCGGCACCGGCTCGCGCCTCGGTGCGCAGGTCGAAGATCGACAGTCGCAGCTCGCTGACCAGTCTGGTCAGCTCCTCGCGCAGGTCGCGAAGTCTGCGTGCCTGCTCCGGGTGGGCGGTGCTGGCAGCGAGGTCGTCGACCAGGTAGCCGATCGAAGCGACCTCCTGGGCGATCCCGTCGTGAATCTCGCGGGCTAGCCGCCGTCGCTCGTCGGACGTGGCCAGCATCCGCACCTCGTCGAACGCCAGCGCGGTGTCAATCCGCATGGCCTGCTCGTCGACCGCACGCATCAGCTGCTTCAACGAGTCGGGAGCCGGTGTCTCACCGGAGGCGGAGACGACCACCCCGATCATCCTCGACCCGACCCGCAGGGGGAGCACGGTCCACCGCCGACGGTCACTGCGCCCAGAGGTCACGACCGCGTTCGTCGGCTCCATCCGGGTCCAGCACTCCTGGATCACCGGGTGATCGGGGGTCAGCGCCTCTCTTGCACCCAGACCGCTGTAGCTGAGCGGGTTGAGCACGTCACCTTCGCCGCGGACGAACACGGCGGACTGGCTGTCCTGCAGGTGGTCATGGACCACCGACAGCAGCTGGGCAGACATCCCGAACGGGTCCAGCCCCGCCGAGAGTCGGCGCGCCACGGTCCGAAGCTGGGTCAGCAGGCGGCGGGCGGACTCGTATGAGGCGTCGCTGACCGGGCGCGGACCCAGGCCGATCTGCTTCAGCCATGCCCCGAGCACTCCGGCACCGAAACTCGTCAGGAGCCAAGGGCCGAAGGCCTCCAATGCCGCCCCGAAGCCGTCGAAGGGCGGCGCGGAGGTTGCCAGCAGCACTGCGAGCGTCGTGGCCTGGCCGGTGACCACCAGGGCGACGCCGAGCAGGCCGTGAGCCACCCCGGCGATCAGCGCCAGCACGACGAGGTAGGGCAGCAGGATGAGCGAGTCGGGCAGGCTTGCTCCGAGCACGACTGCCACGATCAACGTCTCGCTTGCCACGGCCCAAAGCCGGGCACGGCGGATTTTCAGGCACACAAGCACTGAGGTGATCCCAGTGAGGGCGACGATCAGGCTGGTGGAGATGACAGCAGGAACACCCAAGATCACGCCCAGCCCGAAGACGGCAGTGAGCGTGAAGGTGCGACCGGCGATCATGATCCGGTCGAGGTTGTCCATCTAGACGCCTGCGAAGTTGTCCATGGCCTGGATGACCGCCGGGCCCATCACGACGATAAACAGACACGGAAGGATGCAGAACATCAGCGGTAGCAAGATCTTGACCGGGACCTTCTGGGCCATCTCCTCCGCACGTTGCCTGCGCTTGACCCGGATCTCAGCCGACTGGACCCGGAGCACCTGCCCGATCGGGATGCCGAAGGCGTCCGCCTGCACCATCGCGGAGACGAAGGACCGCAGGTCGGGCAGCGTCGTGCGCTCGCCGAGCGCCCTGAGTGCGTTCGACCTGCCGAGGCCGATCTGCATCTCCTGGAGGACGCGCGCGAACTCGTCCGCGAGCGGGCCCTTGGTGTTCCGGGCGACCTGAGACAGGGCCGCGTCGAAGGCAAGACCCGCCTCGACCGAGATGGTCAACAGGTCGAGTGCGTCAGGCAGGGCGTTGCGCAGGCTCGTGCTCCGGTCGCTGCCCTTCTGGTGCAGGTAGAGGTTGGGTGAGTTGTAGCCGATCAGAGCGGCCGCGACACAGACAATCAGCATCCTGCTGGAGCTCATGCCCAGGAGCATGCAAGCCAGCAGAGCGATGCCGAGGGCGACCACGAATCCGATGAACTTCAAGGAGATGACCCGGTCGACGGTCCACCCCGGCGGGTTCCCGGCGACGTCGAGCTTGCCCTTGATCCGCTCCGCGTAGTCCGCGGGGGTCAGCCTCTTCCCGATCCCGACGAACCTGTCGACCGCCGGCGTCAGGACTCGGTCCTGGAAGGAGGGATCGAGCTCCTGCTGCATCGACGCGGGAGCGGTGGTGAACGCGTCCATCACCGCGAGCGACTTGCTGACCCCCCGCGCCTCGTTGGTGAAGACCCCGATGGCCGTCAGGGACAGCAGCAGACCCACGAAGATGGCGGCGATCCCACCGATGAAGATCACGCTCTCGACGGACATCAGACCTTCACCTTCACGACACGGCTCATCCAGAAGCCGCCGACGGACATCAGGGCACACATGATGCCGATCATCATCCAGCCGCGTACGTCCGCCAGGAGCGGCTTGAGGTACGTGGGGTTGACCACCGACAGGTAGAGGACGAAGGCGGGAGGGAGTCCGCCGATGATGATCGCGGAGAGCCGACCCTCGGCCGACAGGGACTTCACCTGACGCCGGAGGTACTCTCGCTCCCGCATCGTGCTCGCCACCTTGAGCAGCAGGTCGGCGAGGTTTCCGCCGACCTCACGTTGGATGCGGATGGCCATCACGATCCAGGTGAAGTCCTCGCTGTCCATCCGGATGGCCACCGAGTCCAGGGCGTCCTCGATCTGGACACCCAGTCGCGCCTCGATCAGAGCCCGGCGGAACTCGCCGGCGATCGGCTGGGATCCTTCTCGGACCACCGTGTCGACCGACTGGGTCAGGGACAGCCCGGCGGACAGGCTGCCCGACATCAGCTGCAGCGTGTCGGGCAGATGACTGTCGAAGGCCTTGAGGCGTCGCCCCTTCTTCAATCCGAGGTAGAGCCACGGCACGACAACGCCTGCAGCGAACGCGACCGCGGTGATGAAGGGGTTGCCACCAGTGAACAGGAAGCCCACCACGGAGCCCCCCACTGCCGAGCCGGCGTGGAGCAGGAGCCACTCGGCCGGCTTGAGTGACAGGCCGGCAGCATCGAGCCGGCTGCCCAGCGTGCTCTCCAGGCCCTTGCTGCTCGACAGTGCCTTCTCCGCCACGCCGACCGCGGAGTCGGTCAGACCCTTCGAGGAGCCGGCGGAGGTCGGCGTCGCGGCACCGACTTGGAAGGCGGCGCGCGGGTCACCGGTCTTGGTGTAGGCGGCCACCCGGTCCTCGAGTGTCGTCTTCGGCCGTCGCTTGAACACGCCGAGTGCCATGGCGAGTACGAGTAGGCCACCCAAGGCGATGCCACCCATCCCGACGAGCATGAGGTCACGAGAGATCGAGAACCGCGGTGCCGAGGCGGCTTGCGGGGTGGCGGGCTGCTCGGCCCCGCTCTCGGGAGCCGACGCCTGCTGGAGGGTGACGAAGGCGCTGTCGGAGTAGGTATCGCCGTCGGCCTCGATCGAGACAGCAAGGGTCCCCTCGGTGCCGGCGAGGCCGTCGGGAACCGTGACTTCGACGAGGAGCTGGTTCGCCAGGTCCGCGGCCTCCTCGGAGAACAGCTCCACGAGCGCGTCCGGTTCGTCGGCGGTGAGCAGGGAGCCGTCTCCCGCGGTGGCCAGCTTCTCGAGTGCCTTACGCGCCCTGGCCGACTGCTCGAGCGCAACGACGTCGGTGTTCACCCCGGACTCGCGGACCACCTCGGTCACCTCGCCGATCGCGGTCTTCGACGTGTCCTTGCCGTCGGAGAGCACGAGGAGCCTGCGCTGCCCGTCGCTTCCCGCCGTCTCGAGGGCTTCGACGACTCCGTCGTACAGCCGCGTCTTCGGTGAGAGCTCGAGGTCGTCGATCGCCTCCCGGAGTCGGTCATGGTCAGGGGTGGGCTCCTGCAGCGTCTCCACCTCGTCGGCGAAGGCGACCAACCCCACCAGCACGTCTTCGGGAACCGCGTCGAGGTATGCCTGAGCTGCCGCCTTGGCCTGGGTGAACCGCTCCCCGCGCATGCTGTTGCTGGCGTCGAAGGTGATGACGGCAGTTCGCCGCACCGTTGCCCTGCCTGCCGTGCCGGCGACCTCTGCGACAGCCTCGACGGGCTGGTCGTTGATGCTCACCTGCAACGAGTCGAGGTCGGGGCTGGTGCCGGCGGCCAGGCCAGGCACCGAGTACAGCACCTGCAGCGCGCCGGCCTCCGCCTCGACGTGGTCGATGCTGCCGGCCGCGTCGGCTCCGTGGCCGGGGGCAGCGACCAGGATGCTGGCCGCAACCAGGAGGGTGCAGCCCGCTCGCGTGGTCGCTCGGCAGCGTCTCGCGGCTCGCCTCGGGAGCGTGTCGACCATGTCAGTACTCCATGGCGAAGATCATCGGGTCCATTCGCACGTTGTTGTGGGCGAGCTTCTCCAGGAACTTGGGCCGCAGACCGGTCGAGCGGAGCGAGCCGAGACTCTTGCCGGCCTCGTCGAACCCGCGTGAGTGGTCGAAGAGGAAGACGTCCTGGAGGGTGATCACGTCACCTTCCATGCGCTCGACCTCCGTCACGTGGGTGATCCGGCGCGACCCGTCTCGCAGCCTCGCCTGGTGGACGATGACGTCGACCGCCGAGGCGACTTGCTCCCGGATGGCTCGCATCGGCAGGTCCATGCCGGCCATCAGCACCATCGTCTCGATGCGAGCCAAGGTGTCTCTCGGTCCGTTGGAGTGGACCGTGCAGATGGATCCATCGTGGCCGGTGTTCATGGCCTGCAGCATGTCGAGGGCGGAGGAGTCCCGGACCTCGCCGACCACGATGCGGTCCGGCCGCATGCGCAGGGAGTTCTTGACGAGGTCGCGGATGTCCACCGCGCCCTTGCCCTCGATGTTGGCCGGGCGTGACTCGAGCCGCAGCACATGGTCCTGGTGCAGCTGGAGCTCTGCTGCGTCCTCGATGGTCACGATGCGCTCGTCGGACGGGATGAACGAGGAGAGCACGTTGAGCGTCGTGGTCTTCCCGGCACCGGTGCTGCCCGAGACGACGATGTTCAGCTTCCCCTTGACGCACGCCTCGAGGAACTGCGCCGTGCGCTCCGACATCGAGCCGAAGGCGATCAGGTCCTGGACGGTGTACGGGTCGGCGGAGAACTTCCGGATCGTCAGCAGCGACCCGTCCACGGCGAGCGGCGGGATGACGGCGTTGACCCGGCTGCCGTCCGGAAGTCGCGCATCCACCATGGGGCTCGACTCGTCGACCCGTCGGCCGATGCGGGAGACGATCTTGTCGATGGTCCGACGCAGGTGGGCCTCGTCGTTGAACTTGCCGACCACCTTGGCCAACCTGCCCGAGCGCTCGACCCAGATGTCGTTGGGGCCGTTGACCATGACCTCGGAGAGGTCCGGGTCGCGCAGGAACGGCTCGATCGGCCCGTAGCCGAGGATGTCGTCGGCGATCTCCTCGGTGATCCGGCTGCGGTCGGCGATGGTGAGCGGCGTCTCCTCACCCGCCATCGCGTCCTGCAGCGCCGCACGCACCATCTGCTCCAGCTCCGACTGGGTGAGCTCGGCGTCGTAGAGCTTGGGTCCGAGCTGCTCGAGGAGCTTGCTGTGCACCTGGCCCTTGAGCTCGGTGAGGCGGTCCTCGCTTGGCCCAGAGCCGGCCGGTCCACGAGCCGTGAACCCGTTCTTCATCTCGGGCTGCGCAACCGGAGTGGTGGACCGGTCACGGGAGGCGGCCGCCAGACGATCGGTCAGACTGCTCATGGGCTCACCTGCTGTTCCGGCGCAGCAGCGCACGTTTTGGAGGCGCCACTCGGGACGACCTCGGGGCCGGGATGTTGGACGACTCGGGCAGCCCCGCCAGGTCGCCTGCCAGCGCAGCGATGGCTCGACTGACGGCGTGGCGGGGCAGCGTTCCGAGGATCGGCTCGCCGGAGTTCGTGGAGTTGGCCACCTGCGGAGACGTCGGGATCGAGGCGTCGATCTTCATCTCCAGCGTGCTCTCCACCTTCTCCGGAGTCAGGCCCACCTTCTCGTCCGCGCGGTTGAGGATGAGGTGGCGACGGTCCTTGGCGAAGTTGAGCAGGTCCAGGGTCTCCGCGGCGATCTTGACGTTCTTGAGCGTCGGCACGTCCAGCATGGTCACCAGCAGCAGCTCGTCGGTCTCGTCGAACGCTGCCAGGACGTGCTCGTCGAAGCCGGGAGAGGTGTCGACGACCACGAAGTCGAAGTTCGCCTTCAGCAGCCTCAGGACCTTGCCGACCAGCGAGGCCGGAATGGCGTCGCGCGCATCCGGCTGCACAGGCGCGACAAGCGTGTACAGCTCGTCCCGGTGAGGAGTGAGCAGCGTCTCCAGAAGGCCGATGTCGAGTCCGGCCTCCATGGGCACGGCATCGGCAAGCGTGCGGGCGGGGAAGAGCTGCAGGGTGATCGCCACATCGCCGAAGCTCAGGTCCAGGTCGACCAGACACACGCGCTTCTTCCCGTGGCCGCCCAGGGCCAGCGAGAGGTTCACTGCCAGCGTGGTCTTGCCGACCCCGCCCTTGGGCGAGAACACGGTGATCAGCTTTCCGCGCGGCCCGTCCAGGGCGACCTGTGTGGAACCACTCAGCGCCTCGAAGATCTGGGCCGCCCGGGTGACGGCTGAGCCCACGCCGGTGAGGTCGCGCTCCTCGACGACTTCGCGCATGCCTGACCGCAGTGCCTCGGCGAGGACGCTGGTGTCCACTCGCCGCCGGATCAAGATGACGCTCGTCGGTGGCCGGGTGACGCGCAGGGTGCCGGCGAGCGCGGCAGCCGCCTCCAGGTCGACACCCGGGCCGAGGATGATGGCGTACTCGTGTTCGTTCGAGGCGAGCTGGTGCTTCAGCTCTTCGAGGTTCGAGACGATGGACGCATGCTGCCCGACCGCGTTGGCGAGTGTCTCGGCAACGGCGCTCTGGCCTTCGACGATGATCGGCATGGTCGGTCCTACTCGAAGACGTTCTCAGCGGTGACCGGGTCGGCTGCCTTGACGACCGAGTCCTCGGTCAGCAGTGCGAAGGCCACCTCGCCGTTCTTCGCGGCGTAGATCACCCTTTCGGCCTCTGCCTGGTCCACGGCCAAGGTGAGCAGCGTCTTGGGGACCTCTTCGGTCGTCTGCTCCTCCCCGTCACCGCTCACAGTGGTCTGGGAGACCACAGTGGTGTCTCCGACGCCGACCACCTGGACTCGGGGGAGCAGGATCCGGGTGTACTCCGGCAACGGGCGCTTCTCGCCATCGGGCAAGATCAGCTCGGGCTCCGCGGAGACGAAGACCGCAACCTCCGCGCCCGGGGTCACGAAGCCGGCCACCCGTGAGGGATCGGTCAGGTTCACCGAGATGGCCATCTTCTTCTCCGGGATGGTCAAGACCTCCTGGTCGCCCGGGTCGCCGAACTTGGCGCTGACGATCTGCTCGCCGGGGAAGATCTTGGTCAGCGCGACCTTGCTGCCCATGTCCACCGTGTTGGTCAGCACACCGGACAGCACCTGTCCCTGCGCGACCGACCCCTCGGCGATCTTCCCGGCCGACTTCGCCTGGTCCAGGGTCTCTCCGGGCTCGATGACCTTGACCGCCTGGAGCACCTGGACCGCGTCGTACTTCTGGTCGGCGCGTGCGTCCACGCCGCGCACGTACAAGAAGACCAATGACGTGCCCAGCGCCGCGATCAGCGCCGCCACGACCAGCAAGACTGTTCTACGCCCCATGCCGAATCCCGATGCTCGATGTTCGTCTCAGATCCAGGCGTGGGCCACCGCCCAGTCTCGCCCGGGGCCGCTGGCGGCCCGGGTTAAAGGTTTACCGGTAAACAGCGCAGGTGTCCGAAAAATACGACTTTTTGGCCTCTTTGAGTCAGAGTGCCGGAGCGGGGGAGGCTCAGCCGGTGTACAACGCCTCCACGTCGTCGCGGTACTGCCGCATCACGAGTTCGCGCCGGAGCTTCAGGCTCGGGGTGAGGTGACCGTCCTCCTCGGTCCACAGGATCGGAAGGACGCTGAACCTGCGGATCGACTCCGCCCAGGAGACTGCCTGGTTGGCGCTGTCGACGGCAGCCTGGATCTCGGCCAGCAGGGCCGGGTCGTCGGCCAGCAGGGCCGGGTCGGCGGCCTTGCCGCGCTGGTCGGCCCACCGTGCACAGGCCTCCGGGTCGAGGGTCACCAGCGCAGCGATGAACGGCTTGCCGTCGCCGACCACCAGGCACTGGCTGACCAGGAAGTGCGCCCGGACACGATCTTCCAGGGCGGAGGGAGAGACCATCTTGCCGCCGGCGGTGACGATCAGCTCGCGTTTGCGCCCCAGGACCCAGACGAAGCCCTCCTCGTCGATCTCACCGAGGTCACCGGTGTGCAACCAGCCCTCGCCGTCCAGGGCTCGGCGCGTTGCACGCTCGTCGTTCCAGTAGCCGGAGAAGACCTGTCCGCCCCGCACCAGCAGTTCTCCGTCGTGAACCTGCACGCTCGTGCCGGGCAGCGGCCTGCCGACGGTGCCGATCTTGGTCATGCCGGGGAGGTTGACGGTCGCAGCAGCCGTCGTCTCCGTCAGCCCGTAGCCCTCGAGCACACAGATGCCGGTCCCTCGGTAGAAGTGGCCCAAACGCTCGCCGAGCTGCGCTCCACCGGACACGGCATACTCGCAGTCGCCACCCAGGGACTCGCGGATCCTGCGGTAGACGAGCCGGTCGTACGCCGCGTGCCGGGCCCGGAGCAGCAGTCCCGGCCCCCCTGTATCGAGGGAACGGCTGTAGGCCATGGCCGCGTGGGCCGCCCGATCGAAGAGTCTCCCGCGGCCGTTGGCGGCGGCCTGCTGCGCAGCGGTGCTGAACAGCTTCTCGAAGATCCGCGGAACCCCGAGCACGAAGGTCGGCCGGACCGAGGCCAGGTCCCGGGCGAGGCTGGTGACGTCGGAAGAGTGCGCCAGCGGGACGCGTGACATCACCGCTCCCACCGCGATGACGCGGGCGAACACGTGCGCAAGGGGCAAGAAGAGCAAGGTCGAGGCGTCTTTGCGGTCGAAGAGCTCCGGCAACGCCGCCCGTGCAGCGCTCAGCTCGACCATGAAGTTGGCGTGGGTGAGCATGCAGCCTTTGGGCTCCCCCGTGGTGCCCGAGGTGTAGATCAAGGTGGCCAAGGCCTCTGGGGTCAGCGACGCGCGCCGTCGCTCGACGGTGTCGTCCGGGACCGCGGCGCCGATTGTGGTGATCGCTGCGATGCCTCGCTCCTCCAGCACCCAGACCAGCGACGGGTCCACGAGGGCGCTCGCCTTGTCGATGCGCGCCCGGTGCTCGGCCGTCTCGGCGATCACCGCGGACGTCCCGGAGTCGGTCAGGATGTGGCGGAGCTGCTCGACCGAGGAGGTCTCGTACAGGGGAACGCTCACCCCTCCGACGAACCAGATCGCGTAGTCCAGCAGGGTCCACTCGTACCGGTTCTTCGACAGCACGGCCACTCGGTCGCCGGTGTCGATGCCCGCCGCGACGAGACCCTTCGCCACCGCTCGGACCTCGGCCAGGAACCGCGCCGCCGTGACGTCGCTCCACTGCTCGCCGGTCCGGCGCCGGCACACGACCTCCCCGGCATGGTCGCGGCCGTTGGCCACCACGGCGTCAGTGAGGTTGCCGGTGCCCGGAAGCTCGAGAGTTGCGGGCGTCATGTACTCGCGCACGACTTCGCCCTCTCCTGGTCCTCGAGTGCGGCAGCTACCTCGCGCAGGCTACCCGGTGCCACGACACGGCTGCGTCCAGGCGGGGCCCGCCTCCCCGGTCCCGACCGGACCATGGCCCTGGCCCATATGAGCTATTTTCATGGGACTGTGACCGATTTGCCCGCATAATGGAAGGATCACGGAAGACCGACGGTGCAGAGTGGAGGTGAGTTCCGTGCGACGGTGGCCACTTCCCCGACGCTGGAGGAAGCGCGACGAACACGGCGCCTCGGCGGTGGAGTTCGCCATCTTGCTTCCCCTGCTGCTCGTGGTGCTGTTCGGCATGATCGAGTGCGGTTTCGTGCTGGCCGAGAAGGCCAGCCTGTCCCACGGGGTGCGAGCCGGCGCCCGGTACGGCTCGGTGAACCTCTACTCGGGGACGCGCACCTGTGGTCAGGTGGTCACCCGGGCCCGCGAACAGGCGGAGACCATCGGGATGCAGGAAATGGATATCTCCGTCACGGTGAAGCGGGGAGCCAGCGTGGTCTGCTCCGCCGCGGCGGACAGCCCTGCGACGGGCAGCACCGCACCCTGCACCGGCGCCAGTGCGGCCGGCACCGAGACCCTCCACGTGACGGCGAGCTACGAGACCGACTTCTCGATCCCGCTGACGGGAATTGACTCGCCACTGACCCTCGAGAGCACAGGTGCCTACCGGTGCGAGTACAGCTGAGCTCCGAGCGCGGCGAGCGAGGCGCGGCCGCCATCATCATCGCGTTGCTCACCGTCGTCCTGTTCAGCTTCGTCGCCTTCGTCACCGACTTCGGCATGGCGTACTCGCACCAGCGGGCTCTGCAGAACGGAGTCGACGCGGCGGCGCTCGCAGCGGCACAAGAGGTGCTGGAGAACTCTGCGGGTGACGACACCTGTGAGGAGATGATCGTCGGCGCGCCGAACGCAGAACCCATCGCGCAAACAATATTCGAGCAGAACACGGTTGCCCCCGCTGACTCCACCGGACAGGTGGCGTTGACCTGCAACGACTCTGTCCTTGCGGGTCAGGTGGTGGTCTCAGCGAGCGGCGAGCAGGCCTCACCGGCGATCTTCGGCGGCATCATGGGTTTCGGTGACATCGATCTGACGACCTCCGCGAAGGCTGTGGTCGGGCCGGCTGCCTCTGTGGTGGGCGTGCGCCCCTTCGCCATCTGCGAAGCCGTCGCGGACTTTCGCCGCACGGCGCCCGACACCGTGGTGACCCTCGACTTCAGCAACGCCGACCTCGGCTGCGGGACCGCATCGGGCAACTTCGGCACGCTGGACATGACGAACAGTGGCGGCACGCCGGGAACCGCCGAGGTCCGCGGCTGGATCACGGACGGCTTCGGGCAGGCGCTCCCGGCCACTTCGCCGCTGACGCTGGAAGGCCGAACCGGCACGCCGTCCGTCAGCTACCAAGACGCGTTCGCCGCGATCCTCGATGACAAGATCGTGCTTCCGGTCTACGACGTCCGGACCGGTCCCGGATCGAACGCCATCTACAGGATCTCGGGGTTCGTCGGCGTCAAGGTGTGCGCCGTCAAGCTAGGCCCGAGCACCTTGAACCGTGGCACGTGCGCCCAGGACAACGCGATCACACTGGACGGCAGCAAGCGCTTTCTGCAGCTGAGGTTCGTGGAGTTCATCGTCATCGGCAACCTCGACACGACGTGTCCCCTGCATGCCAGCTGCGACCCGGGCGTCCGGGTCGTCAAGCTGGCCCAGTAGGCGCGCGTCCGGACAGGTCGGCCTCGCTGCGGCGGGCTGACGCCTCGTCACGGCGGGGATCGGATAGGCTCGCTGACCGTATTCGGACGAGTGAGGACCGGCGACGACCATGGCTGAGCAGACCACGTCGAGCATCGTGATCGACGCCGACCCTGCCTCGGTGATGGCGGTCATTTCAGACTTCGCTGGGTACCCGGAATGGGTGCAAGGGGTCAAGGTCGCCGACGTGGTCGCGAAGGACGGCAGCGGGCAAGCCGAGAAGGTGTACTTCGAGCTCGACGCCAGTCCCATCAAGGACCAGTACACGCTGGGCTTCGAGTGGAAGGGCGACGAGCTGGTCCGCTGGAGCCTGGTCGAGGGCAAGATGCTCAAGGCGATGGACGGCTCCTACGAGCTCGTCGGTCGTCCGGACGGCGGCACCGAGGTCACCTACCGACTTGCGGTGGACATCGCGATCCCGATGATCGGGATGCTCAAGCGCAAGGCCGAGAAGGTCATCATCGACAACGCACTCAAGGGCCTGAAGCAGCGCGTCGAGTCGCTCGGCTGAGCACATGCGCACGATCCTGTTCACCGGCAAGGGTGGTGTCGGGAAGACCACCGCGGCTGCCGGGACGGCGATCGTCGCGGCGGCACGCGGCAACCGCACCCTGCTCCTGTCCACTGATGCCGCCCACTCGCTGGCCGATGCCTTCGCGGCGCCGATCGCTGGTGAGCCGACCGAGGTGCACGGCAACCTGTTCGTGCAGCAGGTGGACACCCAGCGCAGGCTCGAGCGCTCGTGGCGCGACATCTCGGCCTACCTGCTCTCCGTGCTGGACGCGGCCGGCGTGGACTCGATCACGGCCGAGGAGCTGACCGTCATCCCGGGTGCCGAGGAGGTCCTTGCGCTTCTCGAGCTCCGCGCGCAAGCCACGTCGGGAGCCTGGGACGTGGTCGTGGTGGACTGCGCGCCCACCGCGGAGACCCTGCGTCTGCTCGCCCTCCCTGAGGCCCTCGGCTGGTACATGGACCGGGTCCTTCCCGCGGAGCGTCGCATCGTCAGGACGCTCAGGCCGATCTTGACCCGAGCAGCCGGTGTCCCGATGCCACAGGACACGGTGTTCGACGCATTCGAGCGGCTCTACGGCGACCTCGAGGACGTCCAGCAGCTCCTGACCGGGAAGGACGCCAGCGTCCGGCTCGTGCTCACCCCGGAGGCGATGGTCGTCGCCGAAGCGCGACGCTCGCTCACCACCTTGTCGCTGTTCGGCTACCGGGTCGACGGGGTGATCGCCAACCGAGTCTTTCCTGAGAGCGGCGCGGACGCCTGGCGAGAGCGTTGGGTCGCTGCACAGAGCCAGGTCCTGGCAGAGGTGGAGCAGTCCTTCGCCGGGTTACCGATCTGGCGCTCGCCGTACCATCCCCAGGAACCGGTCGGAGTCGCGGATCTCGCCGACTTCGCGGTGGCGACGTACGGTGACGACGACCCACTTGCCACGCCCATCGGGCAGGGGCCGATGAGGCTGACGCGGGAAGGCGGTGGGAGCACACTCCACCTGGACCTGCCCTTCGCGTCCCGCAACGACGTCGACCTCGCGCGGCAGGGCGACGAGCTCGTGGTGACCGTGGGGTCCTACCGCCGGGTGCTCGCGCTGCCCGCGGCGCTCGCCAAGCAGGCCGTGTCCGGAGCACGGGTCGACGGTGGGACGCTGCAAGTCCGGTTCCGACCGACGGGAGGAGATGCCGTATGACTGAGGACAGTCGCGAAGACCCGGTCGGCGGCGTCGTGGAGGAGGCCGCCAAGCTGCTCGGCGCACTCCAGGACTGGGCGCGAGAGGGAAGCGGCGCGTACGGCGCGGCCGCTGCCTCGGCTGCCGACGACGCGGCTTCGGCTCTCGGTGCGGTCAACCAGCACCTGGCTACCGGAGGGGCCGAGTGCCGCTACTGCCCGCTGTGCCGCGCGATCGCCCGGCTCCGGGAGACCAGCCCCGAGGTCAGGACCCATCTCGTGGCCGCGGCTTCGTCACTGCTGCAGGCGGCGGCCGGTGCCCTGGCCACCGAGGTGCCGGACCAGGCGCGCCGGCGGCGAGAGGACGTTGAGAAGATCGACCTCAGCGACGGGGTCGACGACGGCATCGAATGGGAAGGCGACTAGTGGGTCTCACCGTAGGAATCGATGTCGGGGGCACGAAGATCTCCGGCGCTGTTGTCGACGAGGAAGGCGTCGTCCTTGCCACGGAGCGCCGCCACTCACCGGCTACGGACACGGATGCGATCGAGGCGGAGATCGAGGATCTCGTCGCCGACCTCCGCGGCGCACACGACATCGAGGCGGTCGGCGTCGGCGCGGCGGGCTTCGTCGACGTGGCCCGGGCCACGGTGCTGTTCGCGCCCAACCTCGCGTGGCGCGACGAGCACCTCAAGGCCGATCTCGAGGCACGGTTGCACCTGCCGGTGGTGATCGAGAACGACGCCAACGCTGCGGCTTGGGGGGAGTTCACCTTCGGCGCCGGGGCCGACGTGGACGACTTCGTGCTGGTCACCGTGGGGACCGGTGTCGGTGGCGGCATCGTGCTCAACGGCGAGCTGCACCGGGGAGCGTTCGGGGTGGCCGCCGAGATCGGCCATATGCGCGTGGTCCCCGGAGGACGGATCTGCGGATGCGGGAACCGGGGCTGCTGGGAGCAGTACGCGAGCGGCACGGCGCTGGTGCGGGAGGTGCGCGAGCTGGTCGGACAAGGGTCGCTGATCGCCAGGTCGCTGCTGGACCGCGCCGGCGGCGACGTGATGGCGATCGATGGCCCGCTGATCACTGAAGCCGCCCGCAGCGGGGACGCGTTCGCGGTCGAGCAGCTCGAGGCCCTGGGGCAGTGGCTGGGTGAGGGGATCGCAACGCTCGCGGCGGTGCTCGATCCGGCTGTCGTGGTGATCGGCGGCGGCGTCTCCGAGGCGGACGAGCTGCTGCTAGGCCCGACCAGGGCGCACTTCCGCGCCAACCTGACCGGTCGCCACCACCGTCCGGAGCTGCAGATTCGCCAGGCCAAGCTCGGCAACACCGCTGGCATGATTGGCGCGGCCGACCTAGCGCGTAAAGAATAGGCGTTCTGTCGCATTCTGCGATGAATATGCGCCATTGGTGGCATTCGTCGCTCTAGCATGGAGGCCGGGAGACGGAACGCGCGGGGGGAACCACGCGGTCCGGGCACTACTGGGGACGAACGGGTGGGGGGAGACGACCGTGGCAACCAATTCCAGGGTCAGTAGGTCCAGCAGGCGCAGGCCGGGGCGCAGGCCGGGGCGTAGGCGCGGCGACCACGGGGCGACGGCGGTCGAGTTCGCCTTCATCGTCCCGGTGCTCTGCGCGGTGCTGTTCGGCATCATCGACTACGGGCTCTACTTCAACGAGTCGCTCAACGTGCGGCACGGAGTCCGCGAGGCCGCCCGGCAGGCGGTCGTGCAGAACGTCGGCTCGGTCACCGCCCAGGGCATGGCCGACAACGCGGTCGCCGAGGTTGGGGCCGTGGCAGGCACCGCGTACGGGCGGGTCGTGGTCCCCGGTGAGTGGAAGCGGGGCGAGTCGGTGATCGTGTGCGCGATGGTGCCCGCCGAGAGCATGGTCGGCTTCGTCCCCCTCCCGGATGACGGCCTGGTGAAGTCCAAGACGTCGATGTCGATCGAGGTGGAGACCACCGCCGTCGCAGCCGGCTCCGCGGGCGACACCGGCACCCCAGCCGGGCAGGACTGGTCGTGGTGCGCGTGACCTCCGGGCGTCGGTTCGCACGCGACCGCGACGAGTCAGGAGTTGTCGCCGTCATCGTGGCGGCCTCGACGGTGGTGATCTTCATGCTCGCGGCGCTGGTGGTCGACCTGGGACACGCCCGTGACGTGCGAAGGCAGGCACAGAACAGCGCGGACGCCTCTGCCCTGGCCGCCGGCAACGCCTTGTACGACGGCACTGCGGCGGCCAGGATTCCGGAGGCGGTGGCGGCGGCGAAGGCCTATGCGCAGGAGAACTTCGCGACCACGGACGCCGACTGGAGTGCCTGCACCGACATCGACGCTCTCCGGGTGACTGCCGTCGGCACTCCGTGCATCTCCTTCGAGAACTCCGGCGACCCGAGCAGGGATCTTCAAAGGCCGGACACGGCGCGGGTGCGGATCCCCGGACGTGAGGTCACCTTGCCCTTCGGGTCGCTGGCCGGAGTCTCCAGCACCGACATCCACGCCGAGGCCGAGATCGGGGTCAACCTCGGCGTCGCAAGCCAGTGCTCGTTGTGCGTCCTCGGGACCGGATATCACGACCTGGCCAACGGTGACATCAACGTCGAAGGCGGCGACATCCACTTCAACGGAACCGTCCACGTCGGGCCTCATGGCTCCTTGGTGACCGACCGCGAGACCACGGTCCAGGGAACCGCGACCGGGGCCGGATACAGCCCTCCGCCGCAGACCGGTCAGCCGCCCATGGCCGACCCGCTCCAGTTCATGCCGGTGCCCGACATGACGGGTCTGTCGGGCAAGAGCGACCCGTGCACCCAGGGGCCTGGCTTCTACGGCTCCATCGACTTCCGCAACAGGACCTGCACGCTGAGCCCCGGCCTCTATGTCATCGCCGGCACCGGCAGCATGTGGAACCTGGCCGGCTCCACGTTGACCCGACTCAACGCCTCTGGCGTCACGCTCTACTTCACCTGCGGCTCGCCCTCCGCCCCGGCCGCCTGTCCTGCCGGTGGCGCGGCGGGCGCGACCCTGGACGCGTCCGGCAACGGGGTCATCAATATCTCGGCGCCGACGTCTGGACCCTTGGAAGGCCTCGCGGTGATGTTCGACCGGGGCAACACCGCAACACTGCGCCTGGCTGGTAACGGCACCGGGGGGTTCACCGGGACCGTCTACGCCCCGAAGGCGACGTTGCAGATGGACGGAAACGGCTGCTTCTCGGCGCTGCATGCGCTGATCGTGGTGCATTCGGTCGTGATGCACGGTAACCCTTCGTGTCTCAACTCGCGGTATGCGGTCAACCAGAACGTGAGCCTGCCGGCTGACCAGCTGCACCTGACCAAATGACCCGCGGCGGCGGCGGCGCTGCCCTCGAGAGTCGGTGACAGAGTGACCCTGTGAGCGACATGGACGCGTTGGGTATCGACGTGGGCGGCACCAAGGTTGCGGCAGGCGTGGTCACCCCCGAGGGGCAGGTGGTGCACACCGTGCGGGCGCACACTCCGGGGAGGGACCGGAGCTCGCGGGCGGTCGAGGATGCGATCGTCGACGTGGCGCGGCAGCTGGCAGCCGTGCACCGGGTCAGCGCGGTCGGCATCGGGGCCGCCGGGTTCATCGACGCGGCGGGCTCGTCGGTGGCCTTCTCCCCGCACGTGGCCTGGCGCAACGAGCCGCTTCGAGACGCACTCGAGTCGAGGCTCGGGCTGAGCGTGGTCGTGGACAACGACGCGAACACCGCCGCGCGGGCCGAGTACCGCTTCGGCGCCGCTCGCGGTCACCGGCAGGCACTGTGTGTCACCCTCGGCACCGGCATCGGCGGTGCGCTGCTGGTGGACGGGCTGGTCTTCCGAGGCGCGCACGGCATGGCAGGCGAGTTCGGACACATGCAGGTGGTGCCCGACGGGCGGCCCTGTGAGTGCGGCAACCGGGGTTGCTGGGAGCAGTACGTCAGCGGGAGGTCGCTGGTCCGCCGCGCCGGAGACCTGATCCGCTCGAGCTCGCCGGCGGCAGCCGCTTTTCGCGGCAACCTCGGCGACGACCCGACCAGGCTGGCCGGCCAAGCGGTCACCGCTGCCGCCCGAGCCGGAGACTCCACGGCAACAGGCCTGCTGGCCGAGGCAGGAGACTGGCTCGGCACAGGGCTGGCCAACCTGAGCGCGGCGTTCGACCCGGGGGTGATCGTGGTGGGAGGCGGGCTCGCCGAGGCCGGGGACCTGCTGCTCGAGCCTGCGCGCGCAGCACTTCGGCGCAGACTGGTCGGCCGCGGCTACCGACCGGAGCCGGCCGTCGTGCCAGCGGCGCTGGGGGTGGACGCCGGGCTCATCGGGGCAGCCGACCTGGCCAGGTCGCAGGCGGGCTGAGGTAGCCGCGGATGGCTTTGCTCCGGGTCCTGACCTACAACATCTTCATGGGGAGAGGAGACCCCGCTGCCCTGGCGCGAATTGTCCGCGAGGCGGATCCGGACGTGCTCGTCGTGAACGAAGGCCCCAAGGCCCCACTGCTGTGGCAGAGAAGGTATCGCGAGCTCGCTGGGCGATGCCGGATGTCGTATGCCGGCGGCGGCCGTCCCGCGGGCGCAAACGGGGTGCTCGTGGGCTCTCGGATCCAGGTCCGGGCCACCGCCGCCGAGCGGATCGAGACGATGCCGTTCACTCCGCGAAGGGGCGTGGTCACCGCGCAGCTGGGGACCGAGGGTCAACACTTCGGTGTCGTCGGTTGCCACCTGGGCCTCGACCCCGACCGAAGGCTGGGTGAGGCCGAGGCTGTCCTCACCGCCG
The DNA here is from genome assembly GCA_902805855.1 of uncultured Nocardioidaceae bacterium. Classification (GTDB taxonomy): domain Bacteria; phylum Actinomycetota; class Actinomycetes; order Propionibacteriales; family Nocardioidaceae; genus Nocardioides_C. The sequence goes on from CADCUJ010000010.1 coordinate 61,140, forward strand.
CCGCGAGGCTCACCGGCCCGGTCGTCTTGTGCGGTGACCTCAACGAGCCGCCCGCCGGACCCTGCTGGCGACGCTTTCGAGAGGCCGGGTTCATCGACCACGGGTCGGACTCGTGGCCGACGTTCCCGGCCCGACGCCCGGTCAAGCGGATCGACGCGGTGCTGGTGCGTGGGGTCACTGAGGTGCGGAGGCACGGGGACCCAGGCGTGGCCGAGAAGCTGCATGCGCGGGCCAGCGACCACCGCGCGGTGCTGGCGGTGCTGGAACTCTAGGCCGCCGGCGTCAGGTCCGGCGGCTGCGGTACTCCGGGACCAGCTCCACCGCGAGCTGCTCCAGGAACAGGCCGACGTCGGTGACGATGCCGCGTGCCTGGGACGAGCCCCGGTCGGCGAGCTTGGTGACGGTAGCGGGGTTGATGTCCACGCAGACCAGGGGGACCGACGCCGGCAGGATGTTCCCGGTCGCCACCGAGTGCAGCATGGTCGCCACCATCAGGCAGAAACCGACGCCGTCGAGCTTGGCGCGCATCGCGTTCTGGCCCTCGATCACGTCGGTGTACACATCGGGCAGCGGCCCGTCGTCGCGCACCGAGCCGACCAGCACGAACTCCTTGCCGTTGCTCACCAGCGCGTGCATGATGCCGCCGTCCAGCACTCCTTGGTCGACCGCGTCCTTGATCGACCCCGCCTTGCGGATCGTGTTGAGGGCCCGGATGTGGTGCTCGTGACCGTGCTCCACCCCTCGTCCCTGGGCCAGGTCGACGCCGAGCGAGGTGCCGTACAGCGCCGCCTCGATGTCGTGGGTGGCCAGCGCATTGCCGGCGAACAGCACGTCCACGAAGCCGGCGTGCACCAGCGTGACCATCGCGGGCGCGGCGCCGGTGTGCACCACGCCGGGGCCGCCGACCCACAGCACCTTCTTCCCGCCCTGCTTGGCCTTGCGTATCCCGTCGGCCACCTGCCGGACCAGGACAGCCTGCGGCTTCTCGCTGGACACCTCGGACTCCATGAACCCGAACCCGCCCTCGATGCGGGCGACAGCGGGAACCGACACCTTGATCCCGGCCGCACCGCATACGACCTGCATGCCAGCTTTCACCTCCGCCATCGGCAGCGTCCGGATCCGGGTGTGGCCGTTGTCCTCGGTGACGACCAGGCCGCAGTCCATCTCCGGGTTCTCCACCGAGATCCAGCGGCCGGCGAGCCGGACCCGGGTGTCCAGGTTGGTGGTGGAGTAGAAGCCGTCTGGGAAGACCCCGTCGGCCTCTGCCAGCTCGAGAACCGCCTCGCCGGGGTCGACCTGGTTGACGCCCCGGCCCTGCAGCCGCATCAGCATCCGCTGCAGTGCCTCGTCGTCCTCGGCCGAGACGGTGATCGTGGCGTGCGAGGTGTCGTGCGTCTCGTGACCCAGGTCGAACCGGTCGACGACGTAGTCGCCGCCGTACTCTCGGATATCGCTGAGCACCAGGGACAGCACCCCGCTGTCCATCAGGTGACCGGAGATCTCGACGCTCTCACTGGGCTGCACGGGTCAGATGATTACACAACCGCTCCGTCGTCCCCGGACCAGTCGTCGGGTGGCTTGCGCGGCATCGTCGCTACCAGGTACACGAACCCGCCGACGAAGCCGATCACGAGGACCCCGAGGACCCAGTCCCAGAGCCGCCAGCCGAACACCACGGCGATCAGCATCACGAGCGGGGAACCGAACAGGCCGAGCCATCCGAGCCGCTGGCGTGGCTCCATCCTCGGTAGCGGCGGGGGCTCCGGAGGGACGAAGTGGCCCTCGTCCTCCCAGGACCTCTGCGCGCTCAGCGCCTCGGCCGGTCCGGACTCAACCGGGGTCTCCGGGGCACGGTCACCCGGCTCCGCCGGAGGCGGCGCCTCGTCGTCGAGGTCCGTCCGGTCGCCGTAGTGCTCCACGATCGCGCGCCAGGCGGCGTCCTCGTCGAGCTTCCGCCCGGGGTTGGCGTCGTCCGGGTCGGGCGTCATGGCGGGCTCACAACAGGGTCACGGTCCGGTCACTCGTCGGATGAACTGCACGGACTTCTCGAAGATCAGCGGTGCGTCGTTGTCGAGCGTAGCCACGTGGTAGCTGTTTTCCAGAACCTGTTCCTCGAGGTCGCGCGAGGACACCCGGGCGGCGATGATCCGCCCCGACGACGGGTCCACGACGTGGTCGACACTGGAGCGGAAGGTCAGGATCGGCTGGGTCACCTTGGGCAGGTCCCGGCGTACCTGCTTCCAGCCGGTGAGCATCGAACCCAAGGCACGCAGCGGCACCCGGTCGTAGCCGTACTCCAGCTGACCGGGCTTCTTGATGTCGTCACCGATGCCGGGGCGGGACGCGATCAGCCGCTTCAGCACTGGCACGGCGAGCAGCTGCTTGTTGTCGAGGGCCACCGCGGCGTTCACCAGCAGCACGCCGGCCACCTCGTTGCCCCGGTCAGCAGCTAGCTGCAGGACGAGCCCACCTCCCAGGGACAGCCCACCGACCACGACCTGGTCACAGTTGGCGCGGAGCTTGTCAAAGGCGTGCTCCAGCTCGGAGTACCAGTCCTGCCAGCCGGTGCGGTTGCACTCCTGCCAGGTCGTCCCGTGCCCCGGCAGCCGGGGAACGGCCACCGCGAGACCGTGCTCGGCGAGGTAGCGCCCCCACGGGAGCATCGAGGCCGGTGCACCGGTGAACCCGTGGCTGAGCAGCACGCCCACCCGTCGGCCGTCGCTCTCGTCGGGGACACCGTCGGCGTAGAACGGCTGCGCATGCGGGGCGAGGGACACGGGCACTCCTGGCGCGGCTTCCGGTGGCGGGTACTCAGAGACAGCTGAGTAGGAAATACCTGGTCTGCATCGTCGCACGCGGCCACATTGGGGGCTAGGGTTTCGATCATCGGACGGAGAGGTTTTCGGTGTTCTACTGGCTGCTCAGGTGGGTCCTCGTCGGGCCCGTGCTCAAGGCCGTCTACCGTCCCAGTGTCGAGGGTGCCGAGAACGTCCCCGAGATCGGCCCGGCCATCTTGGCCAGCAACCACCTCTCCTACGCGGACTGGCTCTTCATGCCGGTCACCCTGCAACGGCGGGTCACCTTCGTGGCGAAGGCGGAGTACTTCACCGGCAAGGGGCTGAAGGGATGGCTGCAGCGGTCGTTCTTCACCGGCTCCGGCCAGGTGCCGATCGACCGCTCGGGAGCCGGTGCCGCGGAGGGCGCGATGCTCTCGGCGAAGAAGGTGCTCGGCGCCGGCGGACTGTTCGGGATCTATCCCGAGGGCACCCGCTCGCACGACGGCAGGCTGTATCGCGGCAGGACCGGAGTGGCCCGCCTGGCGCTGGAGATGAAGGTTCCGGTGATCCCGGTCGCGGTGGTGGGCACCGACGTGGTCGCGCCCCCGGGCAAGAAGCTCGGAAAGCTCATCTCCCCACGGGTGCGCTTCGGCAAGCCGCTCGACTTCTCCCGGTACGAAGGCATGGAGGGCGACCGCTACATCCTGCGCTCGGTGACCGACGAGGTCATGTACGAGATCATGCGCCTGTCCGGCCAGGAGTACGTCGACGTGTACGCATCGCGCGCGAAGACACTCGACAAGTTGTCCAAGTCCGGTCCGCCACCCGCCGAGGACACCGAGCTCAAAGCCTCCTGACCGGTGAGCGTCGAGAACACGCTCTACCGCGCGCTCGCCGTGCTCCGGTTCGTGATCACCGTCAACATGGTCGCGGTGAACCTGTGGCGTCGCGACAACATGGACCATCCGTGGGTCGGCTGGCTCGCGGTTGCGGCGATGGCCGGGTGGACCGTCATCGCGGTCTGGGCCTACAACGCTCCCGAGCGCCGGCGACCGCTGCTCCTGGGCGCCGACCTGGCCGTCGCGGTCGCAGGCGTCCTGCTGACCCTGTACGTGAAGGGGCCCGACCTGCAGGCGACCCTGCCCGGGTTCTGGGTGATGGGTGCCGTCCTGGCCTGGAGCGTCCACTGGCACTGGGTGGGCGGTCTGGCCGCGGCGACCGTCGTCTCTGCGGCGGACGTGTCCATCCGCTCCGACCTCACCCAGGTCAACTACGGCAACCTCTTCCTGCTGATGATCGGGGGACCGGTGGTCGGCTACACCACCGGCCTGCTCAAGGAGATGGCGACGGCCCGGGACCGGGCGGAACGAGCAGCGGCCGCCGCCGCGGAACGCGCTCGCCTGGCCAGGGTGGTCCACGACGGGGTTCTGCAGGTGCTCTCGCTGGTCCAGCGGCGCGGCCTCGAGCTCGGCGGGGAGGCGGCGGCTCTGGGCCGGCTCGCCGGTGAGCAGGAGGTGGCGCTCCGGTCGTTCGTGCAGCAGGGCACCGCAGCCCCTCAGTCCTCCACCTCGGGTGACCTGGCCCGGGCGCTGACGATGCTGGCCTCACCCTCGGTCACCGTGTCCGTTCCGGGGTCCCCGGTCCTGCTGCCGGCCCGTTCCGTGGACGAGGCGGTGGCGGTGGTGCGCGCCTGCCTGGACAACGTCGACGTCCACGTCGGTCAGGGCGCAGCCGCTTGGGTGCTGCTGGAGGACCTGGGCAGCAGCGCAGTGGTGACCGTGCGCGACTCGGGACCCGGGATCCCGGACGGGCGGCTGGAGGCCGCCGCCGCCGAAGGCAGGCTCGGGGTGCGCGAGTCGATCCGCGGTCGCGTCGCCGACCTCGGCGGTACGGCGACGTTGGTCACCGCGCCGGGTCAGGGCACCGAGTGGGAGCTGCGCTTCCCGCGGGACTAGCGGCTACGGCGATTTGCCGGTTTCGCTCCCTCACCCGGCCGCTGCGGATGATGATGAGGAGCGTGCAGACGACGACGGCGCCAGCGTCTCGGGCGACCAGCAGCCCGCGGCCCTGGGCGTGGCTGCGCTCCTGCGCTCGCGGGCGCCTGGTGCTCCTCGTGCTGGTGGCCCAGGCCGTGTTCCCGTTCGCTGCCTTCACGGCGGAGCCACCGACCCGGTTCGGTTTCCAGATGTACTCCGGCATCGGCGGCACCAGCGTCGACGTGCGCGACGAAACCGGAGCCAGCATCGACGTCGACCTCGAGGCGGTCGTCCCCGGCTCCCTGCGGCCCGAGCTCGACTGGACCGCGCTCCTGCCAGAGCACCTGTGCCGGCGGGTCGCCGGGGCGGAGGAGGTCGAGGTCGCCCAGCTGGACCGGCGGAGGACTTTGCGATGCGACTGAGTGACGTGGTGGTGGACCCACGGCCGGTCGCGGTGCTGCGGATGGCGCTCGGGGTGGCCACCGTGATGAACGTGTTCGAGGCAACGGACCTGCTCCTCGGGATCGCCGACGGCGCACTGGCGCGGCCCATGGTCGCGTGGGTCCCCGGGCCCAGCACGCCGGTGGTGCTGGCCTACCTCCTCGTGGGCACGGTCGCCGGTCTCGGCCTCACCTTGGGGGTCCGGACCACCGCGATGGCGCTGACCTGCGGGCTGATGAACGTCGCGGTGCTGGTCTGGGACGAGCAGACCTACAGCAACCACCGGGTGCTGGCGACCCTCCTCGTGCTCTTCTTGGCCTTCGCCCGGTCTGATCACGCCTGGTCGCTGTCCGCGCGGGGGCGAGCGGCCACTGCGGTGCCGTGGTGGCCGCAGCTGCTGATCATGGCGCAGGTCTCCGTCGTCTACTGGTTCGCCGCTCTCAGCAAGCTCAACCCGCTGTTCATCTCCGGTGACGGGCTGCGGGACTGGGTGTGGTGGCCGCTGCCGGACTGGGTGTTCGCGCCCATGGCGATCGCCACGGTGCTCACTGAGCTCTTCTTGGCGGTGGGGCTCTGGTTCTGGCGCACGCGCTGGGTGGCCGCGTTGCTCGGTCTCGGCCTGCACCTGTCGATCGTGACGATGCTCGACGACCCGGCTCCGCTGCTCGCGTTCGCCCTCGAATGCGTCCCGGTGTACCTGCTGTTCCTGTGGCGCCCTCGGTCATTCCCGGCAGCACAGGTGCCCGAAGACCCGCAGAGCCAGCACACGGGGCCGCTCGAGCTCGGCGCGCCGCACGGATGAGCCGCGGCCGCGGCACTCGGCTTGCGCGGGTGCCTCGGCTACGTTGCGGGCATGGCCTTCTCCTGCACCAGGCTCACCGAGGAGCGCGGGGCCACCTCACGCGCAGCGGGCAGCCGGTGACGATCCACTCTTCGCACCCCTTCCTCGAGCCTGAGTCGGAGCGCGACCCGGTCCGTCGGCTGCGCGGCCGGCTGGGAGGTGCGGTCAGCCTCTGGACCTGCGGCGAAGGCTCCGCTCGTGCGGGTTTGACCGTGTCATCGCTGATGATCGCGAACGGATCGCCGGGTCACGCGCTGGCCCTGGTCGATCCGGACTCCGCCTTCGCCGACGCCGTGGCCACGACCGGGAACGCCGTCGTGGCTCTACTGAGCTGGTCGCACCGCTACCTAGCCGACGCGTTCGCGGGCACTGCTCCGGCACCGGGCGGGGCGTTCACGCTCGGCACCTGGCGCGACACGGAGTGGGGTCCCCTGCTCGACGGTGCCTCCGCCTGGGCGGGCGTGCGGCTGCACACGGAGCCGCGAGACGTCGGGTGGAGCCTGCTGCTGGACGCCGTCCTCGAGCACGTCGAGGTCGGCGAGGACCGGGAGCCGCTGGTGCATCGGCGCGGTTCCTACGTGCGACCGCACCCGGCTGGATAGCCTGCGGGCACGCGAGGGCCCGGGAGGCCGCGCCGGCGATGGCGGCAGAGGTGGCCCAAGGTGGCAGAGGTGGCAGAGGTGGCAGAGGTGGCAGGGGACAGGATCCGGGTGATGGTCGTCGACGACCATCCCATGTGGCGCGACGGTGTGGCCCGTGACCTCACCGAGTCCGGTCTCGACGTGGTCGCGACGGCCGCGAACGGCACCGAGGCGCTCAACCGGGCGCCGGCCGCCCGGCCCGACGTGGTGGTCCTGGACCTGCAGATCCCGGCGCCCAACGGGGTCGAGGTGACCTCGGCACTGGTGCAGGCGGATCCGGCGGTTCGGGTGCTGATCCTCTCCGCCTCCGGTGAGCAGAACGACGTCCTCGACGCCGTGAAAGCGGGGGCTACCGGGTACCTGGTCAAGTCTGCCTCCCGCTCGGACCTGCTCGACGCAGTGCTCCGGGTCGCGGAGGGCGACACGGTGTTCACCCCGGGACTGGCCGGTCTCGTGCTCGGCGAGTACCGCCGCCTGTCCGACGCACCGGCTGCGCGCGACGCGGACACTCCGCGGCTGACCGACCGGGAGACCGAGGTGCTCCGCCTGGTCGCGAAGGGGCTCTCCTACAAGCAGATCGCCGAACGGTTGTACCTGTCCCACCGCACCGTGCAGAACCACGTGCAGAACACCCTGCGCAAGCTGCAGCTGCACAACCGCGTCCAGCTCGTGCGCTACGCGATCGAGCAGGGTCTCGACGAGGAGTAGCTCGGGCCCAGCTCGGCTCTGCTCAGTTCCGCACCGCCGAGCGGCCCAGGAAGGCGAGCAGGCGTACGTCGGGCGCCGAGGCCGGCGAGACGATGACCTCGGAGGCGAACGTGGCCGGGCGGTCCGCATCGGTCACCAGCAGCGACGCGAGGGGCAGCAGCTCCTCGGCCAGCGCGGTCGGGATGGGACGGGGACTGCCGCAGGCCTGCGCGACGTCCCAGCCGTGCACGGTGATCTCGACCGCCCCGGTGGTGGCCACCACCGGCGCCGTCACCTGGCGCCCTGACACGCTCACCGGCTGCCGGCCGGTCACGTGCGTCCAGTCGCCGAGCATCGCGCAGCCCCGGTTCCGCAGGGTCGCCACCGGGTCCTGCCGGGGGTCTCCGAAGTCCACGTCGGCGACATCCACCACACCGATGTCGGCGGCCTCGTGCAGGGCGGCCAACGAGTCGTTCATGTGCGCCAGCAGCGCCCGCAGGTCCCAGTCCCGACACGGGGTGGATCGGGTCATCGCCTCGGGCGTGATGAGCTGCAGGCTCCCGTAGGTGTAGCCGAGAGCACGCTCCAGCAGGGCGATGCCGCCGACCAGAGGTGCCGTCGCGGGCTCACCGACCATGGGGGGTCCGATCAGCCCGGGAGGGTCTGCGGAAGGCCGAAGGTGTCGAACAGCTCCGGTGCGAAGAAGGCGCCGACGTGCGAGACCCGGCCGTCCGCGACGCTCAGCACCTGCAGGTGGAAGGCCCGGTGCACCCCGTCCTCGCCGCGCATGTAGAGAGCGAAGGCGGGCTGGCCGTTGGCGAGCGTCGAGACCATCCGCATGTCGCCGGGTCCCTGCGCAGGACAGTTCGTCGCGATCAGCCTGGTGATGTCGGCAGGCCCCTGGTACCAACCGGTGAACGGCGGCATCTCCCACACCGCGTCCTTGGTGAACAGGTCGACCATCGCCGCGACGTCGTAGCTCTCGAAGGCGGCGACGTACCTCTCCAGCAGCGCTTGCTGCTCCGGCGTCTGCGGCTCGGTGACCGACTCCTCGGTCGGGGCGAGCTCGTCGAGCTGGGCTCGGGCCCGCTGCAGCGCGCTGTTGACCGCCGCCGTCGAGGTGCCGACCAGGGCGGCGACCTCCGCGGCGCGCCACTTGAGCACGTCGCGCAGGATCAGCACCGCCCGCTGGCGCGGGGGCAGGTGCTGCAAGGCAGCCACGAACGCTAGCCGGATGCTCTCGCGGGAGGTGACCACAGAAGCCGGGTCACCGGAGTCTGCGCCGACCAAGGCGTCGGGAACCGGTTCCAGCCAAGGGACCTCGCCCTGCTGGACCAGGTCTCCCTCGGGGTCGGAGCTGGGGGCGCCCAGTCCGGTGGGCAACGGGCGCCTCGCTCGGCTCTCCAGCGCGGTGAGGCAGGCGTTGGTCGCGATGCGGTACAGCCAGGTCCGCATCGAGGACCGCCCTTCGAACTTGTCGTAGGACTTCCAGGCGCGCAGGTACGTCTCCTGGACGAGATCCTCCGCATCATGCACCGAGCCGAGCATCCGGTAGCAGTGCGCGAGCAGCTCGCCGCGGTACCTGTCGCTGTCCGCGGGAAGCTCGCCGGTGACTCCCTCGCGGACCGTCTCCTGCACCATCGTCATGACCTTTCGTCTCCCTGACCCTGTAGACGACTCTAGGGAGGTGGGCCGCGGAAGTGGACCCCTCCGCCGTTACCGACCGCCAGGCCGCGGAAAACTCATCGCTCGACCGCATCCGCGTTGGGAGCAGCCGATCGTCGCTAGTCTCGGTTCCCGTGGCAGGGCAACGGCTGGTGATCATCGCGGACACGCACGTCCCGAAGCGTGCCCGCGACCTTCCGGATGAGGTGTGGCGGGCGGTCGACGCGGCGGACGTCGTGGTCCACGCCGGCGACTGGGTCGACGTACCCACCTTGGATGCCCTGGAGTCACGCGCCCGCCGCCTGGTGGCCGTCTACGGCAACAACGACGGCCCGAGCCTGCGCGCGCGGCTGCCGGAGACGGCCCGGGCCACCATCGGCGGCGTCCGGTTCGCGGTGGTCCACGAGACCGGCGCCAAGACCGGGCGGGAGGAGCGCTGCTCGCGGGAGTACGGCGACGTGGACGTACTGGTCTTCGGCCACAGCCACATCCCCTGGGACACCACCAGCGCGACCGGCCTGCGGCTGCTGAACCCCGGCTCGCCGACCGACCGGCGGCGACAGCCGCACTGCACCTTCCTCACCGCTCGAGCGCAGGACGGGGCGCTCGAGGACGTGGTGCTGCACCGACTGCCGCAACGAGGCACCGGCACCAGCACCAGCACCGGCACCGGCATCGAGCAGCGGCGCAGCTGATGGAGCTCACCGAGCTCACCGAGCTCGCCGACGAGCTCTACGCGCTGGCACCGGACGAGTTCACCAAGGCACGCAACGAGCGGGCCAAGGCCCTGCGGGCCGAGGACAAGGAGCTGGCCGCTCGGCTGGGCAAGCTGCCCAAACCGTCGACGGCTGCCTGGGTGGTGAACATGCTCGCCCGCTACCAGGCGGAGCAGCTGACCCGGGTACTCGACCTCGGAGCGGCCATGCGACAGGCCCAGCAGAGCCTCGACGGCGACGAGCTGCGCGAGCTCTCCAGGCAGCGCCGCCAGCTCACCTACGCGGTGAGCACCGAGGCACGACGCCTGGCCCGGGACCTCGGGGTGCGGGTCAGCGACGCCGTGACCGCCCAGGTGGAGGAGACCCTGCGCGCTGCGATGACCGACGAAGGCGCCGCGCAGGCGGTGCGCACCGGGCAGCTGGTGGAGGCGCTGACCGCCACCGGCATCGAGGACCTGGACCTCACGCAGGCGATCGCCGTCCCCGAGGCGATCGGGATCTCCGCCCGGCCGGTCGAGAAGTCGACAGCCGCCGACGAGGAGCACGGAGAGCAGAAGCCGCAGCTGCAGGTGGTGCCGGACGCCGAGGCGGACAGCCGCGCCGTCGAGGAGGCCGAGCGTGCGCTCAAGGGCGCCGAGGACGCGGCGCAGGCGGCGGACAAGAAGCTGGCGAAGGCGCGTAGGCGGGTGGCGAAGCTCGAGGCGCGCAGCCTCGAGCTGGCCGGTCAGCTGGAGGAGGTACGCCGCCGCGCGGGCGAGCTCGAGCACGAGCTGGAGAGGGTCGACGACGAGCTGGGCTCCGCTGAGGACAAGCGCGACCGGGCCGAGGAGAGCCAAGGCGAGGCTGTCGCGACGCTGGAGAAAGCGCGGATGGAGAGGGAGCGCCTTCGCGGCTAGCCGGTGGCCCAGCCCTTGGCACGCTCGACGGCCTCGCGCCAGCGACGGTGTGCGGCGTCGGCCTCGGCCGGGTCGACGGCAGGCTCGAAGCGCCGTTCCAGCGTCCAGGTCTCGCGCAGGTCCTCGACGGACTTCCACACCCCGACTCCGAGGCCGGCCACGAATGCGGCGCCGAGGGCAGTGGTCTCGACGATCTCCGGGCGCTCGACGGGCACACCGAGCAGGTCCGCCTGGATCTGGCAGAGCAGGTCGTTGGCTGAGGCGCCGCCGTCCACCTTGAGCGAGGTGAGCGAGGCCGGTGCCGGCAAGGTGTCGACCACGTCTCGGACCTCGAAGGCGATGGCCTCCAGCGTTGCCCGCACGAGATGGGCGCGCGTCGTACCACGGGTGATGCCGAGGACCGTGCCGCGCGCGTGCGGGTCCCAGTCGGGGGCGCCGAGACCGGTGAGCGCCGGCACGAACACCACGCCTTCGGAGCTGTCGACCGTGGCGGCGATCGCCTCGCTCTCAGCGGCGGAGCCGACGATCTGCAGCCCGTCACGCAGCCACTGCACCGCGGCCCCGGTCACGAAGATCGCGCCCTCGAGCGCGTAGGTCAGCTCACCGGATGGGGACTTCCATGCAGCCGTGGTCAACAGGCCCGCCTCGGAACGCGTCATCTCCGGACCGGTGTTGGTCAAGATGAACGAGCCGGTGCCGTAGGTGCACTTGGACTCGCCGACCTCGAAGCAGGTCTGCCCGAACAGAGCCGAGTTCTGGTCACCGAGGATCCCTGCGATCGGCACCTCGAGGTCGCAGAACGAGGCCGGGTCGGTGGTGGCGATCTCGCCCCAGGAAGGCACCACCTCCGGCAGCGCGTCACGAGGGATGCCGAACAGTGAGCACAGCTCCTGGCTCCACTCGCCCGTCTCGAGGTCGAGCAGCAGCGTCCGGGAGGCGTTCGAGACGTCGGTCACGTGCCAGGTCCCGCGGGTCATCCTGGCGACCAGGTAGGAGTCCACGGTGCCGATCGCGTAGCGCCCGGACTCGACCAGCGCCCAGGTGTTCGGCTCGTGCTCGGCGAGCCAGGCGAGCTTGGTGCCGGAGAAGTACGGGTCGAGCCGTAGTCCGGTCAGCTCGGCGACCCGCTCTTCGTGTCCCTCGTCACGGAAGCGGGTGCAGATCTCGGCGGTACGTCGGTCCTGCCACACGATCGCGCGGCGCGGGGCCCCCAGGGTCTCGCGGTCCCACAGCAGCACGGTCTCCCGCTGGTTGGTGAGGCCGACGGCCTCGAGGTCGGACCGGTCGTGCTGGCGCAGTGCGGCACGGGTGGCCTCGAGCGTCGCCTGCCAGATGTCCTCGGGGGAGTGCTCGACCCAGCCCGGTCGCGGGAAGTGCTGAGCGAACTCCTGGTACCCCTTGGCGGCGATCGTTCCCTCTGCGGTGACGACGACCGCGGTGACCCCGGTCGTTCCCGCGTCGATCGCCAGGACGCTCACGCAGGCGCCTCGGAACGCGAACGCAGGATCTCCAGGATCTTCTCGTCCACCCACTCCGGCGACGAGCGGTCGTCGACGCGCATCTCGAAGTTCTCGGTGCCCACCCAGGCCGCGAAGTCCGGGTGGCCCAGCCGACCCGCGCGCTCCTCCAGCTCGGCCCGCAGATCCGGGGTGATGGCGACCTTCTCCTCGTCGGTGGAGGCGGTCAGGTACAGGTCGTTCAGGTCCAGCAGGCGTTCGAGCTCGGCACCAGGCTGCTCGTGGTCGTCGACGCGCAGGTCGACCGCGACGTCGTCCCGACCGCCGTACCCGGCTCCTTCGCGGACGACGAGCAGTGCCGCCGACTGCCGGCCGCGCCTGTCCCCACCGGCCTCGTCACCTGCCCGCAGCGCCCGCAGGAGACGTCGGGACAGGTCCGGCTCGCCGGTGCTGGCGTCCCACGACGCCTTCATCGCGGGCACCACCCCGGGACCGGCGAGGATGTTGCCCTGGATCGCGACGTCCCGCTCGGCGATGCCGCCTGCCCAGTCCAAGCAGCTCGGCCCGGTGTAGGTGACCGCACCGCCGTCGACGTCGACGATGCCGACCTGCCGATGCTCCCGGCCCTCGTCCTCCTCGAGCAGGCGGTCCAGCGCGACCTCGGCGGTCGCCCCCTCGTCGATGTGTGCGAGGGCCGCACCCTTGAAGCCGACATGGGCGTCCGCCTGGGTGGCGATCGCGCCGATGCCGGCGACCGCGGCCGGGACCGGTGAGCCGACCGCCAGGAACTTCGAGGCCACCGCGACGCCCCAGGTCTGTCCGTCGACTGAGCGTGCAACGATCGAGAAGGTCATGGCCATAACCTAGTCACCGCACCAGTCGAGACCGCGAGGAGAGGTGGACCGCATGCGCGTCGGAGTGCTGACCGGTGGTGGCGACTGTCCCGGCCTCAACGCGGTGATCCGCGCCGTCGTGCGCCGCGGCGTCAAGGAGTACGGCTACGAATTCGTCGGCTTCCGCGACGGCTGGCGCGGTCCGCTCGAGGGCGACAGCGTGCCCCTCGGCGTGGACCAGGTGCGAGGCATCCTCCCGCGCGGCGGCACCATCTTGAAGTCCTCGCGCACCAACCCGTTCAAGGTCGACGGCGGGGTCGAGAAGATCACCTCGAACCTGGCGGCGAGCGACGTCGACGCACTCATCGCCATCGGCGGTGAGGACACCCTCGGCGTCGCGACCCGCCTCGCCGACCTCGGTGTCAACGTCGTCGGTGTGCCCAAGACCATCGACAACGACTTGTCCGGCACCGACTTCACGTTCGGCTTCGACACCGCGGTGAACATCGCGATGGAGGCGATCGACCGACTGCACACCACGGCCGAGTCGCACCACCGGGCGCTAGTCGTGGAGGTGATGGGTCGCCACGCGGGATGGATCGCGCTCCACGCCGGGATCGCGGGTGGTGCCAACGTAGTGCTGATCCCGGAGAAGCCATTCGACATCGACGACGTCTGTGCGCACGTGGAGTCGCGGTTCCGGACGAACTTCTCGCCGATCATCGTGGTCTCCGAGGGCGCCGTCCCGGTTGCGGGTGGCGACATGACGCTGCAGAGCGGTGAGCTCGACGCGTTCGGCCACGTCCGGCTCGGAGGCATCGGTGACTTCTTGGCCAAGCAGATCGAGGAACGGACCGGTAAGGAGGCCCGCGCCGTCGTGCTCGGCCACGTGCAGCGCGGCGGCACGCCGACCGCGTTCGACCGGTGGCTGGCCACCCGGTTCGGTCTGCAAGCCGTCGCCGCTGTGCGAGACGGCGATTTCGGCACGATGGTGGCTCTGCGGGGCACCGACATCGTCCGGGTACCGCTGATCGAGGGGACCGGTGAGCTGAAGACGGTTCAGCCGGAGCAGTACGCCGAGGCCGAGGTCTTCTTCGGCTGACTCCGGCGGCTCAGACGAGGTCCACGCTCAACGCGTGATGGTCGGACAGCGCCAGCTCGTGCACCGCACCCCTGGCGACCGGCAGCTCCCCGGCGGCCAGGATGTGGTCGATCTGCTCGGCCGGTCTGGGGGACGGGAACGTGTGTCCGGTTGCCAGCGGCCGCATACCGGTGATCTGCTGCGCTCGTTGCGGACCCATGTTCAGGTCACCGGCCAAGATGGTCGGGGACGGCGACGCACGCAGTGACCTGACCAGGGCGCGTAGCTGCCTCGCGTTCCACCAGCGCAGGAACGACAGGTGGGTGTTTGCGATGCTGACGTCGCCGTACGGCGTCTCGGTCAGCGCGACCACCGCGACCCGCGGCTCGTCTCGGACCACGGCGAGCCTCCGACGGCCGGGAAACCGTACCGGCACCCGGACCGGGGCGGCGGGCAGCCGAACCACCTCCCAGGACCGGACCGGGTAGCGGGACAGCAAGGCGATGCCGTACGCCGCGGAGTCCGGTTGCTCGTCCCCGGTGGCGGCGATCCAGGTCGCGCCGGGGCTGCCGGAGAGCGCCGCCACGAACCGGTGCTCCTGTGCCCCCATCGCCGTCGCTGCGACGGACGTGAGGTCCGTGCCCGCCGAGCGAGGTTGGTTGCGGTCGACCTCCTGGAGCGCGAGCACGTCGGCGTCGAGCTTGCGGACCGCCGCGGCGAAGCGGGGGACGTCGACCCGGTCGTCGGCAGGCGAGCGGCCGTGCAGGATGTTGAACGTGGTCACCCGCATCCGCCCCGTGTTCCCGCGAGCGCTCGGCACTAACCGTTTCCTGGCGAGCGCTGTGGACGAGCCAGCACGGCGGGGGGTCCCGGTCCCTAAGGTGTGAGCCATGCCGAGCCCGAGCACGACGGACGCAGTGTTGTCCGGTCACCGAGCACGGGTGGCCGACGCGACGATCACCGCGATGGCCGGACCCGACGCACGCCTGCGCGAGGACCAGCGGAGCGCTGTGGCAGCACTGTGCCAGGAGGCCTCACGGGTCCTCGTGGTGCAGGCCACGGGGTGGGGGAAGTCGGCGGTCTACTGGGCGGCGACCGCTATCCGCCGCGCTGAGGGCGACGGTCCCACCCTGGTGGTCTCGCCGCTGCTCTCCCTGATGCGCGACCAGGTGGTGGCGGCAGCGCGCGCCGGGCTGCGTGCGGAGACGCTGAACTCCGCCAACATCGGGCAGTGGTCGCAGATCGAGGCCGCGCTGCTCGCCGGACACGTCGACGCGCTCCTGGTCTCGCCCGAGCGGTTGGCCAACCCCGGCTTCGGTGCCCGGGTGCTCGAGTCCCTGGCCGGCCGACTCGGGCTGCTGGTGATCGACGAGGCGCACGCGGTCTCCGACTGGGGACACGACTTCCGACCCGACTACCGCCGCGTGTCCGACGTGCTGCAGCGACTGAGCCCGGCGACTCCGGTGCTCGCCACGACGGCAACCGCCAACGCGAGGGTCACCGAGGACGTGGCCACCCAGCTCGGCGCCTCGACCGTGGTGCTGCGCGGTCCACTGGCTCGGGCGAGCCTGGAGCTGTCCGTGGTCGGCAGCCTGTCTCCGGTCGAGCGGTACTCCTGGGTCGTCGACCACCTGCCGCAGCTTCCCGGCTCAGGCATCGTCTACACGCTGACCGTGGCCGACGCAGAACGCCTGGCCGCGGCCATCCGCGGCGTGCACGGTCCCGCCGTCGCGGTGGCTGCCTACACCGGTCAGCTCGAGGGTCCGGCGCGGGAACGCCTCGAGGACGCGCTACGCGCCAACGAGCTGAAAGCCCTGGTGGCCACCTCGGCGCTGGGCATGGGCTACGACAAACCGGACCTGGGGTTCGTCGTCCACGTCGGCGCGCCCCCGTCGCCGGTCTCCTACTACCAGCAGGTGGGTCGGGCCGGGCGGGCCATCCCCCGAGCTCACGCCGTTCTCCTGCCCTCGGAGGCCGACGCCGGGGTGTGGGACTACTTCGCGACCGCGACGATCCCGGTGCCGGAACAGGTGGAACGCGTCCTCGCGGCGCTGTCGTCGGAACCCACCGCCCCGGCGGCCGTGGAGGCAGAGTCCGGTGTCCGGCGAGGCCGGGTCGAGCTGCTGCTCAAGCAGCTGGCCGTGGACGGCGTGGTCGAGCGGGTCGACCGGGGATGGGTGCGCACCGAGGTCCCGTGGTCCTTCGACGCCTCGCACTACGACGCTGTGGTGGCCGTGCGTCGGCGCGAGGCCGCGATCATGCAGTCCTACATCCGCGGTGAACGTTGCCTGATGCAGCTGCTGCAGGAGTCACTCGACGACCCGAGCGCCGCACCGTGCGGCCGGTGCTCGGTGTGCCGCGGAGGGCTGCCCGGCCCGGTGGCAGCCGACACCTCGCCCGGGACGGTCGAGTCGGTCACCCGGCTGCTGCGCGGGCAGGTGCACCTGCTGGAGCCGCGCAAGATGTGGCCGGGTGGGTCCTTCGGCGCTCGAGGCAAGATCGCGGCGGAGGAGATGGCCGAGGTCGGCCGGACCCTGG
The DNA here is from genome assembly GCA_902805855.1 of uncultured Nocardioidaceae bacterium. Lineage (GTDB taxonomy): Bacteria > Actinomycetota > Actinomycetes > Propionibacteriales > Nocardioidaceae > Nocardioides_C. The sequence continues at coordinate 77,692 of CADCUJ010000010.1, forward strand.
TGTTCGCGGACGCCCCCGAGTGGCGAGACAGCGTCGCGGAGATGTTCGCCCGAGACGGCCTGGCGACCGACGAGGTGAAGCAGGCCTGCGTGCGCGTGCTGAGCGAGTGGCGGCACTCCTGGCCCAGGCGCCCGGAGGTGGTCGTGGACCTCCCGGCCGCCGGGTTCACGACCCTGACCCGAGACCTCGCCGACCATCTGGCAGGGACGGGCCGGCTGCAACGTTCATCGGTCCGGGTCGGCCGGCCGCTGAGGGACACTGCTCAGCTCGGCTCGGCGCAGGAGGCAGGACACTGGCGCGACTACCTCGAGCTCGGCGAACAGGTCGGCGCGGTGGACCCGGCGGTGGACGGGCGAGCCGTGCTGCTGGTCGTCGACGCCACCTCCTCACTGTGGCCGGTCACGATCGCCTCGGCTCTGCTCAGGCGAGCCGGGGCCACGATGGTGCTCCCGCTGCTGCTGCACCGCCGGCCGTGACCTGACCAGGACACCGATCGGTCTAGGCCACAGCCGCCGGCAATGTCCGGCTCGCCATGCTTTGCGATGCAGTGGGGGTAAAGCCTGCGTGCCCGCTGGTTCCCGCACCCGGTCGCGGGTAGGTCGCGGTGATGGCTGAAGCGGTACGACGGGTGGGCGTGTCCTTGCGTCAGATCGCCCTGCCCGTGCTCGTCTACGTGATCTGCCTGCACGTGTTCCAGATCCTGCTGCTGCCCTGGCTCTGACCGAGTCCGGCAAGCACGCCCGGCGTTATCGGTGCGGCGCCTTGCGGGCGTGACCGGATTGGCTGACAGTGAGGGAATCGGGAAGACAGGGGCACACCATGAGCACACAGGTCGACACGACACGAGACACCGGCGACGAGCCCAGCCTGAAACGGGTTCTCGGGCCGAAGCTGCTGCTGCTGTTCATCGTCGGGGACATCTTGGGCTCCGGCGTCTACGCGATCACCGGGGACGTCGCCGGTGAGGTCGGTGGCGCGGCCTGGGCGCCGTTCCTGGTGGCGTTCGGGGTGGCGCTGCTGACCGCCTTCGCGTACATGGAGCTGGTCACCAAGTACCCGCAGGCGGCCGGCGCGGCGCTCTACACCCACAAGGCTTTCGGGATCCACTTCGTGACCTTCCTGGTGGCGTTCGCGGTCATCTGCTCCGGTATCACCAGCGCGTCGACGTCGGCGAACGTCCTCGCGGAGAACCTGCTGGCCGGGCTGGACGGGGTGAACCTCGGGATCGGCAGCAGCGACGGCTTGATCACCGTGGTGGCGCTCGCGTTCATGCTGCTCCTGGCGCTGATCAACCTGCGTGGCGTCGGGGAGAGCGTCAAGTTCAACGTGGTCCTCACGATCGTGGAGATCCTCGCCCTGCTGATCGTGATCGGGATCGGCTTCTATGCGATGGGCCAGGGAAACGCCGACTTCGGGCGCGCGATGGTGTTCGAGACCTCGGAAGGCAAGAGCCTGTTCCTCGCGGTCACCGCGGGCACCGCGCTCGCGTTCTTCGCCATGGTCGGGTTCGAGGACTCGGTCAACATGGTCGAGGAGACCCACGAGCCGGAGCGCATCTTCCCCAAGGTGATGTTGTCCGGTCTAGGGATAGCCGCGTTCATCTACGTGCTGGTCTCGATCGCAGCCGTCTCCGTGATCCCGGTCGGCGACCTTGCCGCGTCCGACACCGCGCTGCTCGACGTCGTCGCCGCAGGGTCGCCCGACTTCCCGATCGACACCGTCTTCCCGTTCATGACGGTCTTCGCCGTCGCGAACACGTCGCTGATCAACATGCTGATGGCCAGCCGGCTGCTCTACGGGATGGGTCGCCAAGACGTCCTGCCTCGCAGCCTGGGCAAGGTGCTGTCGGAGCGGCGCACCCCGTGGGTGGCCATCGCCTTCTCGACGTTGCTGGCGCTCGGGTTGATCATCGTGGTCGGCCTCGCGCTCGGCGACGACACCATCGAGGCACTCTCCGGCACAACGGCGCTGCTGCTGCTGTGTGTGTTCACCGTGGTCAATGTCACCGTCCTGGTGCTGCGCCGCGACCACGTCGACCGGAGCCACTTCGTCGCACCGACGGTGCTGCCGGCGCTCGGCGCGCTGGCCTGCGCCTTCCTCGTCGGCCCGTGGGCACGTGAGCGCGCGGACTGGGTCCAGTACGAGATCGCCGCCGGCCTGATCGTCGTGGGCATCGTGCTGTGGCTGCTGACCTGGCTGACCAACCGAGGCATCCGGGCCAAGAAGACCGGCTTCCGTGACCCCGACCAGCTCGGCGGTTGATCGCCGGAACGTAGGCTGGGGGAGTGAGCATCCCGGAGCTGTCGACTCTGCGCGCCCTCGGCGTGGCGCAGCAGCCGCAGTGGCCCGACCCGGCCGAGCTCGACCAGGCGGTGCAGCGACTGCGCGCGGTGCCACCGCTGGTGTTCGCCGGCGAGTGCGACGACCTGAAGGCGAAGCTCGCGGCCGTCGCCCGAGGAGACGCATTCCTGCTCCAGGGGGGTGACTGCGCCGAGACGTTCGGCGGGGTCACCGCCGACAACGTGCGCAACAAGCTCCGGGTGCTGCTCCAGATGGCCGTCGTGCTCACCTACGCCGCCTCGGTGCCGGTGGTGAAGCTGGGACGGCTCGCCGGTCAGTACGCCAAGCCGAGGACCTCCGACACTGAGGTCCGCGAAGGCAGCACGCTCCCGGCCTACCGCGGCGACGCCGTGAACGGCTTCGACTTCACTCCGGAGGCGCGGCGCCCCGACCCGCGACGACTGGTCGAGGTCTACAACTCCTCGGCCGCGACCCTCAACCTGGTGCGCGCCTTCGTCACCGGCGGGTACGCCGACCTCCGCCAGGTGCACACCTGGAACACCGACTTCGTCCGGTCCTCGCCTGTGGGCCGCCGCTACGAGCAGCTGGCGGGCGAGATCGACCGCGCGCTGACGTTCATGCAGGCGATCGGGGCCGATCCCGACGAGTTCCATCGCGTCGACTTCCACTCCAGCCACGAGGCGCTGATCCTCGAGTACGAGCACGCACTGACCCGGATCGACTCGCGCACGCAGACGCCGTACGACGTCTCCGCGCACCTCGTCTGGATCGGAGAGCGCACCCGACAGATCGACGGAGCCCACGTCGAGCTGCTCTCGCACATCCAGAACCCGATCGGGGTCAAGCTCGGCCCGAGCGCGACCGCCGACGAGGCGATCGCGCTCGCGGAGAAGCTGGACCCGGAGCGCGAGCCAGGTCGGCTCACCTTCATCACCCGGATGGGCGCGGGCCGGGTGCGCGACGTGCTGCCGACGATCGTGGAGAAGGTCACCTCGGCAGGCGTGCAGGTGGCGTGGGTCTGCGACCCGATGCACGGCAACACGTTCGCGGCGTCCTCGGGCTACAAGACTCGCCGCTTCGACGACGTGATCGCCGAGGTCCAGGGGTTCTTCGACGTACATCGCTCGCTCGGCACCTGGCCGGGCGGGATCCACGTGGAGCTCACCGGCGACGACGTCACCGAGTGCGTCGGGGGCGGTGAGGCGCTGGCCGAGGTCGACCTGGGACACCGGTACGAGTCCGCCTGCGACCCCAGGTTGAACCGTGTCCAGTCCCTGGAGCTGTCGTTCCTCGTCGCCGAGATGCTGCGCACCGTCCAGACCACCGACCCCAGCTGATGATCGACCTCCGCAGCGACACCGTCACCACGCCGGGTCCGGGCATGCGCTCGGCCATGGCCGGCGCCGCTGTCGGGGACGACGTGTACGCGGAGGACCCCACTGTCCGCGAGCTCGAGGAGCGCATTGCCGGGCTGTTCGGTCACGAGGCGGCGCTGTTCACCCCCACCGGGTCGATGGCCAACGTGCTCGCGCTGCGCACCCTGGTGGGCGTCGGACAGGAGGTCCTGTGCGAGTCGTCCGCGCACATCGCGCGCGCCGAGCTCGGCGCGCACGCAGCCTTCACGGGCCTGACCATGCGGACCTGGACAGGGCGCGGGGGCGGCATCGACCTGCCGGCGATCGAGGCGATGTTCGCCCCTGACCTGGGCCCGTTCTTCGTCCCGACCAAGGCGGTCTCGATCGAGAACACGCACAACTTCGGCGGCGGCGCGGTGCTCGACATGGCCTCGATCCACGCCGTGGCGCAGTTCGTGCACGACCGCGGCGCTGCTCTGCACATGGACGGAGCTCGGATCTGGAACGCCCACGTGGCCACCGGCACCCCGCTGAGCGAGTACGGCGCCGCGGTCGACGTCCTCGCTGTGTGTCTGAGCAAGGGACTGGGGGCCCCGGTGGGCTCGCTGGTGATCGGCTCAGAGGAGGCGATCGCGGAGTCCCGCGTGTGGCGCAAGCGGATGGGCGGTGGGATGCGCCAGGTCGGGATTCTGGCCGCCGCGGGCCTGTTCGCGCTGGACCACCATCTCGCCCGGTTGCACGAGGACCACGCGAACGCGCGACTCCTTGCCGAGGCATGCGGCGTGGATCCTGCGTCCGTGGACACCAACATCGTCGTGGTCGACGTGCCCGACGCCGCGGCCGTGGTCGCCGCCGCGGCCGAGCAGGACGTGCTCATCGGCGCGGTCGGTCCTCGCACAGCCCGAGTGGTCACCCACCTCGGCATCACCCGGGACGAGGCCGACTCCGCCGCGTCCGTGCTCGCCAAGGTGCTCGGCTCCAGCTGAGGGACCGCCGGTTTCACCCCGAGTGGCCGGGGTACCAGCCCAGCATGATGGACCGACGGCTGCTCGCGGTGTACCTCAACAACCACCTGACCGGCGCCTCGGGCGGACTGGAGCTGTTCCGGCGCGCCGCACGTCAGCATGCCGGGTCCGACCGCGGCACCGAGCTGGCCAGGTTGGCTGACGAGGTCGAAGCGGACCGGCGCACGCTGCGCGAGCTGATGGGTCGGCTCGAGGTGGAGGAGAACAAGGCGATGACGACCTTGGGCTGGGTGGGAGCCAAGGTCGGGCAGCTCAAGCCGAACGGCTACGTGGTTCGTCGCTCGCCGCTCTCGGACGTCATCGAACTCGAAGGCCTGCGGATGGCGATCGCTGGCAAGCAGTCGGGCTGGCAGGTGCTGCGGGCCGTGGCGGTGCACGACTCCCGGGTCACCCGCGAAGAGATGGAGACACTGCTCGAGCGAGCAGCCGACCAGTCCGAGCGGTTGTACCGCTTGCACCTCCAGATCGCCGAGGAGCAGCTGGAGCAGGCCGAGCAGTAGCAGCTGGAGCCGGCCGTGCGGTGAGCGGCCTCAGACGAGGTACAGCGTGATGACACTGCCCTCAGGAGCGCGGGCGCCTTCCGCAGGGTCGGTCTCGACAACGTACTCGAGCCCGACGTAGAGCGAGCTGGTCTCGGTGACGACCCCGAAGCCGGCCTCCTGCATCCGTCGGGTCGCCTCGTCGACGCCGACCCCGGCGACCGTGGGGACCTCCACCATGACCGGTCCTTCGGAGACGATCAGCTCGACGGCGTCGCCGCGGAAGAGCCGACCGGAGTCCGGCGACTGCGTGATCACCTCACCCTCAGGGACCTCGGCGTCGTTCTCGGCGCTGACCTCCACCTCGAAGCCCTGCTCGGTGAGCCTCTGCTCGGCGCGCTCAGCGGCCACGCCGGTGACGTCAGCCACCGCGACCGGCCGGGGACCCTTGCTGAGCAGCAGATCGACGGAGGTCCCCGACTTGACCGTGCTGCCCGGCCGGGGGGTGACGGCGAGCACCGCGCCGGCCGGGAGGCTGGGGTGGAATCGGCGGCTGGTGTCGCCGACCTCGAGCCGGACGTCCCCGATCGCGTCAGCCGCCTCGTCGCGGGTGAGTCCGCGCAGCGCCGGGACGTCGTAGCGCTCGGGTCCCTTCGAGATCACCGCCCACACCGTGCCGTCGGCAGTGATGCTCGCCCCCGCTGCCGGATCGGTGCTGATCACCGACCCAGCGCTCACCGTCTCGGAGTACCGACGCTCCGCCACCCGGAACACCAGGCCGGCCGCTCGTACGTCGTCGCCTGCCTGGGCGCGGCTGAGGTTGACCACCCCTGGGGTCGGGGCGTAGCGGCCCATGCCGAACCACCAGCCGGCCGCACCGGCGGCCACGGCGAGGGCCAGCACCAGCACCAAGAGAAGCGGACCTCTGCGAGAGCGGGGGGCAGGCGGGCGCCTGTCCTGGCGCTCGGGCCGACGCTGAGGACGCCGCGCGATGACCGCGGTCTGGTCGACGGCCTCGCTCGGCTCGAGGATCGTGGGGGTGAGGTGTCTGGCCCCTTGATCGAGGGCTGGGTCCTCCTCGAAGCGCACCGTAGCCATCGGGATCAGGTCGGCGGTGAGCTCCGGGTCGTCCGGGACGCCGTGGTCGAGCGCGGACCGGACCCGTCGCACCTGGTGCAGCAGGACACCAGCGTCTGCCGGGCGGAGGTCGCGATCGCGGGCGGTGGCGCGGGCGACCAGCGCGTCCATGTAGGGCGGGATCGGCGGCCCGCCGTCCACCGCGCTGGAGGGCGGAGGCACGTCTTGGTGCACGTGCTTGTAGGCGACCTGGATCGGGGAGTCGCCTTCGTGTGGCTTGCGCCCGGTGAGCATCTCGTAGAGCAGCACCCCGGCGGCGTACACGTCGGAGCGCGCGTCGGCGCGGCCATCGAGGACCAGCTCGGGAGAGAGGTAGGAGACGGTGCCGATCAAGACGCCACCGGTGGTGGTGTGCTGCGTCTCGGTGCTCACCGCCCTGGCCAGGCCGAAGTCGGCGACCTTGACCCGACCGTCGTCGGCGAGCAGCACGTTCTCCGGCTTCACGTCCCGGTGGATCATGCCGGCGCGGTGAGCGGCGGCCAGCGCGGACAGGATCGGGTCGAGGAGGGCGAGTGCCTTCGCCGAAGACATCGGGGAGTCCGATCGGATCAAATCGCGCAGCGTGTGACCGGGAACGTACTCCATGGCCAAGAACAACGTGCCCTGGTCATCGCCCTGGTCGAAGACCCCGACCACGTTGGGATGCGAGAGCCTGGCCGCAGACCTCGCCTCGCGGACGAACCTGGCGGCGAACTCGGCGTCGTCGCCGAGGCCTGCGTGCATGACCTTCAGCGCGCACAACCGGTCCAGTCGCAGGTCGGTGGCCTCGTAGACCGAGGCCATCCCCCCGCGGGCGACCTGAGCACCGACGAGGTAGCGACCGTCGAGCAGACGGCCGATCATCGGGTCGGTGATGGTCCGGTCCACGACGGGTCTTCCTCCACGCGGTCGGGCTGGGGAGGTTCCCGACTCAACTTCGCAGTTTAGGGCGGCGGCTGCGGCTCTCGGGGCACCACGAGCTCCCGCGTGGCGGGCGCCGGCAGCCCGCCCTGGTCGGTTCAGCGCCGGGGTGCCGGCCGCGTCGGCGGGCGGCACTCCTCACCGGCGCAGTCACGCATCTGGTCGAGAAATGCGGCAAGCTTCGCGACCACCGGCTCGCCCGCCGGTCGGTCGACGATGTTCCGCAGCTGCTCCGGGTCACGTCGCTGGTCGTAGAGCTCACGTTCGCCGGTCGCATGCTCGACGTAGAGATAGCGGCGGGTCCGGACCCCCTGGGTGAACCGGATCGGGTCTGCTCCAGGGGGCAGGACACCGTCCTCGGTGGTGCTCTCCAGCGGCCTCGGCCCGGTCTCGGTCAGGAAGCCGCGGACCCAGCCGGTGTCCTCGGTCGGGTCCGGGCGGTCGAGGTCGAGGAAGCTGGACCCGTCCATCGTGGGGTCGGGCCTGGCCCCGGCGAGCTCGAGGAAGGTCGGCGCGAAGTCGATCATCAGCACCGGGTCCTCACGTACCTCGCCGGCCGGGATGCCCGGTCCGCGCACGAGGAGTGGCACCCGCAGCGACGGGTCGTAGGGCAGCAGCTTTCCCGCCCGTAGCCGGTGCTCGCCGAGGAAGAAGCCGTTGTCGGCGGTGAAGACCACGATGGTGTCGTCGAGCTCGCCGGATCGCTCCAGGGCCTTGACGGTGTGCTCCACCTCCTGGTCCAGCACCTCCAGCGACTCGGCGCGCTGCCGCGTCACCTCGGCCATGGCCGCGTGCTCGGACACGTCCGCGGGCACCATGTCGGCGATGAAGTGCGGCTTGTCGCTCACGTCGGTCTCACCGTCCTCTCCCGGCGCCTCGTCGATCGACTCGTCGAACATGCCGCGCACGTCAACCGGCACCGCAGGTGAGCGGAAGATGCGCTTCCGGCCGTCCACGCGCCGGACAGGAGACGGGTCGTCCTTCTCCGTGGGCCGGCCGACGTGCGGGGCGACGTACGACGCCCAGACGAAGAACGGGCGGGGGGAGCGGGCCAGCTGACCGACCACGTCCTCGGTCTCCGCACCGAGCATCCGCGTCTGGTACCAGCCGACGTTGGGGCGGATCGTCCCGTTGATGTTGAGCGCCGCGCTGAAGTACCGGTAGACGCCCCTGGCCGCTGCTCGCCAGTCGCTCCAGCCAGGCGGGATGTAGGTCTCGGACTTGGTTCCGTCGTCGAGCAGCATGTAGCCGTAGCCGTTGAGGTACTTGCCGAGGAACGAGGTGTCGTAGCCGACCCGCTGCAGCGCGACCGGCATCGTCGACGTGTCGTCGAAGGCCTGGAACCCGCCGTAGTCCCCACGGTTGGTCCAGACCTCGTGGTTGTGCGTGTAGTCGCCGGTGAGGAACGAGGCCCGGGCGGGGCAGCACTGTGGATGGGGCGAGAAGGAGTTGACGAACCGGACCCCCTGCTCCGCGAGGAGCAGCTGCGTGCGTGGCATGTACTGCAGCTCGTCCGCGCGCATGTCGTCGGCCATGATCACCACGATGTTGGGCCGGCTCTGGTCACCCAGCACCTGGTCGAGCCCGGACGTCTGGGCCGTTGGCGGTGGGGCGCTGGTACGTCGCCCGGGCCGCGCGTCCGCCGACCCGTCCGGCGCGCTCAGGACCACACCCACGACCAGCAGCAGCGCCGTCAGGAGCACCAGGGCCTGGCTGCGCCGGTTGGGCATCCACCATCTCCTGGGTCGGTCGGACGTGCATCTGGCGCGTTGCGGGCATCTTGCCAAAAGGCCCGTCGAGCGTGGGCACCCGACTCCTGCGATGACCGCTCAGGTGCGCTGGCACAGTGGGGGCCATGGAGACCAAGACCGACCTCGAGCGGCTCGTCGGCAGCTGGCTCGACTGGAGCCAGGCGGCCGAGCTGCTGGGCGTGAATGTGAGCAAGGTTCGCCAGCTGATCAGGGAGCATCAGCTGGCTGCCGCTGTGCCGGTCGAGCATGCTGGGCAGAAGGTGCCGGCCGAGCTGATCCGGGACGGGCAGGTCGTCAAGGGCGTGCCCGGCGTGCTGACGGTCCTGCACGACGCCCGCTACGACGACCGGGAGGCGATCGCGTGGCTGTTCACCCGCGACGAGTCGCTGCCGGGCCGGCCGATCGACGCGCTGCGGGAGAACCGCGGGGCGGAGGTCAAGCGGCGCGCCCAGGCTCTCGGCTTCTAGTAGCCGGGTGGACTGGGGCTGGGGCTGGGGCTGGGCTGGACCTGGGCTGGGCCTGGACTGGGCCTGGACTGGGCAAGACCGCGACGCCGTCCTTAGAGTGGGCACACCTATTCTGCTCCCTCACCGGAGGATCACTAGATGAGCGGTCTCGCAGCACTCCTCGCCGGGCACAACAAGCCGGACGTCTACCAGTGGCACAGCGCCGCGCACGTCCCCGACGTACAGCATGCTGTCGAGCACGCCGGCTGGCAGTTCGTCTACCTGGACGGCTGGATGGTCGAGGACAAGCAGTCGTGGCTCAAGGCGACCGCGGCTGCGTTCGACATCTCCGACCCGCCGGGCGACAGCTTCGACGCGCTGGGCGACTCGCTCGCGGACGTGGACGCCGGCGACCGGGAGGGCATCATCTTCCTGTGGGATGGCTGGGGGCCGCTCGCGCGCGCCGACGAGCAGGCCTTCAGCGTCGCCCTCAGCGTGCTCGGTGGCCGGGTGAATGCCGAACGTGGTGGGCGGTTCGCGGTCATCCTGCGCGGCGACGGGCCGCGGTTGGACCTGCCCGAGCTGCCGACGAAACAGGTCTGATCACAGCACCCGCTGGGTCGCCGCCCGGGCGAGGCCGCGCAGCACCTCGCGCGCACCCTCGGTCGTCGGTGCCGACTCGAGCGCCGCGAGTGAGGTCGAGGTCAGGTCCTCGATCATCGCCTCCACCGCAGCCGGTGCGCCGGTGTCGACCAGCAGCTGCTGCAACGAGGTCACCTCGTCCCCGTCGAGCGGTTCGACCCGTGTCCTGCTGAGTGCCGCGTCGAGCACCTTCGCGTCCTGCGCCGTGGCGCCGCCGAGGGCCAGCGCCACCAGCACGGTGCGTTTGCCCTCCCGGAGGTCGTCGCCGGCGGGCTTCCCGGTCACCTCGGGGTCGCCGAAGACACCGAGAAGGTCGTCTCGCAGCTGGAACGCCTCTCCGAGGGGCAGGCCGAACCGGCTGAGCGCAGCGCGTACCTCGCCACCGGCGCCGGCCAAGGTCGCCCCCACATGCAGCGGACGCTCCACGGAGTACTTCGCGGACTTGTAGCGCAGCACCCGCATCGCGGTCTCCACGTCGGTGTCGCCACGCGCCTGCGAGGAGACGTCGAGGAACTGGCCACCGATCACCTCTGCGCGGGTGGCGTCGAAGAACTCGAGCGCCTCGCGGACGACGCCGTGGTCGAGTCCGCAGGTACGCAGAAGCTGGTCGGACCACGACAGCAGCAGGTCGCCGAGCAGGATCGCTCCGGCGGCGCCGTACCGCATCGGGTCGCCGGCCCAGCCGCGGTCGCGGTGTGTTGCCTCGAACCTCCGGTGGCTGGCCGGACGTCCGCGACGTACGTCGGAGGCGTCCAGGTAGTCGTCGTGCACCAGGGCGCTCGCGTGCAGCAGTTCCAGCGCGGCACAGGCGCGCAACAACGGGCCCTGGTCGGCGGGGAAGTCCCGCACCGTCCGGAAGCCCCAGTAGCAGAAGGCCGCACGGAGACGCTTGCCCCCGGCGACGGAGCGCGACGCCTCGCTCACCAGCCGGGTCGCGTCCTCACCGAGCGGCTGCAGGCGGCGACCCTGCTCGTGGACGAACGCGTCCAGGGTGTCTTGGACCGCGGCGCGGAACCCGTCCTCGCCCCATGCGCTCTCGGAGCTGCTCACGCCCAGTGAGCCTACGTCGCAGGGGTCCGGCGTGGGCGCGCACCTATCCTGGGCCACATGGCGCTCGGACTTCCCTCCCGCATGCCCGGTCGGGCGGAGACGATCCGTGACCTCATCGCTGCCGGCGAGCGCTCGTTCTCCTTCGAGTTCTTCCCACCCAAGGACGAGGCCGGCGAACGTCAGCTGTGGAAGGCGTTGCGCGAGCTCGAGGGGCTGCGGCCGACGTTCGTGTCGGTGACCTATGGTGCGGGAGGCTCGACGCGCGACCGGACCGTCCGGGTCACCGAAGGCATCGCGCAGGAGACCACGATGACCCCGCTCGGGCACCTCACCTGCGTCGGCCACTCGCGCGAGACGCTGCGCTCGGTGATCGGGGCCTACGCCGACGCGGGCGTGCGCAACGTGCTGGCACTGCGGGGCGACTCGGCGGCGGGCCCTTCGGCGCCCTTCGAAGCGCACCCGGAGGGGCCGCGGTACGCGGTGGAGCTGGTCGCGCTCACCAAGTCGCTCGGTGACTTCTGCGTCGGGGTCGCTGCGTTTCCCGAGATGCACCCGGCGGCCCAGTCCGTCGAGGCGGACACCCGGGTGCTGGCAGCCAAGGCGGCAGCAGGTGCGGACTTCGCGATCACCCAGCTGTTCTTCCGGGCCGAGGACTATTTCCGGCTCGCCGACCGGGCCTCCGCGATCGGCGTCGACATCCCGATCGTCCCCGGAGTCATGCCGATCACGAACCTGCGCCAGATCACGCGGATGGCTGAGCTGTCCGGAGCCGCGCTGCCCGACGAGGTGGTCGCCCGGATCTCGCAGTACGGCGACGACCCGGCCGCCGTGCGTGCTGAGGGCGTCCGGATCGCGACCCGGATGTGTGACGAGCTGTTGGCAGGTGGGGCACCGGGGCTGCACTTCTACACGCTGAACCGGTCGAGCGCGACCCGAGAGATCTACGCCAACCTGAATGTCCCGGCCGGCTGAGGGCTACGCCTTGCCGACCGACTCCGCGACCAACGCGGCGCCCAGGCCCACGAACGGCACACCGGCTCCCGGTGTCGCGTGCGAGCCGGCACAGTAGAGACCCTCGATCGGCGTCGCCGTGCCCATCCGTTGGCTCAGCGTCGCGCGGCCCTGCCACAGCACCCCGTACGGCGACCCACCCCAGGCCTCGACCAGCTCGCGCGGCGACCGGTCGACCCTGACCTCCAGACTGTCCCGAACATCGACCTTGCGTCTGGCCAAGGCGGTGACGACGTCCTCGGCGAGTCGTCCCCGCCCGAGCACGGTCCAGGCCTTCCCTCCCTCGGGAGCTCTGCCACCGGTGCGCACCACGAGCAGCGGGTCGCCGTGCAGCACGACCTCGTGCGGCAGATCGGGGACCTCGCCCCGCAAACCGAGATGGCACACCACCGGCGGGATCGCCGGCATGGTCCTGCGAACGTGCCCGGCCAGGGCCGGGAGCCGACGAGGGTCGACCGCGCACACGACGACATCTGCGTCGAGGACACCATGCGCGGTCGCGACACCGACCGCCCGGCCTTCCTCGACGACGACGTCCATGACCGTCGTGCCCGACTGCACCTCGACCTCGCGTTCGCGCAACCGCGCCGTGAGCGCCGTGGCGAGCGTGCCCATCCCGCCCGGAACGGTCCAGGCTCCGAACTTCTGCTCCACGTAGGCCGACACGCCCAGCCACGACGGGACGTTGCGCGGGTCGTGCCCGTCGACGGTGGCCTGGCTGGTGGCGAGGGCACGCAGCCGCTCATCCTTGAACGCCCTGAGCGCCGCGCGGTGCAAGGTGTTGCGGGTCGCCAGCAGCCGGCCTAGGTCCTTCCCGACCAGCGCGGGCGAGTAGAGATGCTCCAGGTAGCCGGTGCGCAGCAGCTCCCACTGGTGCGCGAAACGGTCGAGGTAGCCGATCCACTGGTCGCCACGACCCGCACCGAGGCCCTCGTCCAGCGCGGCCCGCAGGGCGGAGCGGTTGCCCCAGGGCAGCTGCACTGCCTGGCCGTCCTCGAACCGGTGCTCGCGCAGTGGCTGCACCGGGACCAGCTCCAGCTCCTGGTCCAGCGGCCGTCCGCTCTTGCGGAACAGGTCGCGGATGACGGCCGGCAGCGTCGTCCAGGCGGGCCCGGTGTCCCAGCGGTAGCCGTCACGCTCGAGGAAGCCGAGCGCCCCGCCGAGGTGCTCCAGACGTTCCACGACGACGACGTCGTGGCCGAGCCTCGCCAGCCGGGCCGCGCTGGCCATGCCGCCGAGTCCTGCGCCGATCACGCAGACCCGTGCCATGACGCCCGACCCTAGTGCGTGCCTACCAGCGTCGTACGAGGGTCTGGCCGGAGTCGCGGACCCAGGTGATGTGCCCACCGCGGAACTCGCCGCGCAGTCCGCGACGTACCTCGAAGACGTCGCTGGTCGGGTAGCTCAGGAAGGAGGCCTCGCGGCCAAGCGCCGTCCATCGCGCCAGGATCGGCCCGTCCACCAAGTGCGCACCATCGGGTCTGGTCCAGTAGATCGAGGCGCTCTCGGCGAAGTCATTGAAGCGTCCGGTCCCGTCCTGGGTGCGCCGTTGGTCGCTGGCCGGCGGACCCACTGCCTCGGGGCCCCCGCGCTCGAGGTACTTCTCCAGGATCTCCCCGTGCACCTCGTGAGCTCCCGTCGACGGCGACCAGTAGAGCCGCCCGTTCGCGAACTGACGCGAGCGCAGCGCTGTGCCGCCGGTCTCCGGCCCGGTCGGCGCGCCGAGCAGGTCACGGATCCGTGTGTCTCGCGCGTACTTTCGGTCGATCGGTGTCAGGTAGGTGGCGGTGAGGGTGAGGTCGGCGCTGCCGATGGTGACCGCGTGGGTGGCCAGGCGCGAGCCGTCGGACCACTGCTCGAACGTGGCCACCTGGTCCTCGGCGACGGCTGCCGCGAGCACGTCGACGACTGCACCTTCGGCGACCATCGCTGAGGGACCGGTGCTCTCGCCCGGGATCTCCAGGCGGGCCGGGAGGTTGCTCAGCAGGGTCAGTCGGTGCTCGCGTGGCAGCGCGACGTAGGTCACGGACGCGGCCGCGCCGCGGGAGTCGGTGGCGGTCGCCGTCACCTCGGTTCGCGAGTTCGGGTGGTCGGTGAGCTGACCGCTCCAGCCGGGGCCGGTGGCTCCTTCCCCGGGGTGCCGGTGACAGCTGGTCTCCACCTGGCAGTGCACGGTCGCGCTGGTCCACACGATCCTCAGCTCACCGTCCTCGGCGTCGGTGGCAGTGCCAGTGAGCGTGATCGGTTCGCCGACCGCGAACCGGTTCCCGCCCGGTGTGGTCAGCGTGAGCTCCGGCTGTCGGTTGGAGGGGGCGACCGTGAGCGTGGTGGTGTCCGTGGCCCCGCTCGGGTCGCTCACGGTCAGCGCCACCTCGTAGGTGTCCGGTCCCGACGGGTAGCCATGGGTGGGGTTCGGCCCGCTCCCGGTGGATCCGTCGCCGAAGTCCCAGCGGTAGCTCAGCGCGTCACCTTCGTGGTCGCGGGACCCACTGGCGTCGAACGAAACCGTGCGGGTGTCGGGGTCGGTGACCGCGACGATCCGGGCGACGGGTGCGGTGTTGCCCGCGGCGGAGTAGGTCAGCCGTCGCAGGTTTCCGGTGGCGATGTCGGCGTAGACGAGGTCGCCGTTCTCGGCCTCGTCGAACTCGACCGGTGCGCCGACATGTGTCCCGAACGGTGGGTCGTCCGGTGGCCGGGACAGCTGGCCATCAGCACCGAGCCGCATGCTCCAGATCTTCTCGCCGACGTAGTCGCCGAAGAAGTAGGAGCCCTGGTACCTGGCCGGGTAGCTCGAACCGGTGTAGACGCGCCCTCCGGTCACCGAGTTGCCCTGGTCCGCCGGCAGGTCCGCCCCGTCGCCGTGGCGGTAGTCCCACACCGGTGCGGTGTTGGCGACCGATGCGCACGCGGCCAGGTCGCGGTACCCGGGGGTCCGGTGCAGGCCCTCCCAGCACGGCCAGCCGTAGATCCGGCCGGGTCGGACGACGTCGACCTCCTCCCAGGTGAGCCAGCCGACGTCGCCGAGGAGCGGGGCCCCGGTTTCGGGGTCGAGGGAGAAGCGGAACGGGCTGCGGAAACCGCCGGCGTAGAACCGGCTCCGCCAGGAAGCCGGTTGAGCCTCGGAGTAGAAGGGGTTGCTGGGATGTCCTCGTCCGTCGGGCAGGACGTGCAGCAGCTTGCCCAGCCCGGAGTTCGGGTCCAGGGCGTTCAGGGCCTCTGGGTCGACGCAGCAGAACTTCGCCATGTCGCCCACCGAGACCCACAGCGAACCGTCGGGGTCTGCTACGACGCCGGTCATCGCATGCACCTGGGCGCTGCCGGTGAGTTGGAGGATCCTGCGCTCCTCGCTCAGGCCGGTCGGGTCCGGGGAGCCGGTCACGGTCCATCGGGAGAGCCGCACCCGGAAGCCGGGCGGCTCGTCGGGCAGGGCGCGGGCCAGGTAGACGTGGCGGGTCCTCGCGAAGTCGGGAGCAACGGCCATCCCGACCAGGCCCAGGTCGCCGTTCGACCTGGTCGGGAGGACGGCGAGCTCTCGGGTCCGGTCGCCGGTTGCCGAGACCCAGGTGACGCCGCCGTCCTTGCCGGTGCTGATCGCGCTGCCGTCGGGCAGGAAGCCGAAGTCGGTCAGGTTGTAGGCCGGCTGACCGGTCGGGGTGTCGACGAGCGCGAAACCGGGCGGCAGCGTCGCGGAGTCCTCAGCCGTCTCGGCCGCCGCCTGGCGCTCGGCACCGGTGTCCCCGCCGGCCGGGGCGGCGGTGTGCAGGGTGCCCGCACCGGCGCCCAGCACGCAGGCAGACGCGACAATCGCGCACAGTCCTCGTCGCACGGCCCACCCCGACGTCCACCGGGCCCCCCGACCCGGTGGAAGCAGTGAAGCAGTCTGCTGCGCGGAGCGGAATCAGCGGCCCCGAAGATGACGCAGACGTGTCATGCGTTACCTGCTGGAATCTGCTGAATCGCTCTGTTCTGTCCGGAGCCGGCGCGCGCCGCCGTTACCGGCGGAACGCCGCCCACACGTCCCGCATCCGGTCGCCCTGGCCGTCGGAGAACTTGTTCATGCAGGCGTCGTAGGTGTAGTCCATGAAGTTCGTGATCGGGTCGAGGCCGGGCTGCGCGCAGGTGTCGCGCCCCTTGGGGCACTGGGTGGCGGGCGATGCCTCGTAGGCGGTGTCGTCGACGTGGTCGCCTGGTTCTTCGCAGCCGTTGGCGAACGTGTGGTAGAGCCCGAGCCAGTGGCCGACCTCGTGCGGGGCGGTGTCGCCTCCGTCGTAGTTGGTGAAGGCGCCGCCGGGAACGCTGCGGTAGTCGATCACGACTCCGTCCAGATAGCGGGGAAGGCCGTTCTTGCCGACGAAGTCCTCCGGGAAGTAGGCGAAGCCGAGCAGGAACTGGCCGAGCTTGGCGGAGTAGATGTTCAGCGTCTCCGGCCCGCCGACCCGCAGCGCCTGCTTCATCTTGACCTCCTTGCCACTGCCCCGGTACAGACGCCGCTCGTCGCCGTTGGCGGGGATCAGGTTGAACCACTGTGGCTGGGTGGTGCGGGTGACGTCGACCAGGTCGAACCGGAACCCGGTGTTGTCGGCTCTGGGGGCCGTGGCACCGGCGAAGGAGTCGTTGAGGACCTGCATCTGGTCCTCGATCGCCGCCCGGGAGAGGTTGCCCAGCGCCAGCGAGGTGCCCTTGCGGATGACGTGGAAGGCCACCGGCACCCGGATGGGCTCGTTCGCCGCGCGCGCGGCCTTGGCGGCGCGCGGGTGGTCGGCGACCCACGTGGCCAGTGCATCGCGGCGGGGAGTGGAGAGGTCGTCGCGAGGGATGAAACCGTCGCGTGCCTCGAGGACCTCGCCGTAGTCCGTGCAGCCGTGGTTGTCGGCGATGTGCTGGGCTGCGGCCGGGCCGGCCGGCACGATGGCCACCGCCGCTGCGACGACCGCCGCCGCTCCCGAGATCGTCCAGCGTCGGTACACCCTCATGTGGGTCCTCCCATATGTCTGCCCTGTCAGGTGCACACCATAAGTCCTCGAGCGCGGTTTCGGAATGTCTGCGCTCACCCGAGCGCACCCGATTGTCGGTCAGGCGACGTCCAGGGGGGTGGCGCCGGTCATCGTCAGCAGTTCGTCGTAGCTGGTGCTGAACACCGCCGAGGGATGTCCGGCAGCCGCCCAGACCTCCTGGTACCTGGCCAGCCACGGGTCGAGATAGGTCGGCACCGGAGCGGGGTGGTCGATCGGTGAGACACCGCCGATCGGGTGCCCGGTGTGCCGCCGCACGAAGTCCGGTGAGGCCCGGCCGAGCCGCTCGACGTCGAGCTCTGCTGCCACCTTCGCGGTGTCCACCCGGTGGGCGCCGGAGGTGAGGATCAGCACCGGTGAGCCGTCCGCGTCGAACACCAGGCTGTTCGCTATGGCGCCGACGTCACAGCCGAGCGCCTCGGCCGCGAGCGCCGCCGTGTGCACCGAGTCGGGCAGTACGACGACCCGGCCGCGGCCACCGAGCCGCTCGAGAGCGGCGCGGAAGCTGGTGATCGACGCATGCTCGGAGGTCCCAGGTGACATGGGCCCGACTGTAGGGGTTGACCGACCGTCCCCGCCGCGGTGTACCGTGACCATCTGTTCGAACACATGTTCGAACAGATGGTTCTGGTGACTCTGTGGCTCTGGCGGTGGAGGGTGGAAGAAATGCGGCGGTACGACGACCCAGTGGAAGTGCGCAAGGGAGTGCTCAGCGCGCTCGGCGCGCCCGGCGGTCCCGGGAAGCTCGATGGGGCGGGTGGCAGCAGCCAGGAGGGACCCGAGCAGTTCTTGTGGCGGGACCGGCTGTGGAAGGTGCGCGCAGTGGTCGCGCACTGGGTGGAGACCGGTCCGTGGTGGCAGTCCTCGGGGGTGCGCGCGGTGCTGGGCACCAACGAGCGCGACCTCGCCGCTGAGTCCAGTCCGGACGCTGGTCCGGATGCCGATCGGGGTGCCGATCTGGGGGCCGAGCGCGAGGTCTGGCGGGTGGAGGCCTCGCGGGGGCTCACCGGCAGTCGCGGCGTCTTCGACCTGGAGTTCGACTGGTCGCAGGGCAGCTGGCGGCTGGTCCGGTGCCTGGACTGACGGGGGCGAGTTGATGTTCTCCGGATCTTCTGGGCTGGGCCTGCCGGCCGCGACCCACTCCTACCTGCAACGAGCCGCCCACTCGCTGCAGGAGGCGATCACCAGCACCGAGGTGACCATGCGCTACGCCCACGCCCACGTGGCTGCCCTCCGGACGACGGCGGCGTTGCTCGCTGCCAGGGCCAAGACGATCCCGGGGGACCGACGGAGCCGGGCACCCCAGAAGAACGCGTGGGTGCTGCTCGCCGAGGTCGCTCCTGAGTTCGGCGAGTGGGCCGCGTTCTTCGCCGCCGGAGCCGCCAAGCGGGCAGCCGCCGAGGCCGGATCACGACGTGCGGTCACCGAGCGTGAGGCCGACGACCTGGTGCGCGACGTCGATCGGTTCCTCGGCCTCGTCGAGCAGTCGCTCGGGCTCACCCGACACCTTCCGTTCCAGGAGCGCCTGCCCGGTCATGTCGCCTGACCCGTTCGTCCATCTCCATGTCGCCTCCGGTTACTCACTGCAGTACGGCGCCTCGCTTCCCCACGTGCTCGTGGAGCGGGCCACCGAGCACGAGATGGACACCCTCGCGCTCACCGACCGCGACGGTGTCTATGGCGCCGTCCGGTTCGTCAAGGCCTGCATGCAGGCGCGGATCCGTCCGGTCCTCGGAGTCGACCTCGCCTTCTCATCGACGCTGCCCTCGGTGCGAGCGGCCTCGTCTCGCACGCCGGCGCGGGGCGGCGCCTTCCGGGACCCGCGCCTGCCTCGCGCCACGTTCCTGGCCGGCAGCAAGCGGGGGTGGGCGGCGCTGTGCCGGCTGATCTCGGCGACCCACCTCGCCGGGGAACGGGGGAGGCCGGTCACCTCGCTGGACCTGGTCGCCGAGCATCTGTCCGGACTTCCCGGAGGTGACGTGCTGGTGCTGCTCGGTCCGGACTCCGAGCCGGGTCGTGCGGTTGCCCGGCACCGCGAGGATCTCGCGCGGGCCGCGCTGCGTCCCTGGCTGGACGTGGTCGACCGCAGTGACCTGCTGGTGGAGGTGGTCTCGCACCGGCTCCCCGGGTCCGGCCCGGGTTCCTCGGTGAACGCCGCCCGGATGGTGGGCCTGTCCCACCTCGAGCGGCTGGGTGTGGTGCTCACCAACGCCGTGCGCTACGCCGACCGCAGCGACGCTCCCACCGTCGACGTGCTCGACGCCGCCCGCCGGCTGGTCCCGCTCGACATCCGGCATGTGGATCGGGGCAACGCCGAGGGCTTCTTGAAGTCCGGCAAGGAGATGGTCGAGGTGGCGGAGGAGATCTGCCGCTACGCCGGACTGAGCCAGCACACCGGACGCGATGCGCGCGCGCTGCTGGCCCGGACCCGCACCGTCGCCGACCGGTGCGCGCTCGACCCCCGGGCCGACCTCGGTCTCGGAGAGGTGCACTTCCCGGAGCTCGATGTCACAGCCGGTGGTGGCGGCACGGCCACCGCCGGTGTGGCCGCGGACCAGGTGCTGCGGGCTCGCTGCGAAGCCGGGATCGGACGCCGCTACGGGAACCCCGGTGTGCGCCAGGAGGGGCGGGTCCGGCGACGGCTCGACGACGAGCTGAAGGTCATCGGCGATCTCGGCTACGCCTCCTACTTCCTGACCGTCGGCGACGTCACGGACCTGGTCAAGGAGATGGGAGTGCGCTGTGCCGCCCGGGGGTCCGGTGCGGGAAGCCTGGTCAACTACCTGCTCGGCGTCTCCGGGGTGGACCCGCTACGACACGGTCTGCTGATGGAGCGGTTCCTCTCCCCGCTGCGCCAGGCGCTGCCCGACATCGACATCGACGTGGAGTCCGCGCGCCGGCTCGAGGTCTACGGCCGCATCCTCGACAAGTACGGCGGGGAGCGGTGTGTCTGCGTGTCGATGATGGACACCTACCGGGTGCGTCACGCGGTGCGTGACGTCGGCGCCGCACTGGGGATGCCGGGCGGTGAGGTCGACGCGATCGCCAAGGCGTTCCCGCACATCCGTGCCCGCGACGCCCGGCTCGCGCTGCGCGAGCTGCCCGAGCTGCGTGCCTCGGGCCTGGCCGAGGACAGGTTGGACCTGCTCTTCCGGCTGGTGGAGAAGCTCGACGGTCTACCGCGTCACATCGCGGTGCACCCGTGCGGAGTGCTGCTCTCCGACGCGACCCTGCTCGACCGCACCCCGGTGGAGGCCAGCTACGCCGGGTTCCCGATGAGCCAGTTCGACAAGGAGGACGTGGAGGACCTCGGCCTGCTCAAGCTCGACGTGCTGGGGATCCGGATGCAGTCGGCGATGGCGCACGCGGTCGCCGAGGTCAGCCGGGTGGACGGCGTCGACATCGACCTGGACGACGAGGAGCAGGTCCCGTTCGACGACCTGCGCACCTTTGAGCTGATCTCCGGGGCGAAGACCCTCGGCTGCTTCCAGATCGAGTCACCGGGTCAGCGTGAGCTGGTCGGGAAGTCGGGGATCGAGACGTTCGAGGACATCATCACCGACATCTCGCTGTTCCGGCCCGGTCCGGTCAAGAGCGACATGGTCACCCCGTACCTCGAGGCCAAGCAGGGCTGGAAGATGCCGGCGTACCCCCATGAGGACCTTCGCCCGATCCTCGAGCAGACCGGCGGCGTGGTGGTCTTCCACGAGCAGGTGATCGAGATGATCGCGCTGTTCACCGGCTGCACGCTGGCCGAGGCGGACGAGGCACGTCGCGCACTCGGCGACGTCACCGCGATGGCCGAGGTGAAGCTGTGGTTCTTCCCGCGGGCAATGGGACAGGGGTACTCCTACGACCTGGTGCACAAGACATGGAAGGTGCTGGAGGCGTTTGCATCGTTCGGCTTCTGCAAGGCTCATGCCGCGGCGTTCGCGCTGCCGACCTACCAGTCCGCCTGGCTGAAGGCGCACCACCCGGCGCACTTCCTCGCCGGCGTGCTCACCCATGACCCGGGGATGTACCCCAAGCGGCTGATCCTCGACGACGCTCGCCAGTTCGGGGTCGCGGTGCTGGCGCTCGACGTGAACAGCAGCGGGAGCGAGTACGTCGTGGAGCAGGTCGACCGAGACTCTGCGGCGGTGGGCTACGGCATCCGGCTCGCGCTCTCGGAGGTCAAGGGGATCTCCGAGACGGAGGTCGCCCGGATCGTCGCATCTCGGCCCTACCACTCCCTCACCGACTTCTGGCACCGTGCCCGCGTCTCGCGACCGGTCGTGGAGCGGCTGGTGCTCGCCGGTGCCTTCGACGGCGTCTACGGGATCGGTGCCGTGCTCTCGGGCCTGGGAGTGCGTCGTCGCGGGAGGGTCACCAGGCGGGACCTGCTGCTCCAGGTGGCCGACCTGGACCGGCACAGCCGCGCGGTCGAGCGAGCCGGCAGGAGTGCGCGCGGACTGACCAGCACCGCCGCCGTGCGCGCAGCAGCAGCCGCCGCCCGCAACAGCAGCGAGGCCGAGGTCCGGGAGTCGGCCCGCAGCGGCGTCTGGGGGCAGGCGTCGGCCCAGTCTCAGGTCAGCGGAGCGGCACGACCGGTGACCTCTGTGCAGCTGGCGCTCGACCTCGGGGACACACCGGCCGAAGGCGAGGTCAGCGGGCTGCCCGAGATGAACGCGTCCGAGCGGGTGCGAGCCGAGCTGGAGATCCTTGGGCTCGACGTCAGCAGGCACGTCGTCGACTTCTACGCAGGCTTCCTCGACGCGCTGGGGGTGACCCGGTCCCAGGACCTGTTGCGGCAGCGCAGCAAGTCCGATCTCCTCGTCGCCGGGGTGAAGGTCGCCACCCAGACGCCTCCGATCCGGTCGGGCAGGCGGGTCATCTTCTTGACCCTCGACGATGCGACCGGACCCGTGGACGCGACCTTCTTCGAGGACGCCCAAGGCCCCTATGCCGCGACGGTCTTCCACTCATGGCTGCTGCTGGTGCGAGGTGAGCTGCGCCGCACCGGCCGGCAGGGTGTCTCGTTGCGAGCGACCGGCTGCTGGGAGCTGCCGGTGCTGCACGAGATCTGGCAACGTGAGGGGACGGCCGCGGTCCGCGACTTCATGGCGCAGGTCCCCGAGGGTTTCGGTGCGGCCGCGACCGAGGAGTCGGTGCACGGAGCAGCCGAGAGCCGGTCCACCCGACCGGTGATGGCGCGGGTGCTGGTGCACTCCAGTGGGTTCAAGATGTCGCCCTACTCCGACATCAAGCCTGCCGGCGACGACGCCAAGAACGCCCCCCGCAAGCTGTGGCACCGCAGCCCCGGGAGCCCCGGATGAGGCACCCGCGTGCCCCACTAGGGTTGGCGACATGCCGCCCCCGGACCCGCAGCCTGGCGGTCACCGCAGCCCGCAGGGGCGCACCGCCGCTCGCAACAGCGTGGTCTGGGACGCGCTCCTGGAGGTCCTGCGCGAGACCACTGCGGCTGTCCTCGACATCGGTGGCGGCACCGGCGGCTTCGCCGTGCGCGTCGCCGAGCTCGGACATCAGGTCACCGTCATCGACCCGAGCCCGGACGCCCTGGCCGCGTTGGCCCGTCGCGCCGAGGAGAGTGGGGTCCGCGACCTGGTCACCGGGCAGCAGGGAGACCTGGCCAGCCTCCTCGACCTGGTGGCCGAGGGCAGCACCGACATCGTGCTGTGCCACGGTGTGCTGGGGGTCGTGGACGATCCCGCCGCGGCACTCACCACGATCGCCCGCGCACTGCGTCCGGGCGGAACCCTCAGTCTTCTGGTCGGCCAGCGTCATGCCGCTGTCGTCGCCCGCGCCATGTCCGGCCACTTCGTCTCGGCCAAGGAGCTGTTGGAACACCCGGACGAAGGAGCCGAGGCAGCAGCGTCGCCCCGCAGGTTCACCGCGGACCAGATCGTGGCGGTGCTCGACGAGTCGGGTTTCGACACCACGGCCGTCCACGCGGTCCGGGTCTTCGCCGATCTCCTGCCGGGCTCCCTGGTCGACCTCGAGCCAGGCGCTTCGCAGGCGCTCGTCGAGCTGGAGCGTGCCGTGGCCGAGCGGCCCGAGTACCTCACTCTTGCCACGCAGCTGCACGTGCTCGCCGCTCGCCGTTCCTGAGACCGTTCCCGGCGTCCGGGGTGCTGCGGCGGGGAGCGCCTCGTGAGCGGACAACCGTGCGGGGACGCCTCGTCGCAGTGCCCCATCCTGCACGTGGACATGGACGCGTTCTACGCCTCCGTCGCCGTGCGCGAGCGCCCGGACCTGCAGCACGTGCCGGTCATCGTGGGCGGTGGCTCCCGCGGCGTGGTGCTCTCGGCGAACTACCTCGCTCGTGAGTACGGCGTCGGCTCGGCAATGCCGATGGCCCGGGCCCGCCGGCTGTGTCCTCGGGCAGTGGTGCTGCAGCCGGACTTCGAGACGTTCTCCAGAGTCTCCTCCTCGGTGATGGAGACTTTCCGCCTGGTGACCCCGGCGGTGGAGCCGCTGTCCCTGGACGAGGCGTTCCTCGACGTCTCCGGAGCGGTGCGTCGGGCCGGCACGCCGTACTCCATCGCCGAGAACCTGCGTGCCCGGGTCTTCGACGAGCAGGGCATCACCTGCTCGGTGGGGGTGGCGAGCACCCTGGCGGTCGCCAAGCTGGCGTCGCGACGTGCCAAGCCGGACGGGACCGTCGTGGTACCTCCCCACGCCGTGACCACCTTTTTGCACCCGCTTGACGTCGGTGAGCTGTGGGGGGTGGGGGAGAAGACGGCACAGATGCTCAACCGGCTGGGCCTGACGAGCGTCGGAGACATCGCACACACCCCGCTGGCGACCTTGCAACGCGCGGTCGGACCCGGTCTCGGTGCTCGGCTGCACCACCTGGCCTGGGGGGAGGACCCCCGAGCCGTCACCCCACGACGCGGACCGGACGAGCCGGACCGAAGCATGGGGGCCGACGAGACCTTCGGCCGCGACACCGACGACCGCGAGGTCATCTTGCGAGAGGTACTCCGGTTGTCGGCGAAGGTGACCGGGCGGATGCGTGCCGCAGAGGTCGCCGGCCGCACCGTCACGCTGCGGGTGCGCTTCGCCGACTTCACCACGATCACCCGGTCGAAGACCCTGCCCGAAGCCACCGACGTCACCAGGGAGGTCTACCGGACAGCGGCCGATCTGTTCACTGCGCTAGGTCTCCAGCGTGCTCGGCTCCGGCTGGTCGGGGTGCGGGTGGAAGGTCTGGTCCCCCGATCCACCGTCCACCGTCAGCTGGTGCTCGGTGCTCGTGAGCACGACTGGCCAGAAGCCGACCGGGCGGTCGACCGGGCGGCGCTTCGGTTCGGCAGCACAGCGGTTCGCCCGGCGGCACTGATCGGACGGAGTCACCGATGACCCGGATGATTTTTCGGGCAGCGGGTACCGCGGTGAGGAACGCCTGCCTAGACTGATTTGCACGCGTCCACTGGCGGGAGGAAACCGTGCCGCTCTCGGAAGAAGAGTTGCGTCTGCTGGAGCAGATGGAACGCGCGCTGGTGGAGGAGGACCCCAAGTTCGCCTCGGCCCTGCGCGGTTCGGCGCTCCAGCGCAACGCCCGCCGCCGGTCGTTCATCGCCGGTGCGGTCTTCCTGGTCGGGGTCGCGGTGCTGATGACCGGTGCCGTGGTGCAGAACACGGTCGTGGGCATCGTCGGCTTCGTGGTGATGCTCGGCTCTGCCTACGTCGCGCTCAGCAGCTGGAAGGGACAGCACGCCGCCCCTTCCTCAGAGGAGGCGCACGCCATGCAGGAGTCCCCGGACAGCGGCTTCGGGCTCAGCGTCATCGAAGGCGGCAAGGCAAAGAAGCGCCGGTCTCGCCCCTCGCGCGGACGCTCCTCGGGCAGCATGATGGAGCGCTTCGAGGAGCGCTGGCGCCGTCGCAGAGACGGCAACGGCGGCCTCTGACCTCCCTGCCCGCCCAGCTTCGATCAGACAGCGTGGTCCACGCCCGGCTCGGAGATCGGCTCGCCGCCGGCGCGTGAGCGAGCGCGTTCCTCCAGCTCTGCGCTGAGGTTCCGGGCAACGGAGACCGGCAGCCAGGTCGCCAGCACCCTGCGCGAGGCAGTGACGCGGTCGCGAAGCGCCTGCACGCACAGCGCGACGTCGTGCGCCAGGTCGGTGGGGGCAGGCTCGACCGAGCGGGCGTAACGGGCGCGCTCGACGAATCGGACCAGGCGCTCGAGCGCAGCGGTAGCCGCGGGGTTGGCACCGGGACCGGTGGCGGCCACCCCGGCCAGACGCTCCTCGGCACTGGTCCCTGGCTCTCCGAAGAACGCCACCAGCGAGCGGGCACGGGTCCGCAGGGTGACTGCGTCGTCCCAGGGCACGCGCAGGTCGATCGCGCTGTCACGCAGCTCCCGCCACGCCGCCTCGGCCTGCTGCACCGGTGTGGTTGCGCTCGCCCAACGACGCCGGCGAACGGCCTCCCGGGCCAGCCGAGGCACGGCGAGCGCGATCACCAGCAGCAGGAGGAAGGGCCACAGCACCAGGTCGGACCCGCTGCCGCCGGTGTCCGGCTGCTGGCTCGCCGGGACCTGTGGCCGGGTCGCAGCCTGCTGCTGCTGGAAACGGTCCAGCTCCTCTCGGGGGTTCTGCGCCTGCGCGCCCTGTCCCGCAGTGCCATCCGAGGAGCTCTGGTCGGTGTAGCCGGGGATGGTGCTGGCGCGCTGCGCTGGGGTCGGCTCGAACCGGATCCAACCGGTGCCCTCGAAGTACATCTCCGGCCACGAGTGCAGATCGTGGGCGCTGTAGACGTAGCGACCGGTGTCCATCTTTGTCGGCCGAAGGAACCCCACCGCAACCCGCGAGGGGATCCCGATGGCTCGGCCCATCAGCGCCATGGCCGCGGCGAACTGCTCGCAGTAACCGACCCGGCTGCCTGGACCGTTGCCGAGGAACCTGACCAGGTCCTTGCTGCTGTTGCCCGGCTTGCGGTCGAGGGAGTAGCGGAAGCCGCCTTCGGAGCGGAACCACTCCTGCAGTCGGATCGCCTGCTCGAACCGGGTCGCCCGTGAGTCGGCGATGCGGCGAGCCTTCGTGCGCACGGACTCCGGCACCGAGCCGGGCAGCGTGGTGTACCGGGTGTACAGCTCCTCGGCCACCGGTCCGGCGCTCGCCAGCCCCTTAGCGGTCGGTCGGACGTCCAGGGCCTCGAGCGAGTACTCCAGCCCTGCGGTCGTCTGCCCGTCCGCGGCGCTGACGAGGTCGAGCGTGCTGACGTCGTAGCGCCAGTCACCGTCCACGTCGATGCTGGAGACCGGGTACGGCGTCGGCAGCCAGCGCGACTCGAACTCGTCGGTGGCCTCGATCGTGTAGGCCACACTCGATCGCGGCACCCCGCCCCCGAGCCCGGGAGGTCGGGGGAGCGGACCACCGGCGCGCTGGGCGATCGGGATGGCGCGCCCCGAGGGCTTCCAGGTGGTGCCGTCGAAGAGGTCGAGAACCGAGATCCTCAGGTAGGACGGGTCGGCCTCGCCGGTGGTGATCTCGACCAGGTCCACGTCCTGGCCGCGGGTGAGGTCGCGCTTGAGGTCGACGATCGGGTTGGAGATCGCGACGGCGTCGCCGGCTCCACCGGCGCCCGGCCCGTCGTCACCGAAGAGGTCGGTGCCCAGCGTGGGGATCAGGATCGGCACGACGACGGCCAGGCCGGTCGCGGTGAAACCGATCTTGCGCGCCGAGGCGCGCACGCTGGCGGTGTCGACACGGGCGCTCAGCGAGTCGAACATCTCACTCGTCCCGGACAGCTGCCGTCCCCAGCCGGAGAGCCGCCGAGCCTCGTCGGCGGAGAGCAGGAACAAGAAGGCGATCGCTCCAGCGACGAAGGTCCACCAAGGGACGCCTTCGTCGATGATGCTCAGCGGAGCCGTGTACACCGCGAGCAGCGGAAGCCCCGCCAGCGGCACCCGACGTAGTCCGCAGGCGAGGAAGTCCACCAGGACCGCGGTCACCGCGCCGGCGAGGGCCAGCATCGCGTAGATCTGTGGTGCACTCTCCGGCACCGGAGCGGCGTAGGACTGGGACACCTGGACGCCGGCCGCCAGCCGCTGGCCGAGCCGCTCCAGCGACGTCGGAGTCGGCAGCAAGCCGCCGAGCATGGGCCCGGCGGCCCACGTCCGGTTGAACCAGACCAGCAGGACGACCAGCTGGCCGACGAGCACCAGGAGAGGGTGCAGCCGCGCGGAGCGCAGCAACATCCCGGTGATCGCGGTGATCAGGCACGCGCCCAGCGCCGGGATCAGGAAGCCGCTCTGCTTCTCCACGAACCCGCTCCACGCCCACAGCGCCACCCAGGCGGTCAACCCCGCCAGCAAGGAACCCACGGCGCTGCCCGGCCAGCGCAGGTCACTCATCGCAGGGTCCCCCGGGTCAGCGTCGCGCGTGGCTTGACCGTCCCCTGACCTCGGGCTGCGACGCCGAACTCCTGCCACACCGCCGGAAGCGGTTCATGCGGGCCGGCGGTGACCGCCTTCCAGCCATGCGACTGCAGCCACAGCGCGCCGGAGCCGTCGCGCTCGGTGGACGTCCTGGACCCGCTTGCCCAGGCGGGTACGTCGAGCGCGACCGCCATCGTGCTCGCGGCCGAGTGCCGCATCCTGGTGAAGGCCGGCTTGTCCTCGTTGACCACCTCACCGAGCACGGCGATCAGCAGGCCCGAGTGGCCGGTGTCCTGGAGCCACCGGGTGTCCAGGTGCGGGTGCGAGACCTCCTCGACGACAGCCAGCGACTCCAGCACCGGTCCGGTGTCGGCGAGCATTCCGCGCTCGTGCCAGGCGCCCCCCGCCTCCTCACCGGTGGCGGTCACCAGGCGCACCACGAACCCGCGGTGGATCAGGTGAACGGCGATGGACGCGGCGTAGGACACCGCGTGCTCGAGAGACGATGACGCCCCGGCGCCCCGGTGCGAGCCCTTCCGGTTGTCCAGGAACAACGTGGCTCGCGACTGCCACGGCTGTTCCTCGCGTCTGACCATCAGCTCGCCGACCCGAGCGCTGCTTCGCCAGTGGACTCGTCGGAGGTCGTCGCCTCGGCGGTACTCACGCACCGTGACGTCCTCCGCGCTTCCGGTGGCGAAGGCGCGTGGCCTGTTGTCACCGGAGCCGGTCCAGGCGCCGGACAGCGGGATGGTCGGCAGGGTCACCACCCGCGGGGTGACCACGAGCGAGGTCGTCGTCTGGAAGGCGCGGTTCAGCTCGACCAGGCCGAACGGGTCCGAGACCCGCACGGTCATCGGGCCGACGGTGAACTTGCCGCGTACCTCCGAGCGCACGGGGTACTCGATCGTGCGCTTCCACCTCGGCCCCATCCGGTCCACCACGAATCGGGGCCTGGTGCCCAGCACGTGCGGCAGCCTCTCCTCGAGCAGCAGCAGACCGGTCGGCATCCGCCCGTCGTTGGTCAGCTCGAGCTGGACGCGGGCCGGCTGACCCGCCTCGACCTGTGCCGGGTTGACCACCCGCACCAACCCCAGCCGGTAGCGGCTGCGTCCCAGGAAGAATGCGGTCACCAGCGGCAGCAGCACCAAGAGCGCGCCGACACGCAGCAGGTCGCCCTGCCCCAGCACGATGGCGCACACGGTCGCGGTCATCCCCGCTGCCATGAATGCCCGGCCCCGGGTGGTCATCGCCGAGAGCGCCTCGCGCATGTCCGACTTCCTCGCTTCCCTGACCCGGCTAGCCGAGCGGCCGTCTGCTCTCGGGCATCGCGACTCCGGCCACGATGTTGCGCAGCGCCCCTTCGGTGGTCCGGCCGCTCATCGAGGCCTCGACCGTGGGCAGCAGCCGGTGCGTGAGCACCTGGTTGGTCAGCGCCTGCACGTCGTCCGGGATCACGTAGTCACGCCCGGCCAGGGCAGCCGCCGCCTTGGCGGCCCGGACGAGGTGCAAGGTGGCGCGCGGCGAGGCGCCGAGCATCAGCTCGGGGGACTTGCGGGTCGCGACCGCGATGGCCACCGCGTACCTCTGCACCGGTTCCGCGACATGCACCCGGCTGACGATGTCGACCAGCTTGCGGATCTCGACGGCGTCCGCCACCGGCTCCAGGTCGTCCAGCGGGTTCGCCCTGGTGTGCGTGTTCAACATGGCGATCTCCGCGGCCTCGACCGGGTACCCCATCGACACCCGGGCCATGAACCGGTCGCGCTGGGCCTCTGGGAGCGCGTAGGTGCCTTCCATCTCGATCGGGTTCTGGGTCGCGATCACCATGAAGGGTGCGTCGAGGATCTGGGTCCTCCCGTCGACGGTGACCTGGCGCTCCTCCATGCACTCCAGCAGCGCGGACTGTGTCTTCGGGGAGGCTCGGTTGATCTCGTCGCCGACGACGATGTTGGCGAAGATGCCTCCTGGTCGGAACTCGAACTCACGGGTGTCCTGGTTGAACACCGAGACGCCGGTGACGTCGGAGGGCAGCAGGTCCGGGGTGAACTGGATCCGCCGGACCGAGCAGTCGATCGAGCGCGCCAGCGCCTTGCTCAGCATCGTCTTCCCGACGCCGGGCACGTCCTCGATCAGCAGGTGCCCCTCGGCGAGGAGGACCACCATGGAGAGCCTGGCCACCTCCGGCTTGCCCTCGATGACCTTCTCGATGCTCTCGCGCACCCGGCCGGCCACGCGGGCCAAGGTGTCCAGGTCGGCTCCGTCGGAACCCATCGAGGGGTGCACACGCACAGTCAACCTCATCGACCAAAACCATGTCAGCCGATGTCGGCGCGAGGTTCGGCTGGCCTGGCGGCGCCCGACGCGGGCCCGCCGACACCCTGAAAGCAACGGCCTGGCCAGGTGGATTCTGGTGTTTCGTGGTTGACGGTGGGGGAGGGTGGAGTACAGTGGGGGACAGTGGAGGAAGACAGCGTTTCTCCGTCACGAGCAGGGAGGGGCCGGAATGTTCTTCGGCACCCACACCCCACGGCTCGACGAGAAGGGCCGGCTCTTCCTACCGGCCAAGTTCAGGGACGAGCTCGCGGAGGGACTTGTGGTCACCCGAGGACAGGAGCGCTGTCTGTACGTGTGGTCGACCGAGGAGTTCGCGAAGCTGACCGAGCGGCTACGCCAGGCGCCGGTCACGAACAAGAACGCGCGCGACTACGTCCGGATGCTCTTCGCCGGTGCCTCAGACGAGACGCCCGACAAGCAGGGGCGGATCACCCTGGCGCCGATGCTGCGCGAGTACGCGTCGCTGTCTCGCGACTGCATCGTGATCGGGGCGATGAACCGGATCGAGATCTGGGACAGCGCCTCCTGGCAGGCCTACTCCGAGCAGCAGGAGCAGGCGTTCGCCGACCTCTCCGAGGAGGTGTTCCCACCCGGAGTCATCTGAGTCGTAGGACTTGGTCTCACGTCCGCTCACCTCGAACGTCGTCTGGCGCACCTTCCCCGGTGCCAGAAGGCAACCTCCCAGAAGTCGAGCGGACGGAGACCTGGTCAGGCGAACCAGACCAACCCAGACCAACCCAGACCAACCCAGAGCCAACCAGAGCCACCAGAGCCAGCAGAGCACGCCACAGCAAGGGGTCGAGGACGATGAGCGCGACTGCGACAACTCCGAGCGGACAGCCGGCCGGCAAGCCGGTGAGGCGGGTCCGTCACGAGGTGCGGGACGGGCTGGCGGTCGCCGCGTTCTCGGCGGTGGCGTCATCCGCGCTGGCCATCGCGCTCACCCTCGTCGTACACCTGGCCGGCTGAGCGTGGCCAGCCACATCCCGGTGCTGCTCGACCGGGTTGTCGCGCTGGTCGCCCCGCCTCTGCAGGAGGAGGGGTCGGTTCTCTTCGATGCCACGCTTGGTCTGGGCGGCCACGCCGAAGCGGTGCTGACCAGGTGCCCTCGCGCGCACGTCATCGGCGTGGACCGCGACACCGACGCGCTCGAGCAGAGCCGGGAGCGGCTTCGCCCGTTCGCCGGCCGGGTCACCTTGGTGCACGCCGTCTACGACGAGATCCCGACGGTCCTCGCGGACCTCGGGCACCATCTCGTCGACGGTGTCCTCTTCGACCTCGGTGTCTCCTCCATGCAGCTCGACGTGCGTGAGCGCGGCTTTGCCTACGCCGAGGACGCCCCACTCGACATGCGGATGGACGCGAGCAGGCAGGTCACTGCCGCCGACGTCGTGAACACCTACTCCGCAGCGGACCTGGCGCGGGTGCTGCGTTCCTACGGTGAGGAGCGTTTCGCGCGCAGGATCGCCGAGTCGATCGTCCGTGAGCGTGAACGCGAGCCGTTCCGTACCTCCGCCCGGCTGGTCGAGCTGATCCGCGACGCGATCCCCGCCCCTGCGCGACGCACCGGCGGGCATCCCGCCAAGCGCACCTTCCAGGCCTTGCGGATCGAGGTCAACGAAGAGCTGACGGTCCTGCACCGGGCGCTCCCGCGGGCGATGGCGGCGATCGGCGTCGGCGGCCGGGTGGTGGTGATGTCCTACCACTCCTTGGAGGACCGACTGGTCAAGCAGGCTTTCACCGCAGCCACCCGCAGCGACCTTCCGCCCGACCTGCCTTTCGTCCCCGCCGGCCACGAGCCGCGACTGCGACTGCTCACTCGGGGTGCCGAGGTCGCCTCGGAGCAGGAGATCGAGGCCAACCCGCGCGCGGCGTCGGTGCGGCTCCGCGCCGTCGAGCGCATCCGCCCACCTACCCAGGAAGCTGCCTGATCCGCGATGAGCGCCCTGATGAACCACGCCCGCAGCCGGGTCCCCAGAGTTGCCGAGGCAGCCGTCGAACGAGCACGGCTGACCGTCGTACCTCGCCGGGCGCAGAGGGCCCCTCGGGTGCCCTTCGTCGGCCTGGTCTCCATGCTGCTGGTCGCCGGTGTGGCCGGGCTTCTCCTGCTCAACACCTCGATGCAGCAGGCCTCGTTCACCGCGACCTCCCTCGAGGAGCAGGCCTCGGTGCTCGACGCCGAGGAGCAGTCGCTGCAGATGCAGCTCGAGATGCTGCGTGACCCGCAGAAGGTGGCCGCCCGGGCGAAGGGTCTCGGCATGGTCCCGGCCGGCAACCCCGCGTTCATCCGCCTCCCCGACGGGAAGGTTCTGGGCAAGCCGACCATCGCGGGGCCGGAGCAGACGATCCGCATCTCCCCGCTGCCCACGCAGACACCCAAGCGACTGGCCCCTGCCCCTGACCAGCACCGTGGCCCGACCCGTGACTAGGCGCGTGGCCGGTCCCGGGACCCCACCCGCTGCCCGACCCCGTCGGTCGCTGCGCGGGACGTCCCTGGTCCGGCTCCGGGTCAGCTTCGTGATCCTCGCGATGGTCGTCTCCGTCTTCGGTGCCCGGCTCTTCCAGCTGCAGGGGATCGACGCACAGGCGTACGCCGCCAGGGCGGAGGCCGCAGGTCTGGTCACCCTGGAGCTGCCCGCCACCCGGGGAGCGATCACCGACCGCAACGGGACACCGCTGGCTGAGTCCGTGGACGGTCTGATGGTCGTGGCCGACCCGACCAAGACCCGCGAAGATGCCGGCGCCATCGCCGAGCTGCTCGCCGCGCGGCTCGACGTCGACTACTTCGACATCCTGGAGCGGCTTCGCAAGCCGAACACCCAGTTCCAGTACATCGCGCGCCGGGTCCCGTCCACGACGGCGCGCGCCGTCGTCGAGACGATCGAGGCCCGCGGGTTCCAGGGCATCGACGTACGCCGCGACCCGGTGCGGGACTACCCCGCCAACGACGTGGCCGCGAACATCATGGGTTTCATGGGCTCCGAGGGCCAGCCGATGGACGGCTTCGAGCTGCTCTTCGACGACGTACTCGCCGGCAAGGACGGCTCCGCGACCTACGAGCAGGGTGGTGGCAACCGCATCCCGCTGGGCGACAACAGCACGGTGCCCCCGGTGAGCGGCCAGGACCTTCGGCTCACGATCGACCGCGACGTGCAGTGGTACACGCAGCGGGTGGTGCGCCAGGCGGTGCAGGCATCCGGCGGGGAGTCCGGCGCCGCCGTGGTGATGGACACCCAGACCGGCGAGCTGCTGGCACTGGCCGACCACCCGACGTTCGACGCCAACAACCCGTTGGCGTCCCCGGAGGAGGACCTCGGCGCCCGTTCCCTGTTCGACGTCTACGAGCCTGGGTCGGTCGAGAAGGTACTCACCGCATCGTCGCTGCTGGATGCGGGCCTGGTGACTCCGCGCACCCGGATCACGGTGCCCAACCAGATACGGCGCCAGGACCGCGTCATCGGGGACTACTGGGACCACGGCCGACTCCGGCTCACCCTGACCGGGGTGCTCGCCAAGTCCTCCAACATCGGCACGGTGCTCGCAGCCGACGAGCTCACCCCGCGGCGGATGCACCACTACCTCAGCAGCTACGGCCTCGGTGCCAAGTCCGGAGTCGGCTTCGCCGGTTAGGCCCCGGGACTGCTGCCCGCGTGGGAGACCTGGCAGCAGATCAACCAGGACACCATCGCCTTCGGACAAGGGGTGTCGGTGACCGCGCTCCAGATGGCTGCGGCGGTCAACGCGATCGCCAACGGTGGGGTCTACGTCTCACCCAGCCTGGTCAAGGGGTCGGCCACGACGGCCTACGGGCAGACTGTCGGCAGCGACGTCGCCACCTCGCGCCGGGTGATCAGCCGGAAAGCGGCCCGGCAGACCGCGGAGATGATGGAGGCGGTGACCGACCCCCAGGAGGGCACCGCTCCGGCTGCGGCCATCGAGGGCTACCGGGTCGCCGGCAAGACCGGGACAGCGCAACGAGTGGGGGAGGACGGCATCGGCTACGACGGCACCTTCACGGTCTCCTTCGCCGGCTTCGCCCCCGCCGATGACCCGCGGTTCCTCGTCTACGTCGTCGTGCACGACCCGAAGAACGGCGGCGGAGGCGGCACCGTCGGAGGACCGGCCTTCCACAAGATCATGACCTACCTGCTGCGGAAGTACGCCGTACCGCCGACCGGCGCGAAGGCACCCGACAACCCCCTGGAATGGTGAGCGCGGGTACCCTTCCGGCGTGTCGGACGTGATGGCTCCGCGGCCGAGCGCTCCCGCTGAGACGCCGCTGGGCGCGCTGACCGCATGGATCGGGGAACGTCTCGTCGAGGTGCTCCTCCCGGCGGACGACCAGGTCATCACCGGGGTCTCACTCAGCTCGCAGCGCATCCATGCTGGGGACCTGTACGCAGCGTTGCCCGGTGCCCGCGTGCACGGCGCAAAGTTCGTCGAGACTGCGCTGGCCTCGGGGGCGGTCGCCGTCCTCACCGACCGAGAGGGCGCAGCGATCTGCACCGGCCTGGAGGCCACCGTGCTCGTCGTCGAGGAACCGCGGACGATCCTCGGCGCCCTCGCGGCGCGGATCTACGGCGAGCCGGCCGACGCCCTGCGACTGGTCGCTGTCACCGGCACCCAGGGCAAGACCACCAGCACCAGGCTCGCCGAGGGCGCTCTGCTGGCAGGCGGGATCCCGGCGGCGGTGGTCGGGACGGTCGGCACCCGGATCGCCGGCGCCGAGGTCGGCTCGTCGCTGACCACCCCGGAGGCACCGGACCTGCACGCGCTGTTCGCGGTGATGCGCGAGCGAGGGGTGCAGGGCTGCGCCATGGAGGTCTCCAGCCACGCCTTGGTGATGGGACGTGTCGACGGCGTCGTGTTCGACGTGGCGGCCTTCACCAACCTCGGCCGGGACCACCTGGACTTCCACGCCGACCTCGAGGACTACTTCGCCGCGAAGGCATCGCTGTTCACCCCGGAGCGCGCGCGACTGGGTCTGGTCAACGTCGACGACCCCTATGGCCGGCGGCTCCTGGCCGAACCCGGCATCCCGATGCGGACCTGGTCGGCAACCGGTGCCGACGCGGACTGGGCGGCCCTCGATGTCACCACCACCTCTGCCGGCTCGCGCTTCACCGTCCGGACACCCACCGGGTCCACGATCCCCGCAACGGTGCCGATCCCAGGTGGCTTCAACGTCGCCAACGCACTGGTTGCCATCGCGGCGATGGCCGAGGCCGGCTTCGAGGCCACGGTCGTGGCCGAGGGCATCGCCTCCTCCTCGGGAGTGCCGGGGCGGCTGGAACCGGTGGCCGCAGGACAAGACTTCCTCGCCGTGGTCGACTACGCGCACAAGCCGGACGCGGTGGCCGCCGCCCTGAACGCCCTCGCGGCCCAGACCGACGGGCGCCTGATCGTGGTGATCGGGGCAGGTGGTGACCGCGATCCCGGCAAGCGCGAGGTGATGGGCGCGATCGCGGCCCGGCTCGCCGACATTCTCATCGTCACCGACGACAACCCCCGGACCGAGAACCCCGCCGCGATCCGTGCCGCGATCCTCGCCGGTGCCGAGAAGGTCGAGGAGGACGAGCGGGCGCAGACCCACGAGTCCGGCGACCGACGCGGAGCCGTGCGGCTCGCCGTCTCCCTCGCCGGCAGAGGCGACACCGTCGTCGTTGCCGGCAAGGGGCACGAGACCGGGCAGGAGGTGCACGGGAAGGTCTACCCCTTCGACGACCGGGAAGTGCTCCTTCAGGCGCTGGACGAGGTGGTGGGGGCACGATGATCGCGATGTCGCTCCCGGAGATCGCCGAGGCCGTCGACGGCGTCGTGCACGACGACGGCGCGGGGGCCGTGGTCACCGGCGCGGCGTTCGCGGACAGCCGGGTCGCCGAGCTCGGTGGCTTGTTCGTCGCGTTCGTCGGCGAGCAGGTCGATGGGCACGACTTCGCTCGAGCAGCAGTCGACGCGGGGGCGGCAGCAGTGCTCGGCAGTCGTCGGCTCGGTCTGCCGATGGTGGTCGTCGAGGACCCGGTCGTGGCGCTCGGGAGGCTGGCGCACCGTGTGCTCAGCCGCCTGCCGGGGCTGACCGTGGTCGCGCTGACCGGGTCGCAGGGCAAGACCGGTACCAAGGACCTGCTCACCCATGTGCTGTCCGAGGCAGCCAGCACGGTCGCCACGCCGGGATCGCTGAACAACGAGATCGGCTTGCCGCTCACCGTCCTCCGCGTCGACCAGGAGACCCGGTACCTGGTCCTCGAGATGGGCAGCCGGGGAGTCGGCCACCTGCGCTACCTGTGCGACATCGCCCCGCCGGACGTCTCGCTGGTCCTCAACGTCGGGAAGGCCCACATCGGCGAGTTCGGCAGCCAGGCCGAGATCGCCCTCGCCAAGGGTGAGATCGTCGAGGCGCTGTCCTCGGAGGGAACAGCGGTCCTCAACGCCGACGACGCGCTGGTCGCGAGGATGGCGGAGCGCACCTCAGCCCGCGTGGTCAGGTTCGGCGAGAGCGAGCTGGCCGACGTGCGCATCTCGAACCTGCGCACGGACCAGCTCGGCCGGCCTTCCTTCGACCTGAGCCTTGCCGGGGACAGCCACCCGGTCACACTGGCCCTGCTCGGTGAGCACCAGGCGGGCAACGCAGCCGCGGCGGCGGCGGTGGCCACGGCCGTCGGGATGCCGCTGGCGCAGGTCGCCGCAGCGCTGGGCCGAGCGAGCGCGAGGTCCCGGTGGCGGATGGAGCTGCACGAGCTGGACAACGGCGTCACGGTCGTCAACGACGCCTACAACGCGAACCCGGACTCGATGCGCGCGGCGCTGAAGACGCTGGCGGCGATGGGCCGGGGAGGCGACCGGGCGCGGCGCACGGTCGCGGTGCTGGGTGAGATGCGCGAGCTGGGCGCGTCGAGCCCCGACGAGCACGACGCCGTTGGCAGACTGGCGGTGCGCCTGGACGTCAACCAGCTCCTCGTCGTGGGAGAGGCCGCTCGGCCGATCCACCTGGGCGCATGCCGCGAGGGCTCGTCGGCGGAGGAGTCGGTGTTCGTGAGCGACAACGAGCAGGCGCTCGGCTGGCTCGAGGAGAACCTCGCGGCCGGAGACATCGTCTTGTTCAAGGCCTCGCGCGCCGCAGAGCTGGAGAAGCTCGCGCACGCGGTGATCGACCAGGCGTCCACGAAGAGGGACCGATGAGAGCGATCCTTCTCGGCGGCGGGCTGGCGCTGCTGTTCACCCTCCTCGGCACGCGGGTCGCGATCCAGGTCCTGGTTGCCAAGGGCTACGGGCAGCTCATCCGGGACGACGGGCCGACCACCCACCACACCAAGCGGGGGACCCCGACCATGGGCGGGCTGGTGATCATCCTCTCGGTGGTGTTCGCCTACTTCGCTGCGAAGCTGATCACCCAGGACGCGCCTTCCGCCTCTGCGCTGCTGCTGCTGTTCTTGTTCGTCGGGCTCGGCACGGTGGGCTTCCTCGACGACTACATCAAGATCGCCAAGCAGCGTTCACTGGGCCTGCGCAGCAAGGCGAAGATCATCGGTCAGATCGTGGTGGCCGTCGTGTTCGGCTACCTGGCGCTGTCCCCGGTGCTGGCTGACGAACGCGGTCAGACCCCTGCCTCCCAGAAGATCTCCTTCATCCGAGAACTGGACGCGTTCACCTTGCCGGTGATCTTGGCGATCGCCTTCATGTTGGTGATGATCGCCGGCACCAGCAACGGGGTGAACCTCACCGACGGGCTCGACGGGTTGGCGACCGGAACCTCCACGATGGTCTTCGGCGCCTATACGTTGGTGAACATCTGGCAGAACAACCAGTCCTGCTCGTTCTCGCAGGGCCCCAAGTGCTATGAGGTGCGCGACCCGCTCGACCTCGCCGTCATCGCCGCCGCGCTCACCGGAGCGTGCTTCGGGTTCTTGTGGTGGAACGCCTCGCCGGCGAAGATCTTCATGGGCGACACCGGCTCGCTCTCGCTGGGAGGGGTGCTCGCGGGCTTCGCGATCCTGACCAGGACCGAGCTCCTGCTGCTGATCATCGGCGGCCTGTTCGTCGTGATCACGCTCTCGGTGATCGTCCAGGTCGGATTCTTCAAGGTCACCAAGGGCAAGCGGCTGTTCCGGATGGCGCCGCTGCAGCACCACTTCGAGCTCGTGGGCTGGGCCGAGGTGACCATCGTGATCCGGTTCTGGATCATCTGCGGGCTCAGCGTCGCGGCCGGGCTCGGCGTCTTCTACGCGGAGTGGGTCGCGGGAGCGTGAGCACACGGCTCGAGAGTCTCCGCAGGCACGACTCTTGGCAGGGTGTGCACGCCGTGGTCGCAGGGCTGGGGGTCTCCGGGTTCGCCGCAGCCGACAACCTGACCCACATCGGTGCCCAAGTCACCGTGCTCGACGAGTCGGACGCCGGTGACCGGTCGGAGAAGGCAACCCTGCTGGAGATTCTCGGGGCGCAGGTTCGCCTCGGGCCGGGGGCGACGGCGCGGCTACCCGACGCCGCCGACGTGGTGGTCACCTCACCGGGATGGCCACCCTCGACACCTCTGCTGTCTCAGGCCGTTGCAGCAGGCGTTCCGGTATGGGGCGAGGTGGAGCTCGCCTGGCGGCTGCGTGACCCGGAGCAGCCCGCGCCCTGGCTCGCAGTCACCGGCACGAATGGCAAGACCACGACGGTGCAGATGCTCGAGGCGATCCTCCGGGCGCAGGGCTTGCGCAGCGTCGCGGCCGGAAACGTGGGCCTGCCGCTGGTCGAGGCCGTGATGGATCCGACGCCGTACGACGTCCTCGCCGTCGAGCTGTCCAGCTTCCAGCTCCACTACACCGCCTCGGTGGCCGCGGAATCCGCGGTCGTGCTCAACATCGCCGAGGACCACCTCGACTGGTACGCCACGCTCGAGGACTACGCCGCGGACAAGGGGCGTGTCTACGAGCGGGTGCAGCGCGCCTGCGTCTACAACGTGGCCGACCCGCGGACCGAGCAGATGGTCCGCGACGCCGAGGTGAGCGAGGGGGCGCGCGCGATCGGGTTCACCCTGGACACCCCGATGGTCGGGATGCTCGGTGTGGTGGACGGCGTCCTCGCCGACCGTGCGTTCATCGAGCAGCGGCAAGACAGCGCCGCGGAGCTGTGCGCGGTCACCGACCTCTTCTCGGCCGCCCCGCACATGGTCTCCAACGCCCTCGCCGCGGCCGCCCTCGCCCGTGCCCACGGCGTGTCCACCAGCGCCGTTCGCGACGGGCTCACCTCCTTCGTCCCCGACGGCCATCGCAACGCCGACCTCGGCGACGTCGAAGGGATCCGCTACGTCGACGACTCGAAGGCCACCAACCCCCATGCAGCACTGTCGTCGCTGCAGGGCTACGAGTCGGTCGTGTGGATCGCCGGAGGGCTCGCCAAAGGCGCCACGTTCGACGACCTGGTCCGCGTCGCGCGCGGACGGTTGCGGGGCGTGGTGCTGCTCGGCCAGGACCGGGCGGTGATCGCCGCCGCGCTTTCGCGACACGCCCCTGATGTGCCGGTGATCGACGTGGGTGGCAGCCAGACTGCTGTCATGGACCGCGTGGTCGGGGCGGCTGCCGACCTGGCCGAGCCCGGGGACACCGTGCTGCTCGCTCCTGGCTGCGCGTCCATGGACATGTTCGCGAACTACGGTGCGCGCGGCGACGCGTTCGCGGAGTCCGTTCGCCGGCTGAGCGGGCGGTGAGTCCCGACAGCGGGCGAGAGGACGGGCCGTGACCACCACTGCCGAACAGCAGCGTCGCAGCAACGCTGCCGCCGGATGGGTGGCCTCCCGCAAGCACTCGCTCGGGCAGGCACTGGACCGCCCGCTGACCTCGTACTACCTCCTGCTGGGCGCCTCGACGTTGCTGCTGACCATCGGGCTGATGATGGTGCTCAGCGCGTCGAGCGTGTACTCGTTCAAGGTCCACGGCAGCAGCTACCACGTCTTCCTCAAACAGCTGATGTGGGTGGGACTCGCGCTGCCCGTGGCCTTCATCGCCTCGCGGATGCCCGGACGTGTGCTGCGCTGGCTGGCCTGGCCGGCGTTGATCGTGGCGACCGTCCTGATCGCCCTCACCCAGACCAGCCTCGGCATCCGGGTCAACGGGAACACCAACTGGCTCGCGCTCGGACCGCTGCAGCTCCAGCCGTCCGAGATCGCCAAGCTCGCGATGGTGCTGTGGTGCGCCGACCTCTACGCCCGCAAGGAGAAGGTGCTCGACGACTGGAAGCACGCGCTGTTCCCGATGGTGCCGGTCACCGGCCTGATCACCGCGCTGGTCGTCAAGGGTGGTGACCTGGGCACCGCCCTGGTGCTGTTCGCGATCATCCTCGGGATGCTGTGGGTGGTCGGCGCGCCGGCACGGTTGTTCGTCGGGTCCCTGATGACCGTCGGCGTGATCGCGCTCTACCTGGCCAGCACCAGTGCGGAGCGCCGAGAACGGCTGACCAGCTTCGTCGATCCGTTCAACGACTACCAGGACGCCGGGTGGCAGGCCGCGCACGGGCTCTTCGCCATGTCCAGTGGCGGCTGGTTCGGCAAGGGAATCTCGGCCAGTCAGCAGAAGTGGGGGAGCCTGCCCGAGGCGCACACCGACTTCATCTTCGCTGTGCTGGGCGAGGAGCTCGGGCTGGTCGGCACCGTGCTGGTGCTGCTGCTGTTCTTGACCATCGCCTACGCCGGCGTGCGGATCGCCGTGCGCACCGACGACCCCTTCACGCGCTACATGTGCGCGGGGATCACGATCTGGCTGATGTCGCAGATGATGATCAACGTCGGCATGGTGCTGGTGCTGCTGCCGGTCATCGGCATCCCGCTGCCGCTGGTCTCCTACGGCGGGTCTGCGCTGTTGCCGTCGCTGGTGGCGCTGGGCCTGCTCATCTCCTTCGCCCGGTCCGAACCTGGTGCCCAGGCGGCGCTGCGAGCCCGACGCGGGCGCCGGATGGCCGCGGTGACGGCCGGAGGGGGTCTGTCGAGACGGGGAAAGTCGACCTGATGCGCGTTCTGCTGGCCGGCGGGGGCACGGCGGGACACACCTCGCCGCTGCTGGCCACCGCCGACGCGCTGAGGCGGACAGACCCGTCCATCGGGATCGTCGCGCTGGGCACCTCCCGGGGGCTGGAGACGAGGGTCGTGCCCGAGGCCGGGTACCCGTTGGAGCTGGTTCCGCCGGTGCCGTTGCCGCGGCGGCCCTCGGTGGACCTGCTCCGGGTCCCGACACGACTGGGCGGCGCGGTCTCGGCGGCACTGGAGGTGATCGACCGGGTCCGGCCCGACGTCGTGGTCGGCTTCGGCGGGTACGTGTCGGTGCCGGCCTACCTCGCCGCTCGCCGCCGCGGGGTGGCGTTGGTCGTCCACGAGCAGAACGCACTTCCCGGCGTGGCGAACCGGCTGGGAGCACGGCTGACCCGGCACGTCGCCACCAGCTTCCCGGACACTCCGCT
The DNA here is from genome assembly GCA_902805855.1 of uncultured Nocardioidaceae bacterium. Taxonomy (GTDB): domain Bacteria; phylum Actinomycetota; class Actinomycetes; order Propionibacteriales; family Nocardioidaceae; genus Nocardioides_C. Next base: position 118,946 of record CADCUJ010000010.1, read on the forward strand.
GCCGCATGCGCGGTACGTCGGCCTGCCCATCCGCCGCCTCGTCTCCACCCTGGACCGTTCCGCGCAGCGGGTTGCGGCTCGGCTGATGTTCGGGCTGGAGGAGGACCTCCCGACGGTGCTGGTGACCGGCGGTTCCCAGGGCGCCCGTCGCCTGAACCAGTCGGTGTCCGCGGCCCAGCCGGCACTCGCCGCGGGCGGTGTCCAGGTGCTGCACGTGCGGGGACCGAACGGGCACGTGGAGGTCTCGCCACTGCCGGGCCAGCCGAGGTACGTCGTGGTGCCCTACGTCGACCGGATGGATCTCGCCTATGCGGCCGCCGACGTGGTGGTGTGCCGTGCCGGGGCGAGCACGGTCACCGAGGTCGCCTCGGTCGGGCTGCCGGCCGTGTTCGTGCCCTTGCCCATCGGCAACGGCGAGCAGGAGCTCAACGCACGACCGGTCGTCGACGCCGGCGGGGGCCTGCTGGTCCGGGACGCCGCGTTCACACCGCAGTGGGTCGCTGCGACCCTGCCCGACCTGCTCCGGGACACCGAGCGGCTGGCCGCGATGGCGACGGCGGCCCAACTCCTGATCCCGAGTGACGCAGACGAGCAGCTCGCGGACCTCGTCCGCGAGGCGGCCGGGGGCTGAGGTGATCGTTCCCGTTCCGTCGCAGATCCCGGTCCCGGAACAGCTGGGCCGGGTGCACTTCGTCGGCATCGGCGGCGCCGGCCTGTCCGGGATCGCCCGGATCATGCTGGCGCGCGGCATCACGGTCACCGGGAGCGACGCCCAGGACTCGCCCATCCTGGCCGCCCTACGAGCACTCGGCGCCCGCTGCCACGTCGGCCACGACGCGGCGCAGGTGGCCGATGCGGACACAGTGGTGGTCTCCACCGCGGTACGCGCCGACAATCCCGAGGTCCTGGAGTCGCAGCGCCGTGGGCTGCGGCTACTGCCTCGCTCGGCGGCGCTGCAGTCGCTGATGCAGGAGCGCCGCGTGGTGGCGGTCGCCGGGACGCACGGCAAGACCACGACCACGGCCCTGTTGACCGTGGCCTTGCAGCACAGCGGCGCCGACCCGTCGTTCGCCGTCGGCGGGGAGCTCACCGAGTCCGGGGTGAACGCTCGAGACGGAAGCGGTGACCTGTTCGTGGCCGAGGCCGACGAGAGCGACGCGGCGTTCCTGGTCTACTCGCCGTACGCCGCCGTCATCACCAACGTCGAGGCCGACCACCTCGACCACTTCGGAAGCGAGGCCGCCTACCGGGCCGCCTTCGGCGCCTTCCTGGGCAGAGTCTCGGCGCAGGGTTTCCTGGTGGTCTGCACCGACGACCCGGGGGCCGCGGAGCTGGCCGAGCAGGGTCGTGCTCGGGGCATCGACGTGGTGGGGGTGGGGGAGTCCGCCGACGCGGACGTCCGCGTGCGCGGCCTGCGCTTCGAGGGTTCGACCTCACGGTTCACCGTCGTGGACCGGGGGCGAGAGCTCGGCGAAGTGACCCTGCGGATCCCCGGTCGACACTACGTGCTCGACGCCGCGGCGGCACTCGCTGCCGGTCTGCGGCTCGGCTTCCCCTTCGACGGGCTGAGGCGGGGCCTCGAGGCGTTCACCGGCACCCGCCGCCGGATGGAGCACAAGGGCGAGGTCGACGGCATCCGCGTCTACGACAGCTACGCCCACCACCCCAACGAGATCAGGGGCGACCTGCAGGCCGCGCGCTCCCTGGCCGGCGACGGGCGCGTGGTGGTCGCCTTCCAGCCGCACCTGGTCTCGCGCACCAAGATGTTCGCCGCGGAGATGGGCGAAGCCCTGGCCGCGGCCGACGAGGTCGTGGTGATGGACGTCTACGTGGCCAGGGAGGAGCCCGAGCCCGGTATCGACGGCGGCCTGGTCGCCTCACAGGTCCCGCTAGCCTCGGACCGGGTGGTCTTCGAGCCGTCCTGGTCGCTGGCCCCGGTCCGGCTCGTCGAGCGGGCCCGGCAAGGAGACCTGGTGCTCACGCTCGGGGCGGGTGACGTCACGCGGGTCGGACCCATGGTGCTTGCCCTGCTGGGTGGCCGAGAGGACGAGCGCGGAGCCGTCGATGGCTAGCCTGCGGCGGCGACGGCAGGCGTCGCCAACAGTCGATCGGTCCGCGGTCCGCGGGGACAAGGCGATCCGGCGTGCCCGCAAGCGGTTCGCCCGCCGACAGCGTGCGCGGCGGTGGCTGGCCTGGCGACGGGTGCTGGCTGCCGTCCTCACGCTCGGTACGGTCGCCGGCTCGGTGTGGCTGGTGTTCTTCTCCTCGGTGCTCGCTGTGTCAGGCGTCCGCGTCGAGGGACATCAGGTGCTCGACCCGCTGCAGGTGCGCCGGGTCGCGGCCGTCCCCACCGGTGAGCCGCTGGCGACGGTCGACCTCGGCTCGATCACCGCGAGGGTCCAGGCGCTGGCACCGGTGAAGAGCGTGGACGTGACCCGGGCCTGGCCGGACGGCGTCCGGATCGCGGTCGCCGAGCGAGCGGCCGTGGCGGTCGTCGAGCGCGACGGTGCCTTCCACGGCCTCGACGAGGAGGGGGTCGTCTTCCGCGACTACCCCTCACCTCCCGCAGACCTGCCCCTGCTCCGCGTGGGGTCCGGGACCCGGGCCGACGCGCTCGCTGAGGCGGCCAGCGTCGTCGGCGTCCTGCCCGCCGACCTCTCGTCGCGGGTCGACTACGTCGACGTGTCCAGCATCGACACGATCTCACTGCGGCTGCGCGGTGGGCGCACGGTGTTCTGGGGGAGTGCGGACGACTCCGCGAACAAGGCTCAGGTGGCCGCTGTGCTGCTGGATCAGAAGGCGAGCACCTACGACGTCAGCGTTCCCGGGCAGCCGACGATCCGTCCCTGAGAAACCCAGCGACCCGCCCGCGTGTCGGCTGCCTGCGGCCTTCACCGAGCCTTTAGGTTGTTCGGCAAGCAGGAGGTTGACATAACTATAACTCTCTACTTAAGGGTTAGGGTTCGTCGAGCGAATGCCACTTCCCCGACCGACGTACACCCGACTGTCGTGCACCCGCCGGCAGCAGAGCAGTGAGAGGCAACCCGCCGTGGCAGCAGCGCAGAACTACCTGGCCATCATCAAGGTCGTGGGCATCGGTGGCGGCGGCGTCAATGCCGTCAACCGGATGATCGAGGTCGGCCTCAAGGGAGTCGAGTTCATCGCCATCAACACCGACGCGCAGGCGTTGCTGATGAGCGACGCCGACGTCAAGCTCGACATCGGCCGTGAGCTGACTCGCGGCCTCGGTGCCGGAGCCAACCCCGAGGTCGGCGGCAGGGCGGCCGAGGACCACTCGGAGGAGATCGAGGAGGTGCTCAAGGGCGCCGACATGGTTTTCGTGACCGCTGGCGAGGGCGGTGGCACCGGGACCGGCGGCGCGCCGGTCGTGGCACGCATCGCCCGCTCGCTGGGCGCCTTGACCATCGGCGTGGTGACCCGTCCCTTCGCGTTCGAGGGACGCCGCCGGGCCAACCAGGCCGAGGAGGGGATCTCCGGGCTGCGTGACGAGGTCGACACCTTGATCGTGATCCCGAACGACCGGCTGCTCTCGATCAGCGACCGCAGCGTCAGCGTGCTCGACGCCTTCAAGCAGGCCGACCAGGTGCTGCTGCAGGGCGTCTCCGGCATCACCGACCTGATCACCACGCCCGGGCTGATCAACCTCGACTTCGCCGACGTCAAGTCGGTGATGTCGAACGCAGGGTCCGCACTGATGGGCATCGGCTCGGCGCGCGGCGACGACCGCTCGGTGGCGGCCGCTGAGATGGCGGTCTCCAGCCCGCTGCTCGAGGCCTCCATCGACGGCGCCCACGGCGTGCTGCTCTCGATCGCCGGCGGGTCGGACCTCGGCCTGTTCGAGATCAACGAAGCAGCCGCCCTGGTCTCCCAGGCCGCGCATGCCGAGGCCAACATCATCTTCGGTGCGACCATCGACGACGCTCTGGGTGACGAGGTGCGGGTGACGGTGATCGCGGCCGGGTTCGACGGTGGGATGCCGAAGCGGCGGGACACCGGCGCGGTGCTGCGGCGCGAGCCGGCCCGGCCCGGTCCCGAGCAGAGCCAGCAGTTCGCTCGCCCGGCGAGCGTGGCGAGCTCGATTCCGAGCCAGCCGCGCCCGGGTCAGGGAGGCGACGCCGCTGTCCCCACCCCGGCGCAGTCGGTCGCCGGCCAGCGCCAGCCGCAACGCCCCGAACCCCGGTTCTCCGACGCGCGGACAGAGTCCGGGGCGCAGGACCGGTCGAGCGGCGAGCAGACCAGTGCGGACAACCGTTCCCCACAGTCGGCACCGCAGCCGGCCCAGCAGAGGCAGCCACGCCCTGTCCGCTTCGACGACGACGACCTCGACGTCCCCGACTTCCTCAAGTAGTCGGGCGCTCGCCCACAGGTGTTCGCCTTTCGAGACACGCGGGCTGCGATCAGCGTCGCGTTCACGGACCGCCACGGTGGAGTCAGTGGCGGTCCGTACGCGTCGCTGAACCTCGGCGGCCGCAGCGACGACCCGGAGGCCGTCGAGGCGAACCTCGCGATCCTGGCTCGCGCGGTGTCCGTCGATGGTCGCCCACCGCCAAGACTGGTACGGGTGCGCCAGGTGCACGGTGCCGAGGTCTTGCTGGTCGACGACGAATTCCTCGGCTCGGGCGAAGCGTCCTCGGTGGAGGCAGACGCACTGGTGAGCGACAGACGTGAGGTCGCGCTGATGGTCCGTGCGGCTGACTGCGTGCCTGTCCTGCTCGCCGACGCGGAGGCCGGCGTGGTGGGCGCCGCGCACGCCGGTCGCCCGGGCATGGTTGCCGGCGTGGTGCCGAACACCATCCGCGAGATGCGGGCACTGGGTGCGCAGCGGCTGGTCGCCTGGATCGGACCTCACGTCTGCGGCGCCTGCTACGAGGTGCCCGAGCAGATGCGTGCCGAGGTAGCCGCCGCCGTCCCGGAGTCCTACGCACACACGTCGTGGGGCTCCCCGTCGGTCGACCTCGGCTCCGGGGTGCGCGCGCAGTTGGAGCGCGAGGGCGTCGCCGTCGTGGACGCCGCTCGGTGCACGATGCAGGACGAGAACCTGTTCTCCTACCGCCGCCAGGGAGCGTGGTCGGGGCGGATGGCGGGCCTGGTCTGGGTCCGCGGATGAGTCGAGCCGGCAGTCGAGACGACGCGCGAGCCCAGCAGCTCGCCACCAACCTCAGCCGGGTCCGGGAGCGGATCGCCGGTGCCTGCGCAGCCGCGGGGCGAGATCCCGGCGAGGTCACCTTGACCGTCGTCACCAAGTTCTTCCCGTCCTCCGACGTGCGCATCCTGGCCGACCTCGGTGTGCACCACGTCGGCGAGAACCGGCACCAGGAGGCGGTCGAGAAGTGGGAGGAGACCCGTGACCTTCCCCTGACCTGGCACTTCGTCGGCACCCTGCAGACCAACAAGGCAGCTGCCGTGGCGGCGTACGCCGACGTGGTCGAGTCGGTGGACCGGCGCAAGCTGGTCACTGCGCTGAGCAAGGGCGCACACGCCCACGACACCACGATCGACGTCCTCGTCCAGGTCAGCCTGGATCCGCCGGACCGTCGTGCCGGGTCCGGTCGCGGCGGCGCACCTCCGGTCGATGTCGTGCCCCTGGCGGAGCTGGTCGCTGCGGCCGACGGCCTGCGACTGGGTGGGGTGATGGCGGTGGCGCCGCCGGATGAGGATCCCGCTCCTGCGTTCGCCACCCTGGCCGAGCTCGCCCGCGAGGTGCGCACCGTGGAGCCCCGGGCCACCGCGATCTCGGCGGGGATGAGCGCCGACCTGGAGGCTGCGATCGAGGTCGGCGCGACACACGTTCGCGTTGGCAGCGCGGTGCTCGGTGAGCGTCCTCAGATCAAGTAGTGTCGCCGACAACGTAGGAGTGTCCTACTCGGGGACGCGAAGCACCGGAAGGCGTGAGGGATGAGCGGCGCAATGCGGAAGATGGGGGTGTACCTCGGGCTGCTCGAGGACGCCGACCGCTACGACGACGAGTACGCCTCAGGGGAGGGGTACGACGCGACGCCCGGAGGTCGCGACGGGTCCGAGACCGCCCGAAGCAACGGTGGCTCGACGTCGGTGGCCAACATCGCCGACCGTCGCCGGTCCACGAGCCCACCAGCCGGTGGTTCCCCCCACAGTGCGACCGGAGTCGTCGCCGAGCTCTCCCGTATCACCACGCTCCACCCGCGCACCTACAACGAGGCGCGCACCATCGGCGAGAACTTCCGCGAAGGTGTCCCGGTGATCATGAATCTGTCCGAGATGGACGACGCTGACGCCAAGCGGCTGGTGGACTTCGCGGCCGGACTGGTGTTCGCGGTGCGGGGCACGATCGAGCGGGTCACCAACAAGGTCTTCCTGCTCTCGCCGCCCAACGTGTCGGTGGCCGCCGAGGACAAGCAGCGCATCGCCGAAGGTGGCTTCTTCAACCAGAGCTAGGCTTGCGCCCCGTGGCACCAGTCGTCGGCTCCATCATCCACCTGATCCTCTGGATCTTCCTCGCCTTGTTGTTCGTCCGCTTCGTCGTGGACTGGGTGCAGGTGTTCGCTCGGTCCTGGACGCCGAAGGGACCGGTGCTGGTGCTGCTCGAGGTCGTCTACACGGTCACCGACCCGCCGATCATGTTCTTCCGCCGGTTCATCCCGCCGCTGCGCCTGGGCAGCGTGTCCTTGGACCTGAGCTTCATGATCGTGATCGTCATCTGCTACCTGCTGTTGATCCTCAACGACTCGATCCTGCTCGCCTGAGTTTGCTCAACTCTGCCCTCGGGCAGGGCGGTAGCGGTACCGTGAAGTCGAGCGCGGCCGGCCGCGACACACCCTGCTGAACCATGGATCCGAGCGTTGAAGGACAAGGTCATGCCACTGACCCCAGAGGACGTGAGCAACAAGCGCTTCACCCCGGTGCGCCTTCGCGAGGGCTATGACATGGGCGAGGTCGACCAGTTCCTCGACGAGGTCGAGGCGGAGCTGGCCAGACTCACCCGGGACAACAAAGACCTGCGCACCAAGCTCGACACCGCCCAGCAAGGCGACCCGGGGCAGCAGCCGACGCCAGAGCCCGGCGAGCAGCAGACAACCGAGCCGCCGCCGCCGGCCCAGGCCGAGGCCGCAGACCAGGACGAGTCGAGCGAGGATCAACAGCCCGCGCCGCCTGCCGAGACTATCCAGGTGCACACCGCAGCAGACGCCTCGAGCGCGGCTACCCGGTTGCTGGAGATCGCCACCCGCAACGCCGACGAGCTGGTTGCCGAGGCCAACAGCGAGGCACAGGAGATTCTGGACCAGGCCCGCACCAGGGCGGAGCAGCTCGAGGCAGACGCGCGCAGCCGCTCGGAGACACTCGACGCCGAGACGAGCCAGCGGCGCGAGAAGCTCTTCGGTGACCTCGACCAACAGCGCAACCAGCTCAACGGTGAGGTCGAGCGCCTGCGTGCCTTCGAGCGCGAGTACCGCAGCCGGCTGCGGACCTACTTCCAGCAGCAGCTCGAGTCGCTCGACGGCGACGGGCACGCCGACTCGTCCGGCCCGGGCGACCAGTCGGGAAGTGGGCTCAGCTCCATGCTGGGCAACCAGAGCCAGGCGCGAGGCTGAGCCTCAGGACCGCGCGACCACGAAGGCCAGCCCAAGCTCTGGTTGGCGTACGACGTGCTCGGAGCCCTCGTGGGTAGCAAGCTCGCCCTCGCGCAGGTCTGTCGCGAGCACCTCCGCCGCAACCAGGTCGGCGTGCTCTCGCAGTGCCTCGGCGACGTCACCTGAGGCCTGCCAGGTCAGCACGATCCGGTCGCTCACCTCGTAGCCGCTGTTCTTGCGTGCCTCCTGCACGAGGCGGACCACCTCACGAGCCAGGCCCGCTCTGACGAGCTCAGGGGTCAGCTCGAGATCGAGGGCCACCGTCTCTCCCTGCTCGTTGACCACCGACCATCCCTCGCGGGGACGCTCGGAGACGATCACCTCAGCGGCATGGACCTCGACCGGGTCCCCGTCGACGTCGAGCCACGCCGTCCCCTCCTCTTCGAGGCTCCGGGCGAGTGCCGTCGCGTCGGCCGCCGCGATGGCGGCGGCGACGTGGGGCGTCTGCTTGGCGAACCGCTTGCCCAGGGCACGGAAGTTGCCTCTGGCGGTGAAGTCCACGAGGTCGGCCCCGGCAGCCGACAGCGGCTCGAGACCGCCCACGTTGAGCTCCTCGGCCACCTCCGCACGCAGCTCCTGGTCGAGCCTGGACCAGGTCGCCGAACCCACCAGTGCCCGGCGCAGCGGCTGGCGAGTACGCACCTTCGCCTCCGAACGCGCGGCTCGGCCGAGCTCGACGAGGCGGCGCGCCACCGCAACCGAGGAGGACAGCTGCTCGTCGACATCTCCGGGCCTCGGGCTCGGCCAGGACGCCAGGTGCACCGAGTCGGCCGCAGACGGGTCGACGGGTCGCACCAGGTCCTGCCAGACCCGTTCGGTGACGAAGGGGACCAGCGGCGCCAGCAGCTTCGTCAGCGTCTCGAGTGTTTCGTGCAAGGTGGTCAGGGCGGCCGGGTCGCCCTCCCAGAACCGGCGGCGTGAGCGGCGTACGTACCAGTTCGACAGGTCGTCGACGAACTGCGCCAGCCGCTGCCCGGCACCCTGGGTGTCGAAGTTCTCCATCGCGTCGGTGACCAGCACGACCAGACGCGACGTCTCCGCGTGCAGCCACCGGTCGAGCACCGGCCGCTCCTCCACGGGCGGCCCCGCCTGACTGGCGCTGTCTCCAGGCGACCAGCCGGAGGTCCGCGCGTAGAGGGCCTGGAAGGCCACGGTGTTCCAGTAGGTGAGCAGCACCTTGCGGACGATCTCCTGGAGGCTGGCGTGAGCGATCCGGCGGGCGGCCCAGGGCGATCCGGACGCCGCCATGAACCAGCGCACGGCGTCTGCTCCGTGCTGCTCCATCAGCGGGATGGGCTCCACGATGTTGCCCAGATGCTTGGACATCTTGCGTCCGTCCTCGGCCAGGATGTGGCCCAGGCACAGTACGTTGCGGTAGGAGGACTGGTCGAAGACCGCGGTGCCGATCGCCATCAACGTGTAGAACCAGCCACGGGTCTGGTCGATGGCCTCGCAGATGAAGTCGGCCGGGTACGCGTCCTCGAACCGCGCCTTGGAGCCTTCACGGTGCGGGTAGCCCCATTGCGCGAACGGCATCGAGCCGCTGTCGAACCAGGCGTCGATCACTTCCGGCACCCGACGTGCCTCGCCACCACAGCTCTCGCAGCGAAAGCTCACCTCGTCGACGTAGGGCCGGTGCGGGTCCAGCCCGGACTGGTCGGCGCCGGTGAGCCGGCTGAGCTCGGCGAGCGACTCGACACAGGTCTGGTGACCCTCGGCACATCGCCAGACCGGCAGCGGTGTCCCCCAGTACCGGCTGCGTGAGAGCGCCCAGTCGATGTTGTTGTTGAGCCAGTCGCCGTACCGACCCCACTTGATGGTCGCGGGGTACCAGGTCGTGTCCTGGTTCTCCCGCAGCAAGGCGTCCTTGATCCGGGTGGTGCGGATGTACCACGACGGCTGCGCGTAGTAGAGCAGCGCTGTGTGACAGCGCCAGCAGTGCGGGTAGGTGTGCTCGAAGGGCACATGGCGGAAGAGCAGCCCGCGGGCCGAGAGGTCATCGACCAGGTCGGCGTCCGCGTGCTTGAAGAACTGGCCACCGACCAGAGGTACGTCGGCGGCGAACCGCCCGTCGGGACCCACCGGGGTCACCACCGGTAGGCCGTAGGCCTTCGCGACAGCCATGTCGTCGCCGCCGAAGGCCGGCGACTGATGCACCAGCCCGGTGCCGTCCTCGGTGGTGACGTAGTCCGCGAGCACCACGTGGTGAGCGTCGGTCCCCTCGGGGAAGGACACCAGGTCGAACGGACGCCGGTAGGTCCATCGCTCCATGTCCGCGCCGCGGATGGTGCTCTCCACCCGCCAGCCCTCACCCAGCGCGTCGCCTATCAGGGGCTGAGCCACCACCAACCTCTGCGCACCGTCCGTGGCCACCACGTAGTCCACCTCGGGGTGCACCGCGACCGCGGTGTTGGCCACCAGGGTCCAGGGGGTCGTCGTCCACACCAGCAGATCCGCTCCAGCCGACTCCTCCGAAGCGGCGTACGGCCCCGACGTCAGCGGGAAGCGAACGTAGACCGACGGGTCGGTCACCGTCTCATACCCCTGCGCCAGCTCGTGGTCGGAGAGTCCGGTGCCGCAACGAGGGCAGTACGGCGTCACCCGGTAGTCCTCGACGAGTAGGCCGGAGGAGTGAATCTGCTTCAGTGCCCACCACACGGACTCGACGTAGTCCGTGCTCATCGTGCGGTAGGCGTCCTCGGTGTCCACCCAGTAGCCCATGCGCTCGGTCATCCGCTCGAACATGTCGACGTTGCGGAGCACCGACTCCCGGCACCGGGCGTTGAACTCTGCGACGCCGTAGGCCTCGATGTCGAACTTCGAGGAGAACCCGAGCTCCTTCTCCACCGCCAGCTCCACCGGCAGCCCGTGACAGTCCCAACCAGCCCGGCGCTCGACGTGGTAGCCCTGCATGGTCTTGAACCGCGGGAAGACGTCCTTGAACACGCGCGCCTCGACGTGGTGGGTGCCGGGCACACCGTTGGCCGTGGGCGGGCCCTCGTAGAACGTCCAGGACCGCTCGCCGTCGCGGGTGTCCTCGGTGCGCTCGGTGCGCTCGGTGCGCTCGGTGCGCTCGGTGCGCTCGGTGCGCTCTAGGGACCGTTCGAAGGTCCGCTGCTCCTGCCAGAGAGCGAGCACCTCGTGCTCGAGCGCGGGGAGGTCCACGTGCGGCTGGACGGGGCGATACTGGTTCACGAGGTGGTGTCCTTCGGCCGTGCTTCGCTGGGCTGACTCGGTCGGCGTGCCCGACCGGGCTGAAGGGACGAGGCCGGCAGGCCCCGCGGTACCACCCTCCTTGGCCACCAGAGCTGTAGGCGGCCCTCTCGTGAGGTCACCGCTGCCGGGTCTAGTCCCCCGTCGCGGCGGGGTTTCTTCCGGCGGCTCCAGGATGATGTTCGCTCCGGCCAGCGCCCCCGGGCTCACACCATCCCCGGGTCGCTTCCGGCTGTGCTGGAGCTACTCGGCCCATCAACGCCTTGCGGTGCCACCCAGTGTGCCAGAGGGGCACCGGGATCGCTCACGTGCTCGGCGCGGTGGCGACGCGCCGAGGCTCTCCCAGCGGCGGAAGCTGGTTGCAAGACGGCTGGATGTCGAGTTGATGTGGGGCGAGTCAGGGCATATCCTCACCGCACCCGCGCGGCCGGTCGCCGCGCACCGAGGCTGAGAGGGGGGCCACCGGGATGGCACGCTCCACCACCAAAGTCGCCACCAAGCCGGCCTCCGCCAAGAGCGCCGCCAAGAAGAGCACGGCGGAGCAGGCCCCCGCCAAGAAGAGCACGGCCAAGAAGAGCACGGCCAAGAAGAGCACGGCGAAGAAGGTCCCCGCCAAGACGACCAGCGCCAAGACCGCCGCGGTGAAGAAGACTCCGGCCAAGAGCACCGCAAAGAAGACCACCGCGAAGAAGACCACCGCAAAGAAGGCGGCGACGAAGGCCAAGGCCAAGAGCACCGCGACGAAGAGCACCGCGACGAAGAGCACCGCTGCGAAGGGCACCGCCAAGAAGGTGGCCGCGTCCACGGCCCCGCCGTCACGGCCGAGCACCCGCAAGACCACCCCCAAGAAGAGCGCGACCAAGAGCACCAGCAAGAGCACCAAGCAGACGGCGAGCGCACAGGCCGGACGGCTCGCGGTGAAGTCGGATGAGAAGCCGTGGACGGCCAAGGAGCTCGCCGAGGTCCGCGCCGAGCTCGACGAGGACGTCCGCCGGCTCCGCTCGGAGCTGAACGTCGCCGACGAGGAGCTGGCCGGGCTGATGCGTGACGCCGGGGACGGGGCCGGCAACGACCAGGCCGACGTGGGCTCGACGACGTTCGAGCGCGACCACGAGATGAGCCTGGCCAACAACGCTCGCGACATGCTCGCGCAGACCGAGCGGGCTTTGGCCCGCATCGACGACGGAAGCTACGGGGTCTGCGAGAGCTGTGGCCAGCCCATCGGCAAGATGCGGCTGATGGCATTCCCGCGTGCGACACTGTGCCTGCCATGCAAGCAGCGCGAGGAGCGTCGCTGACTCGAAGCGGCCAGGCGGGACCTGATCGGGAGCCGGGAGCCAATCGAAGACCGATCGGACTGTTCGTCGCGGTCGCGGCGCTGACCTACGTCGCGGACGTCAGCAGCAAGATCGTCGCGGTGAACACCCTCACCGGCCGTCCCGCCGTCGAGCTCGTCGACTCGTACTTCAGCCTGAACCTTGCGCGGAACCCGGGCGCCGCCTTCAGCACTGCCACCGGCTACACACCGGTGCTCTCGGTCGTGGCGATCGTCGCCGCCATCGTCGTGGTCTGGGTCGCCCGCAGGCTCGGCAGCACGGGATGGGCCATCGGCCTCGGGTGCCTGCTCGGCGGCGTCCTCGGCAACCTCACCGACCGGTTGTTCCGCTCGCCGGGACCGCTGCGTGGCCACGTGGTCGACTTCTTCATGTTCCCGAACTTCCCCGTCTTCAACGTCGCGGACGTCTGCATCAACCTCGCTGCGGGCGTGATCATCGTGCAGGCCCTCCGCGGGGTCCGGGTCGACGGTCTTCGCCACGCCGACGACGCTGCGCCCCGCAGCCGCGGTGACTCATGACCGCGGGTGACGGCGGCGGCCGGCGCAGCCTCGCGGTCCCGGACGGGCTGGCGGGCGAACGGGTCGACGCCGCGTTGGCACGCATGTTCGGACTGTCCCGCACGCGCTCGGCCGACCTGATCGCGGCGGGGCACGTCACCGTGGACGGAAGCCCACCGGCGAAGTCCGAGCGCGTCCAGGCCGGTTCGTGGCTCGAGGTCTTGCTCCCGAGCCCGGCCGAGCCGGTCACGGTCGTGCCGGAGTCCGTGGAGGGAGTCGTGGTGCTCCACGACGACGACGCGATCGTCGTCCTCGACAAGCCCGTCGGGGTTGCCGTGCACCCCAGCCCTGGGTGGAGCGGCCCCACCGTGGTGGGGCACCTGGCCGGTGCGGGCTACCGGATCGCCACCGGCGGGGCCGCCGAGCGGCAGGGCATCGTGCAGCGGCTCGACGTGGGCACCTCTGGCGTCATGGTCGTCGCGAAGTCGGAGTACGCCTACTCGGCGCTGAAGAACGCGTTCCGCAGCCGGACTGTGGACAAGACCTACCACGCTCTGGTGCAAGGACACCCGGACCCGCTGCGCGGGTCGATCGACGCGCCGATCGGTCGCCATCCCCGTCACGACTACAAGTTCGCGGTGATGGCGGATGGCAAGCACAGCGTCACCCACTACGAGACCCTCGAGGCGCACCGGTTCGCCAGCCTGCTGGAGGTGCGCCTGGAGACCGGCCGCACCCACCAGATCCGGGTGCACATGGCGGCCCTGAAGCACCCTTGCCTCGGTGACAGCGTCTACGGTGCCGATCCGGTGCTGGCCAAGCGGGTCGGCCTGGAGCGACAGTGGCTGCACGCCGTACGCCTGGGGTTCGAGCATCCCGAGGACGGTACCTACGTCGAGTTCGAGTCCAGCTATCCCGACGACCTCGAGCGAGCCTTGGCACTGATCCGTGACGAGTCCTGATCTGGCCGTGCGGCCGGCGACCGCAGCCGACGCCCCCGACCTGGCCTCACTCTTCCTGGCCGCACGGCGGGCAAGCCAACCCGCCATGCCGCCCCCGGTGCACACGCCGGAGCAGGTGCACGCCTGGTTCGGCGAGCTGCTCGGGGGCGTCGGAGGCGGCCGGGAGACGTGGGTCGCCGAGCGGGAGGGGATCCTCGGCTACCTGATCCTCGACCCGGAGTGGCTCGACTCGCTGTACGTGCGTCCGGAGGAGACCGGGCAGGGCATCGGAACAGTGCTGCTCGACCTGGCGAAGTCGCTGCGGCCGGGCGGGTTCGGGCTGTGGGTCTTCGAGTCGAACCAGCCGGCGCAGCGCTTCTACCAGCGGCACGGACTGCTTCGCCTGGAGCGCACCGACGGCAGCGACAACGAGGAGGGCGTGCCCGACATCGCCATGGCGTGGCCGGGCACGGACCCGGTGGGGTACCTGCGCCGGCGCATCGACGCGGTGGACACCGATCTCGGCCGGGTGCTCGCCCGGCGGGCGGCGCTGACCGCGGCGATCCAGCGGTTCAAGCCGGTCGCCGGGCACGAGGGTCGCGACCATGGCCGGGAGGCGGAGATCGCTGCTCGGCTGGCCGAGCACGCTCCGAACCTGGGGGCGGAGCGGATCCAGCGGATCCTGCACGCGGTCATCGTGGAGAGTCTGTCGGCCGCGAAGCCGGAGAGCGCGAGCGGAGCGAGTGGTCGAGGTGCGAGCGGCCAGTCGGACACGGCCGCGAAGCCGGAGAGCGCGAGCGGAGCGTGAAACGTCCGTGGGTCCTGCCTGATTTGGTCGGTCAGGTCACGTAGGCTGACGGTTCTTCCCCAGAACGTCAGCTGCAGTGTCTGTCTGCGACTGGGCTGACCCCATGTGTGTGTCCTGTGTGCCGTGTCCAGGTGGAAGGGGCGATCCTCGCCGATGTCAGTCGGGTCCGGTCCGGGCGACTCCTTCGTGCACCTGCACGTGCACACCGAGTACTCCATGCTCGACGGGGCAGCCCGGCTGCCCGACCTGTTCCGGCGCACGGCAGAGCTTGGCATGCCGGCGCTGGCGATGACCGACCACGGCAACGTCTTCGGCGCCTACGACTTCTACACCAAGGCCCGGGCGGCAGGCGTCAAGCCGATCATCGGCAGCGAGCTCTACCTCACCCCCAACACCTCCCGCTTCGACCGCAGACGGGTGCGCTGGAACAAGGGCGGCGACGACGACGTCTCCGGTGGCGGTGCGTTCACCCACATGACCGTGCTGGCCGAGAGCACGGCCGGGATGCACAACCTGTTCCGGCTCTCCTCACGCTCCTCGCTCGAGGGTTTCTTCTACAAGGCGCGGGCGGACCGGGAGCTGCTGGCCGAGTACGCCCACGGGCTGATCGGCACCACCGGCTGCCCCTCGGGCGAGGTGCAGACCTGGCTCCGCATCGGGGACTACGACAAGGCCCGGGCCGCGGCCGCCGACTTCCGAGACATCTTCGGGCCCGGCAACTTCTTCCTCGAGCTGATGGACCACGGACTCTCGATCGAGAGCCGGGTGCGCGACGGCCTGCTCCGGCTCGGCAGGGATCTCGGGCTGCCGATGGTGGCCACCAACGACCTGCACTACACCGACGTCGGCGACGCTGACGCGCACGAGGCGCTGCTGTGCGTCCAGTCGGGCAAGACGATGGCCGACCCGAACCGGTTCAAGTTCGACGCCAAGGACTTCTACCTCAAGTCGCCGGCGGAGATGCGTGAGCTCTGGGAAGGCCGGTACGACCTCCGCGAGGCCTGTGACAACACCTTGCTGATCGCCGAGCGCTGCGAGGTCTCGTTCAACGAGTCGGCCAACTACATGCCCCGCTTCCCGGTGCCGGCGGGGGAGAGCGAGGACTCCTGGTTCGTCAAGGAGGTCGAGCGTGGCCTGAGCTTCCGCTACCCCCAAGGCATTCCGGACGACGTGCGTCGACAGGCGAACTTCGAGGTCGGGGTGATCACCCAGATGGGGTTCCCCGGCTACTTCCTGGTGGTTGCGGACTTCATCAACTGGGCCAAGAACAACGGCATCCGAGTCGGCCCGGGCCGAGGCTCCGGTCCCGGCTCGATCGCGGCCTACGCCATGCGGATCACCGACCTCGACCCGCTGCGGCACGGCCTGATCTTCGAGCGCTTCCTCAACCCCGACCGGGTCTCGATGCCGGACTTCGACATCGACTTCGACGAGCGGCGGAGGGGGGAGGTGATCCGGTACGTCACCGACAAGTACGGCGACGACCGGGTCGCCCAGATCGTCACCTACGGCACGATCAAGGCCAAGCAGGCCGTGAAGGACGCCTCCCGGGTGCTGGGCTACCCGTTCGCGATGGGCGAGCGGATCACCAAGGTGATGCCGGCTCCGGTGATGGGCAAGGACGTGCCGCTCAAACGGATCTTCGACGGCGCGGACACCCGCTACAAGGAGGGCGGGGAGTTTCGCGCGCTCTACGACTCCGACGCGGACGTGAAGAAGGTCGTGGACACCGCGCTCGGGCTCGAGGGGCTCAAGCGGCAGTGGGGGGTGCACGCCGCGGGTGTGATCATGTCGAGCGAGCCGCTGATAGACCTGATCCCGGTGATGCGCCGCGAGCAGGACGGCGCGACGATCACCCAGTTCGACTACCCCACCTGTGAGGGCCTCGGCCTGATCAAGATGGACTTCCTCGGGCTGCGCAACCTCACCGTGCTCGACGACGCGCTGGTGAACATCGAGACGAACCGCCAGGTGAAGGTGGTTCTCGAGGAGCTTTCCCTCGACGACGCCGAGACCTACCGCCTACTGGGTCGGGGCGAGACGCTCGGCGTCTTCCAGCTCGACGGCGGTCCGATGCGGGCGCTGCTGCGCAGCATGCGCCCGGACAGCTTCCAAGACATCTCGGCGGTCGGCGCGCTCTACCGGCCAGGACCGATGGGCGCGGACTCCCACAACAAGTACGCCCGCCGCAAGAACGGGCGGGAACCGGTCACCCCGCTGCACCCCGAGCTCGCCGAGGCTCTCGAGGAGGTGCTGGGCGAGACTTACGGCCTGATCGTCTACCAGGAGCAGGTGATGGCGATCGCGCAGCAGCTGGCGGGCTACTCCCTCGGTCAGGCGGACCTGCTGCGTCGGGCGATGGGGAAGAAGAAGAAGGCCGAGCTGGACCAGCAGTTCGAGTCGTTCTCCGCGGGGATGCGGCAGCGTGGTTACTCCGACGAGGCAGTCCAGTCGCTCTGGGACGTGCTCCTGCCGTTCTCGGACTACGCGTTCAACAAGGCGCACTCGGCGGCGTACGGCCTCGTCTCCTACTGGACGGCGTACCTGAAGGCGAACTACCCAGCCGAGTACATGGCCGCGTTGCTGACCTCGGTCAAGGACGACAAGGACAAGATGGCGATCTACCTCAACGAGTGTCGCCGGATGGGCATCAAGGTGCTGCCGCCTGATGTCAACGAGTCGGAGTCCACGTTCACGCCGGTCGGCACCGACATCCGCTTCGGTCTGTCTGCAGTGCGCAACGTCGGCAGCAACGTGGTCGACGCGGTGGTCGCGGCGCGCCGGGAGAAGGGCCGGTTCGCCGACTTCGTCGACTTCATGGACAAGGTCTCGACACTGGTGTGCAACAAGCGGGTCATCGAGTCGCTGGTGAAGGCGGGTGCGTTCGACTCCATGGGTCACCGCCGCCGGGCACTGGTCGCCATCCACGAGTCGGCGGTCGACCAGTACGTGGACATCAAGCGGAACGAGGCGATCGGACAGGACTCCCTGTTCGGTGCGCTGGACGCCGCCGACGAGGACGGCTCGGCTCCAAGGGCCGGGGGTGGTTGGGGGGTCACCGTCGCCGTCCCCGACATCGCCGACTGGGACAAGCAGACGCTGCTCGGCCACGAACGCGACATGCTCGGCCTCTACGTGTCCGACCATCCGCTGCTGGGGCTCGAGCACGTGTTGTCCAGCGGCACCGACTGCACGATCGGACAGCTGATCGTGGACGAGGAACCC